>CAZJBT010000039.1:0-16220 GCA_964544345.1 uncultured Oscillospiraceae bacterium
CCCCTCCATGAGACGATCCATCCCCTGCTCGATGAGCGCCTCGGTTCGGGTGTCCACGGAGCTGGTCGCCTCGTCTAAGATCAGCACCGCGGGATCCGCTACCGCAGCGCGCGCGATCGCGAGAAGCTGGCGCTGCCCCTGGCTGAGATTGGCGCCATCGGCGGTGAGCACCGTATCGTAGCCCTGCGGCAGATGGCTGATGAAGAAGTGCGCGTTGGCTCTGCCCGCCGCTTGTTCCACCTCGGCGTCCGTCGCGTCAAGCCGGCCGTAGCGGATGTTCTCGCGCACCGTGCCAGAGAACAGGCGTGTGTCCTGCAGCACCATGGAAAGCGTGCCGCGCAGATCAGGCTTCCGGATCTGGCTAAGCGGAATACCGTCAAACGTGATCGCGCCGCTGTCGATATCATAGAAACGGTTGATAAGGTTGGTGATGGTCGTCTTGCCCGCGCCGGTCGAACCGACGAAGGCAATCTTCTGCCCGGGTCTGGCCGTACAGGAGATGCCGCGCAGAACCGGCTTCTCCTGCTCATAGGCAAAATGGACGTCACTCAGCTCGATTTCCCCCGCGACCGGGCGGCGCGTTCCATCCTGCAAGACCCATACGCGCGCACCGTCTGCCTGTTCGCACGTCACGACTCCCTCGTCCTGCTCCGGCTCCTCATCGAGGAAGCGGAAAATGCGCTCCGCGCCGGAGAGCGCGGCAAGGATCGTGTTGACCTGCTGAGAAAACTGGCTGATCGGCGTAAACAGGTTGCGTGAGAACAGGATAAACGCCGTCAGCGTGCCGACGTCGAGCAGTCCGCGGAGCGCCAGCAGCGCGCCTACCGTTCCGGTCAGGGCGTACTGGAGATTGCCGAGGTTGCCGACGCACGGGAACAAGATATTCGCATAAATATTCGCCTTGGTCGAAACGCGGCACAGTTCGTCATTGAGCTGTTCGAAGGCCGCATTGGTCTCCGGCTCGCGGCTGAATACCTTGACGACCTTTTCGCCGTCGATGATCTCCTCGATATAGCCGTTCACTGCACCGAGCTGCTCCTGCTGCGCCTTGAAATATTTTGCGCTGCCGCTGCCGATCTTCTTCGACGCGACGAGCATCACAACGACGATCAACGCCTGAAAGGCCGTCATGACCGGGCTGAGCAGCAGCATACAGACCACAACGCCCACGACGGTCAGCGCGGAATTGAACAGCTCCGGGATACATTGGCTGATCATAAGATTGATGGTGTCAGTGTCATTGGTGAACCGGCTCATGATCTCGCCATGCGAATGCGTATCGAAATAGCGGATAGGCAGCGTCTGCAGCTTCTCAAACAGGTCACAGCGCAGCTTCAACACCGTGCCGGTCGAGGCGGTGAGAATGATGCGGCTGTAGACCCAGCCAGCCAGCGTGCCGGCAGCATAGATGATCGCCATGATGAGCACTACACGAGCCAGGCCGGTAAGATCCGGATCGGCTCGCCCGATCAGCGGTACGACATAGTTGTTCATCAATGGCTTGAACACATAGTTTGCGGCGATGGACGCGGCCACACTCACGATGACCGCAAGCAGCACGGCCAGGAGCGTGAGCTTATAATTGCCGAGATAATGAGCCATGCGCTTTGCCGTAGCCCCCAGGCTTTTGGGCTTGCTCGAGAGCTGATTATAGCTGTACGCCGACATCACTCCGCCCCCTTTCTCTGCGATTGCCAAACCTCGGCATAGATCGCGCTGCTGCCAAGCAGCTCGTCGTGCGTGCCGACCGCGCTGATGCGACCCTCATCGAGCACAACGATCTTGTCCGCATCCTTGACCGAAGCGATACGCTGGGCGATGATGATGGTGGTGATGGAGCCAAGCTCCATACGGAGCGCTTCGCGGATGGAGCGGTCAGTCATCGTATCGACTGCGGAGGTAGAGTCGTCGAGAATGATGATTTTCGGACGGCGTACCAGCGCCCGGGCGATGCACAGCCGCTGCTTTTGTCCGCCGGACAGGTTGACGCCGCCGCGGCCAAGCATCGTATCATAGCCGCTTGGCAGCGCACGGATAAACTCGTCCGCGCAGGCCGCGCGGCAGGCCTGCACAAGCTGCTCGTCAGTCGCCTCGCGGTCGCCCCAGCGCAGATTCTCGGCTACCGTGCCGGTAAAGAGCGTATTGTTCTGCAGCACCATCGACACGCCGCGGCGCAAATCGGTGAGCGCATAGCTGTGGATATCATGCCCGGAGACGAGCAGCTCGCCGTCCCAGATATCATAGAGCCGCGCAATGAGCTGGACAAGACTGCTCTTGCCCTCGCCGGTACCGCCAATGATGCCGACCGTCTCCCCCGGCTCGATGCGCAGGCTGATGTCCTTGAGCACAGGGTCGACGCCCTTCGTGTAGCCGAAGGAAACATGGCGGAATTCCACAGAGCCTTCCTCCACCTCGACGCCGCCGGAGCCGTCGAGAATAGCGACCGGTTCGTCGAGCACCTCGAAGACGCGCGAAAGCGAGGCGCGCGCCGTCACCAGGTTGACGATAATCGTGCCGATCTGCATGATGCCGATGTAGCCGAAGAACACATAGCTGCTGAAGCTGAACAGCTCGCCGGGCTGCATGGTTCCGCCAATGACATACTGGCTGCCGAGCCAGTAGACAAACAGCACGCAGATGTAATTACCGATCTTCGACACGGGGTTCTGCAAAATCGTCAGCTTTTCCGCCATGACCTGTGCAAACCGGACGCGTACACACGAATCGGTAAAGCGCTGTTTCTCATGCGTCTCTCGGACAAACGCCTTGATGACGCGAATGCCGGAGAGATCCTCCTGAAGCACGCTGTTCATCTCGTCGGTTCGCTCCATGCGGCGAACAAAGCGCGGGTACGCCTGTACCGAGATCGCAATCAGTACAAGCGAGACGATCGGAACGGAAATGATAAAGATGAGCGAGAGCTTCCAGTTGACGATCCAGGTGACGACAGCAGCAGCCACGATCAGTGCCGGCGCGCGCACGCAGGTGCGCACGACCAGCATAAATGCATTCTGGAGATTGGTCACGTCCGTTGTCAGACGGATAATGAGCGAGCCAGTGCTGAAACGATCCAGGCTTGAAAATGTGAACTGCTGTACCTTTTCAAACAGAGTCTTGCGGACGTTTTTGCCGAAGCCCATACCGGCAATGGCGACAAAACGCCCGCCCAGTATGCTGAACGTCAGAGAGATCAGGGTCAAGAGCACCATCGCCGCGCCCATCCGCAGCACATATGCGGAATTGTCGGCAAGAAAGCCGCCGTCGATGATCTCCGACATCAGCATTGGCAGCACAAGCTCGATCGCCGCTTCCACGCAGATAAAGACGGGGACGATCAGCGTCTGCTTCTTATACGCGCCGACAAAAGACCAGATTCGTTTCAGCATAGCTCCTCCTCCTTCTGCGAAACCGCAGATTTTCTGACCTCATTTTAACAGATGGAAGAATTTGTGTCAACGCGAACAAAATGCACCCTAACAGATCGGCAGATAAAAAGGCTGCCGTCTTGGGACAGCAGCCTTTTTATCTGCGGGTCATTGTGAATTGAAGGGAGAAGTGTTGAGACTCCCCTTCGATGGGAGTCATAAAATACGCGCCGTCGGAACGGATGAGCTGATAGCCGTCGCAGAGGAACTCGCAGGCCAGGGTCGTATTGCCGAGCGTAAAGGTGCTGACGCCAGGCTCTAAGGCGGAGATCCAATCCAGCATCTCCACGCGGCCTTGATCCGTGAAGCCCAGGTCAGCCTGCGCCCCGGCAAAGGAAAGCGCCAGAAATTTCATGTAGAATCCATAAAAACCGCTGATACCGAAATGCTGATCGGCAGCAACAGACGGTGTGTAGGTCACCTGCGTGAGAATACCGTCAGAGAGCGAGTAACGGATCTGCTCATCATCCGTCACATAGGTGATATCACCGGCGTTGGGGCTATTATAGGTTCTGGCCGTCACCAAAGAACCGTCCTCCATCATTTCGCATAGGAGTCCGTCGAAGTCATAATAGCGGAGGCTTTCATTGTAATTCTCCGCAAATTCCGCGACGGTCAGGTCGCCGCGGTGGATCGGGAGGGATGCCCAGCCGGCAGCGAACACGGCAGCAGCGAAGACAACAGCCAGCACCGCTGCGACCGCCGGAATTCTCAGATACAGTCGGCGGCGGCGAACGGTATAGATGATATCGCCGTTCTCCCCCAGCTCCCAAGGCTGCAATTCTTCATTCAGAGCGCGCTTCGCGCTCTTGACGAGACAGATCAGACTGTAGATCGGGATCTGAAAGCCCATGCCACTCCAAAGGACGCTCGCTGTGCGCACCAAGCCATCGGAATACGACGGGCGGCAGTCACGGTCTGCGTCGCGCAGGAATAGGCCGAACATCCACTTGCCCGGCGTCGTCCCAAAGCGGCGGAGCAGCAGCGGCTCCAGGAGGAGCATGAAAAGCATCGCCAGGAACGAGACAAACCATGTGAACAACAAGCCTACCGCGCTGATATTGATACGAAACGCCGCCACGATCGGCGCAAGCAGGAGCAAGGTACAGAGCAAATTATCAATCTCTCGAGCAAGAAAGCGCTGCCAGGCGGGCACAGCGGCGTTCGGCCGAAGCTTTACCGGTGCCTTTACCGGTGCGGACAGGCTCTTGTCCTCGCCGTGCGAAAGCGCATCGAGATATTTTCCCGCGTCGAGCGTCGCGTAGCGCGCGCCGTCGCGCTGCACCTTGTCGCAGACTGAGCGGGCGCGCTCCTTTTCCACTGCCTCGCGGCTGAGCAGCTCTGATGCCTCGCACAGCACCGCGTCCAGCTCCGTCTCCCCGCTCTGCAGGGCGCGGATCTTCTCTATCGGAACTGACAGGCTGCGCAGCAGACGAATGCGCTGGAGTGTGACGACATCCTCTTCGGAATAGTTGCGGTAGCCGTTCGGCCTGCGCTGCGGCGAGAGCAGCCCCTCCTGCTCATAGAACCGGATATTGGCACGGGGCAGCGCGCTTTTCTCCTCTACCTCTCGAATATTCATCCTCACTTTGCCTCCTTTCTCTTTCATGATACACTGTCGAGCCGCTTGACAGTCAAGCGTAAAATTCACCCGCCTTGTTTTTTTCGCGGTAAAATGCTATAATCGCTCCGATCTCTTCTTTGGGAGGCGCCTGATGGACAGCTTTGTATTCGCGCTCAATGCAACGATGCCGGTTTTTTTGCTGATCGTGATCGGCTACTTCCTGCGTCGGATCCATCTGTTGAACGAGAGCTTCTGCGCAGTTGCAGATAAATTCGTTTTTAAAGTCGCGCTCCCCGTCCTGCTGTTCAAGGACATCGCCCAGAGCGACCTGCGGCAGGATTTCAATTTGACGTTCGTCTTATTTTGTATGGTCGGCACAGCGGTAATGTTCCTCGGCATCTGGGCGCTCGCGCGCGTATTTTTGAAGGACAAATCGCTCGTCGGCGCGTTTTCGCAGGGAGCGGCGCGCGGCAGCGCGGCAATCCTGGGCGTCGCATTTGTGGAAAACATCTATGGCGCTCCGGGTATGACGCCGCTGATGATCGTCGCAGCGGTGCCGCTGTTCAACATTCTCTCCGTTGTCATTCTGACGTTTTCCGCGCCGCAGCCGGGCGCCGGAAGTCCCGTCAAAGCAGCGTGCCTCAATGTTGCCAAAAATCCCATCATCATCGGGATCTTGCTCGGGCTTCCCTTCGCGCTGTTCGATCTGCCTATCCCGGCAGTGCCGCTCAAGGTCATCTCCAACCTCGGCGCGACGGCCACGCCGATCGCGCTGCTCTCCATCGGCGCGACATTTGAAGGGCGCAAGGCGCTCCAAAAGCTCAAGCCGACCGCATGGGCCACTGCGATCAAGCTCGTCTTTCTGCCCGTCCTCTTTCTTCCCATCGCCGCAGCGCTCGGCCTGCGCGGCAGCGAGCTGATCGCGATCCTCATCATGACCGGCTCGCCGACTACTGTTTCGTGCTACATCATGGCAAAAAACATGCACAACGACAGCATCTTGACCGCGTCCATCGTCGTAGCGGCTACGCTGCTCTCCTCCGTCACGCTGACGTTCTGGATCTTCCTGCTGCGGTCGCTGGCACTTATTTAACAATGAGCCGGAGCGGGCAAACCGCTCCGGCTCGTTGTTACTCTGCATAGATTTTTTTCAGGTTCGCAAAGCGCGGCAGGCCATCTTCACGGACAAGCTTGCTCTCTCCGGCGATGAGCGGCGCGCAGTAGTCGATAAAGTCCTGCGTCACGCCGTTGTGCGCGTCGTTGATCCACGCAAGCGGTACCTTCTTCTCGAAGTTAGCGACCTTGTCTAGCTCAAGCAGCTCCGGCTCCACCTCGTACTTCTCGCCAGGGCGGCGCTTCAGGCCGACCATCATACCGGTCACGCCATCGACTGCGGCGGCGACCGCCGCCGCGCCGAGCGCGAACGCCTCAGCGATGTCGGTGCCTGAGGCCACATGTGCCGCGCACCGCTGGAGCAGACTCAGCTCGATGCCGCGCACCTTCGCGCCGGTACGCTCTTTGACCGCGTCTGCCAGGATCGCTGCCAGACCGCCAAGCTGCGCGTGGCCAAAGCCGTCTGTCGCGGCCGTCTTAGCCTCGGAAACAAAGCTGCCGTCAGCGTAGTGGACGCCTTCGGAGACGGCGACGATGCAGTAGCCAGTCTCCCCATACACCCGCGCCACATCTGCCAGGAATTGCTCCATATCGAAGTCGACCTCGGGCAGGTAAATGAGGTCAGGGCCGCAGCCCTTCATCCCAGCAAGCGCGGCGGCGGCCGTCAACCAGCCCGCATGGCGACCCATGCACTCGATGATCGTCACGGTACCGGTATCATAGACGCGCGCGTCGAGATAGACCTCCATAAATGTGGTCGCGATATACTTCGCAGCCGAGCCAAAGCCCGGGCAATGGTCGATACCGTACAGATCGTTATCGATGGTCTTAGGCACGCCGATCACGCGGCACTCATAGCCGACCTTCTGCATATAGCGGCTGACCTTGGCGCAGGTGTCCATCGAATCATTGCCACCGATATAGAAGAAATAACGCACATCGTACTTCTTGAACGTCTCCAAGATCCGCTCGTAGTCCGTCTCATCCTCCTCCGGCGATTTGAGCTTATAGCGCACAGAACCAAGCGCGGATGACGGCGTATACGGCAGCAGCGCCAGCTCCTCAGACGATTCAAGCCCCATGTCAAAGAGCTTGCCGTCGAGCACGCCGCGGATGCCATGCTCCGCGCCGTAGACCTTCGTGATCGCCTCATGCTCGAGCGCTGTGCGGATGACGCCGTACACGCTCGCATTGATGACCGCGGTCGGGCCGCCGGACTGGCCGACGATGCACGAACCTCTCAGAACACTCATACTATTCTCCTCCAGCTTCTTAGACTATTTGCCTTGTATTATAGCGCAAACAGGTGGAAAAGTAAATCAAACAGCTTGCTTTTCCGTCTGGAAGTTGCTAAGATAGCAGTATAAAAGGAGTGGATACCAATGCCTCTTGTCACAACAACCGAAATGTTCAAAAAAGCGTACGAAGGCGGCTATGCCATCGGCGCTTTCAATGTCAACAATATGGAGATCATCCAGGGCATCACCGAAGCGGCTGCCGAGGTGCAGTCTCCGCTGATCCTCCAAGTGTCCGCAGGCGCGCGGAAATACGCCAAGCACGTCTACCTGATGAAGCTCATCGAGGCCGCGCTGGAGGACACCGACCTGCCGATCTGCGTCCACCTCGACCACGGAGAGAACTTTGACGTCTGCAAAAGCTGCATCGACGGCGGCTTCACCTCTGTCATGATCGACGGCAGCAAGCACCCGTTCGAGGAAAACATTCGCATGACCCGCGAGGTCGTCGAGTACGCGCACGACCACGGCGTCGTCGTCGAGGGCGAACTGGGTCGTCTGGCCGGCATCGAGGACGCAGTCAACGTCTCGGCCGAGGATTCGTCCTACACCCGTCCCGAGGAGGTGCAGGAGTTTGTCGAGCGCACCGGCGTCGACAGTCTCGCCATCGCCATCGGCACCAGCCACGGTGCGTTCAAGTACAAGCCCGGCCAAACGCCAGAGCTTCGCTTCGACATTCTTGAGGAGGTTCAAAAGCGCCTGCCCGGCTTCCCGATCGTGTTGCATGGCGCGTCAAGCGTGGTGCCTGAGCATGTCGCTACCATCAATGCCAACGGCGGCCGTCTCAATGATTCCATCGGCATCCCCGAGGATCTGCTGCGCCGCGCCGCCACGATGGCCGTGTGCAAAATCAACATCGATACCGACCTTCGCCTCGCAATGACCGCCGGCGTGCGGCAGTATCTGGTCGAGCACCCGGAGGAGTTCGACCCGCGTAAATACCTGACGCCTGGCCGCGACAATATCCGCGCGATGGTTCGCCACAAAATCGTCGACGTGCTCGGCTCTGACAATAAGATCTGATCGGTTCCACCGCTGCGGCAGGGCATTCCCCTGCCGCAGTTTTTCCAGGCTTGACGCTCTCCGCAAAGCGGTATCCCATGTCACCACCAAAACAACGGGGCTAAAAACCCGCGCCGGTCAAATGACCGGCGCGGGTTTTCCCACAGTCGGGCTTATACTGTTCAATCTATAATGACCGCGACATTGAACTATTCCATCGGCTCGTCATAGATATTGTGACCCGTTTCCAGCGGTTCGCCCTCAACGGTCAGGGTCAGCTCGTCGGTGCCGAATGCATCCAGGAACGTATTCACCAGGCTGTAAAGGATCATAAGCTCGCCCGCCGTGCCAGCGCTCTGCACGTCCCGGCGAATGGCTCGGACAGATCCGTTTGCCGTCCTCACTCTGCTCAAACGAGAGGCATTTGGTCTGTTCCGGGATCGCCTCTGCTTCGACCAGCGCCGCGATCAACTCATCCGGCGAAAGCTCCGCAAGCTCCGTTTGCGTCTCGTCCAGGCCGTCGGCGTTCTCATTGCCGGTGTAGAGCGTGACGGTCACGCTCTCCTGCTCCGGCGCTTCGCCTTCCGGTGCGTCCGGCGTCTCCTCCTCTGGTTCTTCCGGCTGATCGGCCGGATCTATCTCGCCTGTTTCGTCCTCCGTGCCGCCGGGCAGAGCCGACTCCACCTCGCCGTCTGCGCCGCCTTGGTCGGCCGCATCCTCGTCTGATTTACAGGCGGGCAAAGGCAGTCAAAACGCCGAGCGCCAATAAAATGGCAAGTATTTTCTTGAATTTCATGCTGTTTTGCTCCTTTCGCAGATCCGACACGCAGCGTATCTGCTGTTAAAGCGTGTCTGTTGTTAAGACGAAAATGCGGTGAGAAAGTTCCCGGAACGCCAAGTCAGCGCTGTTCACCTCAGCCCACTGTCACCGGGCCGTTCTCGGCGATGTATGCATATCTCCCGTCCTCCGTGCGGCGGACGCGCAGGTCGCAGCGGACGCTCTGGGACGGATCGGGATGATCCTTCCACAGCGCGTACATCTGCGGCAGAAACTTCGGCCACATGGACGCCTCATACTCGGAGTGATAGGCGCTCTGCTCCGGTGTGGCAGCCGCGGCGGGATTGGCAAACACGAACGAAGGCGGCGCGGACACTTTTGTGTTGACGACGCTGCAGACGATATGGTTCGTGCCGCCGGGGGCGGCCTCCCACATATGGATCGTCGCATCGACGAACTCACCAAGGTCATTGCGGACACACTCCATGATGACGTGCTCCAGGCAGCTTTCCAGCGGGAACTCCTCCAAATCCATGCGGTTGATCTGCACGCCGTCGCCTCCGAACACCGGCCCGCCGGGCACCATGACCTCAGAGATCATGTGCGCAGATCTCGTAAAGCCATAGCTGACAGGCGGCTTGACCCAGTTAAAGCGCTTGTGTGAGCCGGGCGCCCAGAGATAGTAGCACTTTTCCATGTTTGCCCAGAACCAGTCGAGCATCTCGGGCGTCACGCCCGGCAGGAAATGCTGCGCGCTGGTGGCGAGCAGGTAGCCGCGCGCGGCATACTCCTCGCGGACAACAGGCGTCGGGTATTCCGGCGCGGGGCGATCCAGCGGCACAAACGGCAGCGGATCGATATGGATATTCTCCAAAAACGGGAGATAGGTCTGACCGGCATTGGGTTGATAAACAAATTCTGACATTTAACTTCCTCCTCTGGCCGGCATGCCGGCCAATTGTCTTTTGAACTCTCCGGCGCGCTGCGCCGCCGGGAAGTCGTGGGTTTAGTTTCATCATACCACATCGCATAACTTTTGTCACGGACAAGGCAGAAGCCCGCACCCCGACCCGGGTGCGGGCTTCCTTATATTCCAACGGCGGCCGCGAATTTCATGAGCAGACAGTATTCACAGGGGCTTCCCCGGAGCAGGAGAATCACCGCGGCGCACGGGAATATCGGACAGATCAGGTGTCCTGGCGGATCTTGCCAAACGGATCGCCGTGGTTCTGCGCGTCATAGTCCGCGACCGCAACATGGTCGACCTTGACAGTGACCTTGCCAGTCGCATCCCAGCGGCCGGGCGAATAGGTGTTGTTATCGTCCATGGTCTGGTAGGGCTTCGGCGCGGGAACCGTATCCTGTACGGTCTGGACAACCGTGTAATCGGCATGCAGCATGCCGGGTTCTGTCAACTGTGCCGGACGGCCGCCCAGCTCGCCGACGGTGCAGTCGTTCTCGATAAAATCGAGGAAGCGGTTGCGCGCCCAGTTGCCAACATCGTAGTCGCCCGCGATATCCGGGCAGACCTGCTCGTGGAACCACTTCCACTCTCCGTCGACAAAGGCGAAGTCGGAACCATAGCGCTCCCACAGCCAGACGCCGCCGCGATGCTGGCCATCAAAGCCGATCGGGCCGGTCAGCGTGCCGGGAGTCAGGTAGAAGGAACGGGCGCTCAGGCCATCATCCGCGACCTCGATAACATCGGACGCCAGAACGTGGACGCCCGACGAACCGGTGGAGCGGATATCATGGCCCTGATATTCTGGGTAATTCCGGATCATCTCGCCCATGGAGCGCATGGCCATATTGTCGGTGTGGCCGACCGAGTTGATATAGACCTCCTCATAGCCAACCATGCGGCCAAACTGGTGAGCCCAGGTGCAGTTCGGGGACTTGAGCCACATGAAGTCCCACTCCTCACGGGAGTAGCTGACGCCGTGCAGATACGCGTGGCGAGCCTTGTATTCCTCAACAGTCTGGCTGCCCTCCGCGTTGTGCAGGCGCTGTTCAAACGTCAAATTCTTTTTCATGGTTTGCCTCCTCCCTCTCAGCGACGCTCGCGATCATAGTAGGGCTTGCCCAGATCACCCTTCGGGCCATAGCTCTCTTTGTCCGTGTAGGTTGCGTACGGCTTCGGCATATCCTGGAACATATACTCCCAGCCATAGAACGGATCATAGACAGTGTACGGGATCGTCGGGGTGCCATAATCCTCTTCCAACGGGTCATGCTCGCCCTCGGGCAGCTTGACCGGGGTATCTGCATAGTTATGGCCGGCTTCCACGGTGTGGTCATGCTCGAGAACCAGATGCCAGAGCTTCCACTCGTCTCCCTCTTTGATGAGGTCGGCGAACACCAAGCCGAGGTCAAAGTAGGTCTTGGCCGTGCCGTCCGGCAGGCCGGTGGACTGGAACGCCGGACGGTAGCCCAGGTAACGAGCCGTCTTGCCGTCGTCTGCGATGTACACAAGGTGCGTGGTCGAGGTATGCATCTCCGCGCAGCCAAGACCCAGGTTTTCCTTGCAGAGCTTGAGCTCGGGGTTCGCGTCGCAGAACGGCTTCAGGCGCGCATAGCGCTGCTCATCGCGGAACACAACAAGCTGGCGGGCAACTTCCTCAATGCCGACAAAGTAGCCAGTGTTGTAGCCGAGCGACGCGGTCGCCTGATTGCCCGGCTCGCGAACCCAAAGATCGTTGATGGCCTCACGGCGCATTTCGTTCGACAGATAGTAGGCATGACGGTTCATCGTCTGCACAACTTTTTCTTTATCCCAGATGCGCTCCACGCGCTCATCATTGGTATACGGAACATTCACTCTCATCTTTTAGCGCCTCCCCTCTCAAATGCCATAGCTGAATGTCTCAGCAAAGGTGGTATACGGCTCCGGCAGACGCGGAGACGGCGTGAACGGACGGGACGCGCTGTACTCCTCGCGCACGGTGCACGGCACGTTCGGCTCGGCGTACTTGAAGTCCTTCATGGCGGCAAACTCGGGAAGCTCGTCATATTCCTTCTTCGAGCCTGTCCACGGCGAGCCGCACGGACGGTCGACCTCACGCAGATAGAGCATATGCCAGATCTTCCACTCGTCATCCTCGCGGACAAAGTCGACGGCGAACCAGCCCCACTCCCAGAAGCCCTGCGGGCCGCCGGCGGTGAGCAGCGAGTACGAGCCGCGGATGCACCAGATGCCCTTGGCGGTGGCGCCGTCCTCGGAAAGCTCGATGACGCCGGTGTCCACCGGACGATACGTCATCATGCCGACGCCATAGACCTCCTCCAGCGTCTTGTCCGTAAAATTATCCGGGAAGCGCTCATAGATCAGTTTGCTCTCGAGCGCGATACGCTCACCCTGATTGGCATAGTAGCGCCGCACGTTGTCCGCACCTGTAAAATAGCCGGTATTGATACCGAGACAGACATCAGACTGCTTCTGGCTCCAATACTTGTCGAACATTTCGGCCTCTTTTTTCAGCGTATAGTCCGCTGACATGCGACCCATCAGGTTCTTGATCTCACGCTGGTCTTCCCATCGGCCGAGCTTTTCCTCGGCGGTAAAGATTCTTGCCATAGTTCCAACTCCTCATCGTTTCAGTTGCTGTGATATTGGGACAAGCCCGAATACTCCTCTTATAGTATATTCTTTTTGTTTGGAAAAGTACAATGCACAACAGGTATCGGTTTTATTTAGATATTGCACAAATACGGCGGCCTTCCGGCCGCCGTATTGCGCCTCACGGCGCAGAAACAAAACGCAGGTTGGCGTTGGTCGTACTGAGCAGATTGACCGAACCAACGGTTTCTGTATTATAAAGGATCGCGTCAGTAATATCGACCAACGGGATCGCCTCATAGTTCTCATAGAACCAGATCTGGGCGTTTTTCAACGCCTCGGCTCGCGTGGCATTGTCGTTGGAGAGCGCCTCCGTCAGGTACTCCTGCAGCTCGGGATAGTTCATCTGCGCCGCTGGGAAAATGCCGACGCCCTCGTACATGGACGAGTAGGCCAGATACGGCTCGCGCTGCGGGCAGCCGCCGGTAGACTCCATCGTCATGGCGGCCGTCTGTCCCTGAATAAACATCGGGACGGCGGTGCCGCGGTCATATCCGGACAGATTCACAGTAATTCCGATCTCCGCCAGGTAGGCCTGCAGGCACTCCCAGAGATTTGCCGTCGTGGTGGACTGCGCATAGACGACGTCAATCGCAAAGCCGTCCGCATAGCCGGCCTCTTCCATCAGACCCTTGGCTAGCTCCGGATCATAGGTATAGGTACCAACATTGTAGTAATAGTTCATATCCTCCGACAAGGTGGAGGTCGGAACCTGGAACAGCGTGCCATAGGCCGCGACGCCAAGCGCCTCGTAGTCGATCGCGTGCGCAACCGCCTCGCGCACCTTGATATCGGCGAACTGCGGATAGAGCGTCTCGTCAAAGCACAGCAGCAGGCAGTTGGCCTGCGGGGAATATGCGACCGCACTGTGCGCAACACTGCCGCCCTCAACGCGCTCGGCATCTTCCGACATGGCTCCCAGCACCATGTCCAGCGCTCCTGTTTCAAAATCAATGCCCATAGCCGTCACATCGCCGTAATACTTGAATGTGATCGTCTGATAGTCATATGTTTCGTCGCCCCAGTAATCCTCGCGGAGCGCAAAGGTCACATGGTCTCCGTCCACATTCTCCACACAGGCGTACGGCCCGGAGCCGCAGGTTTCGTTCCACCAGGCGTTGTCCGTGTAATCGAGATGCGATTCAACATAGGCTTTCGACTCGATCGGGCGATCCAGGAACGCGAGGGCGGGGCCAAACTCCTGATTGTATTTGAGCGTAACGGTCAGGCCGTCGTCGGACACAGTGCTGCTATCGAAATCGAAATAGGTATAATACGGCGCAAGCTGTGCGTTATCAATGATATAGCGCTCAAAGGTATAGAGCACATCTTCTCCGGTCAGTTGATCGCCGCTGCTGAAATAAACGCCGTCCTTCAGTTGGAGAACAAGCGTCAGATTATCCTCAAAATAGTAGTCCTCTACGAGTAGCGGCTCCATGCTGCCTGTTTCAGGATTCATCATGAACAGGCCATCATAGCAGAGGTAGCTGCCTACCAGCGAGGAATCCTGCGTAAAATTGAAGCCCTTCATGTTTTCGGTCGTGCCGATCGTGAGCGTCCGGCCGTCTGCCGGGGTCTCGTCCGAGGCACCGGCATCCTGCGGCGTCTGATCGACCGCGTCATTGCTCTCGCTGGCATCTGGTGAATCAGGCGTTTTTTCTTCTGAGCTGCACGCTGCGAGGCAAAAAACCAGCACCGCTGCCAAAAGTCCGGCCAACAGCCGCTTTTTCATTTCCATTCTTGATTACTTCCTTTCTTAAAATAGATCCCCTTCCCCATTGATTGTCAATATACAATCAGCACGAGCCGATGTCCAATTCCTGTTTTGCATTGGATTAATACGCCTTTTGCATTAGCTTACCATGCAGCGTTCTGCAGTTGTCAGTGCATGAATGCTATTCAAATATTCGATTTTACATTCCCGTTCCATACCTCTATAATAATATGATGAACAAGCAGAAAGGAAGTTGCGCCATGACCAAGTTTCCGTATCTGACCGCGCCAATCACGTTGGCCGGGCTGACTTTGAAAAACAGGATGTTCTCCGCACCGACCTCGCTGGCCGAGCTTGGCCCGGATGAGCACTATTCCAAATCCAACATCGAATACTACAAGCTGCGCGCCGCGGGCGGCTGCGCGCTTGTCACGGTTGGCGACGTCATCGTCGATCTGGACACCGGCCGCAGCCATCCGCAGCAGGTCGGCATCAACGACCCGTCCGCTGCGCCCTACCTCGTTGAGCTGGCGGACGCGATCCACTCCCACGGCGCAGCGGCCTCGGTCGAGATCGACCACGGCGGCGCGCTCTGCTCGCCGGAATTCATCGGCGGCAAGAACGCGATCGGCCCGTCCGGCTATGTCGACGAATGGGGCGACACGGTCGAGGAAATGACCGAGGAGCAAATATATGAGATCGCAGATAAGTTTGCCGAGGCGGCCGGCAACGCCAAGTCCTTCGGCTTCGACATGGTCATGATCCACGGCGGCCATGGCTGGCTTCTGCATCAGTTTATCTCCAAAATGACCAATCACCGTACCGACCAGTGGGGCGGCAGCCTGGAAAACCGCATGCGTTTTCCTCTGCTCGTCATAGAGAAGATCCGCGCGCGGGTCGGACGCAGCTTCCCGATCGAGATCCGCATCTCTGGCGCCGAGCGCTGCGAGGGCGGCTATGGGATCGAGGAGGGCGTGGAGATCGCCAAGATGCTCGATGGCAAGGTCGATCTGATCCACGTCTCCGCCGGCACGCAGCAGGAGGAGTATTCCGCCGTTCTGATGCATCCCGGCGCATTCCAGAAGGATATGGAGAACAGCAACCTTGCTGCGGAGATCAAAAAGCACGTCAAGACGCCGGTGCTTACGGTCGGCGCGTTCAATATGCCCGACGACATGGAGCAGTTCCTCGCCGAAGGACACGCGGACTGCATCGCGATGGGTCGTGCGCTGATCGCCGATCCGTTCCTGCCGAAAAAGGTCGTCCGCGGCGAGGCAGATCAGATCACGCCGTGCCTGCGCTGCGGCGAGTGCCAGTCCGGCATGATGGCCAACCGCGTGATCCGCTGCTCCGTCAACCCGATCATCGGCCGCGAGTGCGATTATTTCCATCCCCTGCCGCAGACGAAAAAGCGCAAGGTGCTCATCGTCGGCGGCGGCCCCGGTGGCATGCAGGCTGCGCTGACCGCATACGAGAAGGGGCATGAGGTCGTCCTGGTCGACGAGCAGCCGAAGCTCGGCGGCGCGCTGAAATTTGCCGACAGCGGCGCAGACTTTAAGGTGCCGATGCGCCGCTACCGGGAGAGCCAGGCCGCCAAGGTCATGGCACTGCCCATCGATATCCGCCTGAACACCAAAGCCGACAGAGCGCTCGTCGAAGAGGTCAAGCCAGACGTCATCATCGCCGCCGTCGGCGCAGATCCGATCCTTCTGC
>CAZJBT010000040.1:0-7537 GCA_964544345.1 uncultured Oscillospiraceae bacterium
CGCCTGTCCCAGAGAAATGCAGGTTACTGTTTTACGAGCACCGCCCTTTTGCCGCGTCGGTTTTTTCAGGATTACAGTGCCTGGAACAGCTTGCGCCAGGTTTCGAACGCCTGCTGGAACTCCGCGCGGAACGCTTCGCGCTTGCGCGTCTCGGCGGAATAAGTACCAAGGATGAAGTCTCGGTTGGCAAGGCGGCAGACGGTCTTATAAAACGCATTGCCATTTTCGTTCTCGATCTTCCAAATGACGTTGAATTCGCCGGCAAGACCGTCAGGATCGTCGAAGTTGTCCCACCACTTGAAGATGTAGTCGATCTTGTAGACGTCCTTAAAGCCTTCATCGCGAAGCTGGGCGACCTGCTCGGACGACTCGACAAAGGACTGCTCCCAGGCGGAGATGCCCTTCTGCTTGTTTTCAAGCCAGATATTGCGGACCGTGTCGGCCACTTTGTTCGCTGTTAGCTGCCACGATTCTGTGACAGGGGCTTTTTCCAAGATTTCACCGATTAACACTGTGGATCATCCTTTCGTTTTTCATGACTGGAGCCGCCGGAATAGGCGGACGGAGGAGAATAACTCCTCATATAACAGTTTAACCAAACGGAGCGGAAATGTCAACGCCTACTTATGCAAGAATACCATATTTCAGCTTTAAAGTGAGAATGCGGCGCACGCTTTCCTCAATGCGCTCCTCGCTCAGGCGGCCGTTCTCCACAGCGTCCATAACGCCGTTGACCGCAGCGCGAAAGCTCACCGGCTCGAGCAGCAGGTCGACGCCGGCCTCGATGGCGCGCACGGCCAGCTCGCCGGAGCTGTAGGTTGAGCTGATGCCGCTCATCTCGAGAGAATCCGTGATGACGACGCCGTCAAAGCCCAGCTCTCCGCGCAGAATGTCGGTGATCATGACCTGTGAGATGGTAGCCGGCACATCATCGAGCGCCGGGACGATCAGATGCCCCACCATGACCATATCCGCGCCAGCGTCGATCCCGGCCTGAAACGACAGCCATTCCTCCTGTTCCAATTCCGCCTTCGTTTTGTCTACATAGGCGCTGGAGTAGTGCGAGTCCTCGGCGGTGTCGCCGTGGCCGGGGAAGTGCTTGAGCGTGCAGATCGTGCCCGCGTCATGGAAGCCCTCGACCGCTGCGGCGACCAGCTCCGCGGCCTGCTCAAAATCGTCGCTGTAGGCGCGATAACCGATCACGGTGTTGTTTGGGTTCGACCAGACGTCTGCGACCGGAGCAAAATCGGTGTTGAAGCCGTAGGATGCGATGTCTGAGCCAATGGTCTGCGCGTTGTCGTGGGCGGTCTGAGCACCGTCGTCCTTGTAAAAGTACATGGAATCGAAATGCGTCGTGCCGAGCGTGTTCATCAGACGGTTCACAACGCCGCCCTCCTCGTCGACCGCGATAAGCAGGCCAAGCTCGGAGTAGGACTGCGTGTTGGAGATCATAGAACGCACCTGCTCGGATGATTGGAGGTTGTCTGCAAAGTACACCAAGCCGCCGACCGGGTAGTCGGCCAGAGCCTGACGCGTCTGCTCGCCGGCCTGCGTGACGGTGCCGGAGCCGGTCAGGCTCTCCGGCGTGATGACGAACATCTGGCATACCTTCTCCCAAAGCGTCATCTCCGCAAGAAGCTCCTCCACCCGCGCGCCGTATGGATCGTCCGATCCCGGGCGCTGTGTTTCGTCCGGCTGTGTTTCGTCCGGCTGTGTTTCGTCCGGCTGTGTTTCGTCCGGCTGCAGTTCCGCATCCGGCTGCGGCAAAGACGCCGCTTGATCGACCGTATCCTCCGGCGTGTCCGGTGCGTCCGGCACATCCGGCGTGTCAGGAAGCGGCTGCGCAGGCTGGTTCTCCTCCGGCGGGTCGTTTGACAGCGTTTCGTCCGCCGGGGCGGTCTGCAGAACGCGCGTCTGTACGAACCAGACCAGCAGCACGCTCTCCGCGATCAGGATCAAAACCAGCGCAAGCCCAAGTATGATCGTTCCCGGACTGCGGCGCTGCGTTTTCATATGTGCTCACTCCCATTCACAGATGTAGGCGATCTTTCCGGCATAGAAGCCGTCAGCGATCGGATCGGGACGCTGATCGTTCCAGGTCCAGCCGCCAAGCGACTCGATGTTCCAGAGCATAAGACAGTTTTCTTCCGTGCCGTCGCGGTCGGCGCCGGTCGGCTCGCCCGTCGACCAGTTCTGGTACGAGAAGTCCTCGCCCGTGACCCAGTAGCCGTACACATTGCCCGACGCGTCATACGCAGTGCGGCCGCCGAGCCAGAGGTAGGAGACCCCGGCTGCTTCCGCCATCCCGATGATAAGCTCCATTTCCTCCTGCGAGGAAATGGTGACGAGATGGCCGCCGAGCGATTCACAGCGCGCCTCGGCCTCGACCCACGATACATCGCCGGTGAACAGCTCGTATCGCCCGGAGTGATCGTAGACGCCGGGATCGGCGAACGGCTCGAAGGAGCCTTCCCATGCCGCGCGCAGACCGCCGCCCGAGAGCGTAACGCTCAGCGTACGCGATACATCGGAAACACTCGCCGGATCCGTCTCATATTCGAGAACGTATAGATCCATTTCCCGGGAATAGATGGCGTTCAGTGCGTCGGAAAGGCCGTGCAGGGAGTCGATCGCCTGATATTGTCCGCCGGTCTCCTCCGCGATGGCGCGCAGCGTGTCAGTCGGCACACCGCTGCCGACGCCGATGAGGTATACCGGCACGTCAAGGCTGTTCGCACGCGCGATCACCTCGTCGGCGGTGGCCGAGCTGGCGCTGTCCGGGCCGGCGACGATGGCGATGACACAGCCGGGAGCGCCCTGCAGCGCGGTGTTTGCTACGCCGGTAAGCAGCGTGTCATAGAGCGCGGTCTCGCCGCCTGGGAAAAGGTTGCGGATGCCCTCTTCGATCCGGGCGGCCTCCTCGCTGTAGAGACACATCTGGCGGACGCCGCCGCTGCACTCGAGCACCTCCGCGCGGCCGCCGTTCCCGAGGGAGAGCGACCCGGCGAATGCGGACAGGCTGTCTTTGAGAAGGAGCAGCCCGCCGTCGGCGGCGGATGCGTTCCCGTCCGCGATCAGCGAGACAGACAGCCCGCCGCTGCCGAGCTGCTGCAGGCCGCGCACCTCACGCGCGGCGGCTTCACCGCCGCTGACGCGCTCAAGCAGCGTGAAAGAGTCCGGCGTGGTGATCTCCACCGACTCGCCGGTCTCGGCGTCCTCGATACGGAAGTATGCGCGCACGGTCGGGAAGTCTGTCAGATCGGCGGAGACAAGGCGCAGCGCCGCCTCCCGGAAAACCGGTGTGTAGCTGGCCGCAAGTTCCATAGAAATGCCGCCGGCGTCGATGGTCAGCGTGACAGGACGGCTTGCCTGGCTCTCGCCATTGTCGGCAGCTTGCCAGGTGAAGACCGAGACGCCGGCCTCTGTGCTTTCAGCCGGGGCTAAGGCGCAGTGCGCGCCATTGTCGGTCAGGGTGAGCTGGTCGATACTGAGCGAACCGCCGTGGCGGATCGAGAGAGAGACGGTCGGGAAGTCCTCCGCTGAGACGCTCACGATTTCAGGGTGAAGCTCTGCCGCAGCCAGCAGTGCGTCGTAGCGCGCGCGGTCGGCCGGTTCCTCCAGCGCCTCGAGCGCCTCGAGCGCGCCGGCAAAGTCGAGGGATGCGATCGCATCTTCGGCCTCGTCGAGCACGGCGCTTTCCTCCGGCACATCGGTGCCGTTCCCGGCGTCGTCTTCAGGGCGCTCGTCGTCTGTGTTTTCCATCCCGTCCGCAGCCTCGCGGTTCACGTGCTCGGACTGAGCGGTACCGCCGCCGCTGAGGACAAATTTCCAGATCATAAAGCCTGCCAGCGCGCCGAGCGCGATCGCAAGGATCACGACCGCCGCGATCAGTCCGCCGCGGCCGCGTTTTTTCGGCGCCTCCGGTTCGCTGACAGGCACGGGGGGCGTTTGCACTGCCACAGCTTGTTCGAAGGCGCGATCATTTTTCTCCGGTTTCTCCAGCGGCACTTCCTCCTCCTGCGGCTTTGTCAGTTCGTCCGCGCGAGAGACCAGCGCGTCGAACTCCGCGTCGCCGGAGACGGCTTCCGGCTGTGCGGCAGCCAGCGTGGTACGGGTACCGCACTTTGGACAAAACGCCGCGCCGTCACGCAGCTCCTGTCCGCATTTTCTGCAAAACATAGTTTTCACTCTCCTGTGCGCGCATGCGCGCGTTCTATTCACCATTATGCGGGATTTTACGCTGAATTGCAATAAATCAAATGCAATTTACTTGACATCCCGCCCGGGCGGAGCTTAAGATGGCCTTATGATGCGCGCGCAGCGCGCGGAAAAGGAGCACAAAGGAGAACAGACAATGGAATTTGATTTTACCAGTATCATTGATCGCCGCGGAAAGGATGCGCTGGCCGTCGATGTGATCCCGATCCCGGGCGCGGAGATCGCTCCGGGCTTTTCCCGCATTCCGATGTGGATCGCGGATATGAACTTCGCTACCGCACCGTCGATCACCCGCGCGATCACCGAGCGCGTGCAGCACCCGTGCTTCGGCTATTTCAAGACGCCGCAGGCGTATTTTGATGGGATCATCCGCTGGCAGACGGAGCGCAACGGCGCGGTCGGCCTGACGCAGGAATGCATCGGCTATGAGAACGGTGTGCTCGGCGGCGTGGCCTCGGCGGTGCAGGCGTTTTCTGCACCCGGCGATCCCGTGCTCGTCCACGCGCCGACCTACATCGGCTTCACACATACGCTCGAAGACTGCGGGCGCAAGATCGTACTGAGCGAGCTGAAGCGCGACGAGGCGGGCGTCTGGCGCATGGATTTTGAGGATATGGATCGGAAGCTGAAGGAGAATCATATCCATGTGGCGATCTTCTGTACGCCGCACAACCCGACCGGCCGCGTCTGGGAGCGGTGGGAGGTCGAGCGTGCGATGGAGGTCTATGCGGCCAACGATTGTGTCGTCGTCTGCGACGAGATCTGGTCGGATCTGGTTCTGGAAGGCCACACCCACATTGCGCCGCAGACGGTGTCGGAGGACGCGCGCGATCGCACGATCTCACTCTACGCGCTCTCCAAGACCTTCAACCTTGCGGGTCTGGTGGGCTCGTATCACATCATCTATAACCGCTACTTGCGCGACCGCGTGGCGCGGCAGGCGGCGCTCTCGCACTACAATGACGCGAATGTGCTCTCCGTCCACGCGCTCATCGGCGCGTACTCGGATGCAGGCGCGCGCTGGGTGGACGAGCTGCGCCATGTGCTGACGGAGAACGCGGAGCTTGCCTATGACTTCGTCACGTCGCGCTTTGAGGGCGTATCGCTGGCGAAGCCGGAGGGCACCTATATGCTCTATCTTGACTGCGGCGCGTGGTGCCGTGCACACGGCGTATCGCTCGACGAGCTGCTGAAAAGGGGCGTTGCCTGCGGCGTCATCTGGCAGGATGGCCGGCCATTCAACCACCCTGATTCCATCCGTATGAACCTCGCGCTGCCCACCTCGCTGGTCAAGGAGGCGTTCGAGCGGCTCGAGCGCCATGTGTTCTGCGCATAATGCGCTCAGAAAAGGTGCTGAATACAAAAAAAGCATCCCGTCATCCCGCAACCGGATGGCGGGATGCTGCGTTTCTGCTTAAGAGAGCGGCGTGCCGTCGGCGGCAAAGTCGAGATGGTTGAAGCCGCATAGCTTCTCGTATGCATACCAGTAGAGCGGATAGGGATTGACAGCGGAGGTGGTCTTGACAATATAAGTGATACCGCGCCAAGCATGGCCGCTATCGGCCATGGAGACCCAGATGCCGTTTTCGTCCACCGCTTCCACATAGGCGACGTGGCCGTAGGAGCCGCATTGCCAGGAGATGATGGAGTTTGCCGACGGCGTCTGGTCGCTGAGGAAGCTGGAGCGAAGATTCGCATAGTAATCCCCGCCGTTGCCTAAATTCGTACGGCCGCCGCACAGCGTCGTCAGATCCTGCCCGTGCGCCAGCTCGACGTACTGCGCGGCGCGGCCCCAGGCCCACCAGGTGCACTGCCAGGCATCCTTGCCGGTGTCGCAGGCCTCCTGATGCCAGCGATCCTGCTGCGCGATGCCGCGCACCTGCAGGCTGTAGCCGTAGTATTCCTGCCGGCCGGAGAGCGGCACTCCGGCGTCCAGACCGTTCTTGATATTGGACAGGCAGGTCGTCGTATTGACGCAGTCGTGCAATCCAAGCGCGCCATAGTTGGTCAAGTGCCGCGCATTCCCGTCGATAGAGGAGCCGGCGGGCGCGATTGCGGCCGGCGTGTTTTCCGCCAGTATGCGCTCGTTCAGCCAAAGAACGTGGCTATATGTAATCTCGTCGACAAACGACAGGGGAAAATCGACGTAGACAAGACCAGTCCAGCCGGTGACGGTATCCCATGGGACGGCGGCCTGACCGGACGGTGCGGTGCTGCTGTCTACCTTGAGCAGGCGGTGGAAGCTTGAGACCATTTGCGCGACCTGCGCCCGGTTTGCGCTGGACATGGGGTCAAAGCACTCCTCGCTGCGGCCCTGCACGATGCCGGCGGCCTGACAGGCGGCAATCGCGGCGCAGGTTTCCTCATCCAGCCCGTCCAGGTCGCAGAAGGTCGTCTCCGCATCCGTTGGCAGGGCGCCGCCGGCCAATCGATCATAGCGCGCAAACGCCAGACAGATCTCCCAGCGGGGGATATCCTCCTGGACGCCGAAGACGCCATCCTCGCGGCAATCGGCAATGCCGCTGCTGATGACCCAGACGATCGCGCCGGTATACCACTGGTCGGCGGGAACGTCAGAGAGATTCGTGGCGATCGCGTTGGTGACCTCCTCGCCTGTCATGCGGCACAGGACGGTGTAAAACATTGCACGGTTCATACTCCGCGTGGGCGCGAAATAGCCGGTGCTGAGACCATAGAACAATGCCTGTTCCGTCACATATTCGACCGCGGCTGCAAACCAGTCGTCAGAATCTACGTCATAGAATACCTCTGCCTCAGCAGCCGGCACGGCGGCGATGAGCAGCGCCGCGGAAAGCAACAGAGCCGTGAGACTGCGCAACAGGTGGTTCATAAAAGCATCCTTTCCACTCCATTAAAAACGCACCGCCTTGGGTGCGCCGACAGGAAAAACTTACTGCTTCGTACATTCTATAACCATTTTTGAAATGCTGCAACCCTTTTTTCCAATATTTTGTGCAGCCTGCTGTGGACGAGCCATGAACTTGCACGATTGCGCAAAGCCGCAAAGCGTAGTACAATAGCTGCAAAGCAGCTATTGTACTTGCGCATGTCGGCGCAGTGCGCCGACGCGCTGAAGATTAAAATTCCGGCCATGCGTGCATGGCCGCTGTACCATGACCAAAGGTCATGGTACAATAGCTGCAAAGCAGCTATTGTACTTGCGCATGTCGGCGCAGTGCGCCGACGCGCTGAAGATTAAAATTCCGGCCATGCGTGCATGGCCGCTGTACCATGACCAAAGGTCATGGTACAATAGCTGCAAAGCAGCTATTGTACTTGCGCATGTCGGCGCAGTGCG
>CAZJBT010000040.1:7637-16143 GCA_964544345.1 uncultured Oscillospiraceae bacterium
GTCGGCGCAGTGCGCCGACGCGCTGAAGATTAAAATTCCGGCCATGCGTGCATGGTACAATAGCTGCAAAGCAGCTATTGTACTTGCGCATGTCGGCGCAGTGCGCCGACGCGCTGAAGATTAAAATTCCGGCCATGCGCGCGGAGCGCGCAAATGGCCGCTGTACCATGACCGATTGGTATAATAAGCAAATTCCAAAAAGCAGAAAGGTGATGCTCCGTGACGGTACTGACAGGCTTTTTATCTGATCTGAGCGCGTGGCTGGACAGCGAGTGGGCGTCTTATGCCGCAGGCTCGGTCTGCACCGTGCTCCGGTTTGTGTTTCCGCTGCTCTCATTGCTGATCCTGGTGCGGTGCGCCCGGTCGATGCTGTCCGGCCGCGCGGAACCGGAGACATGGGCGTTCCTTGTGCTGCCGGGCGGCGTCACACTGCCGGTCACGCACTGGGAAAATGTGATCGGGCGGAAGAAAAATTGTGACTTGATCATTGATTTCCCGACCGTATCGCGCTCGCACGCGGTACTGACGCGCTATGACGACGGAAGCTGGTCCATCCGCGATATCGGCTCGAAGGGCGGCGTCGAGGTCAACGGGCAGGCGGTCTCGTCGTGTGAGGTGCGCTACGGCGACAGCATTGTACTCGGCGGTGTGGAGATGCAGCTCGCCCCGTTGAGCGCCGAGCAGGAGCAGCTCCGCGCCAGCGCGCGTCCGAAGGCGGGCGAGACGATCCATCCCGGCGCGACACTGCTGCTGCTAACGCTGTTTCAGGTGCTTGCGGCGGCGCAGCTTATTCTGAGCTGCGGCGAGCCGGCGCTGATCGCCGGTGCGTTCTGTGCGCTGATCCTGATGGAATGGGCGTTGTTTTTGACGCTCAAGACCATGCGTCGAACCGGCTTCGACGTTGAGACGCTTGCATTTTATCTGACGACGCTCGGCATGGCGATCGGCGCATCGGACGATCCGTCCGGCTTGCCGAAAATGGTACTTACCATTGCAATGGGGCTGACCGCGTTTCTGACCATCGGCTGGGCGCTGCGCGACCTGGAGCGGGCGAAAAAGATCCGCTATCTTGCTGCCGCGGCGGGCATTGCGCTGCTCGCAGCCAACCTTGCCTTCGGTACGGAGCTCTACGGCGCGAAGAACTGGATCTTCATCGGCTCGATGTCATTCCAGCCGTCGGAGCTGGTCAAGCTCTGCTTCGTCTTTACCGGCGCGTCGACGCTTGACCGCATTGTCGCGCGGCGCAACGTCATTTTGTTTCTGGTCTACACAGGTGTGGTGTGCGGCTCGCTCGCGCTGATGAACGATTTCGGCACTGCCATCGTCTTTTTCGCGGCGTTCTTGGTTATCGCGTTCCTGCGCTCGGGCAACTTTGCCGGGCTTGCGCTCATCTGCGCGGGCGTGGCTTTTGCCGGCGCACTGGTGCTGCGATTCCGGCCGTATGCGCTCTCTCGCTTTTCCGCCTGGGGTCATGTGTGGGAGAATGCGCTCACGTCTGGCTACCAGCAGACGCGGGCGATGATGTGCATCGCCTCGGGCGGGCTGTTCGGGCTTGGGCCGGGCAATGGCTGGCTGAAATACGTCGCCGCGTCGGACACCGATCTCGTGTTTGCATTCATCGGCGAGGAGTGGGGACTGCTCGTTGCTGTGATGATGGTGCTGGCGGTGGCGTGCCTCGGCGCGTTCACAGTGAAGTCGGCCGCCGCGGGACGCAGCAGCTTCTACACCATCGGCGCCTGCGCGGCCATCTGTATCCTGATGGTGCAGGCGGTGCTCAATGTGTTCGGCACGGTGGATTTCCTGCCGCTGACCGGTATGACGTTTCCGTTCGTCTCCAACGGCGGCTCGAGCATGATCTCTGCCTGGGGACTGCTCGCGTTTATCAAGGCGGCCGATACGCGCCGCGATGCGAGCTTCGCTGTCCGCCTGCCGGGCCGCCGGAGAAAACAAGCAGAAGGGGAGGCCGCGGCATGAATCAAATTTCCAAACGCGCGCTGTGCGCGCTGGCTGTGGCCATCGCGCTCGTGCTTGGCACGATCGCATTCAGCATCGTCTACTTTGTCCGGGGCGGCGACTGGATCGTCTTTTCCGGCTCCCCGCACGTCTATACGGGCGGCAATCTGGATGCCGGTATTGTCACCGATCGGGATGGAACCAAGCTGCTCTCGCAGTCCGACGGCGAGCGCACCTATGCCGCCGATCCGCTGCTCCGGCAGGCGACGCTGCACCTGATCGGCGATCGCTATGGCTATATTGCGGCGACAGTTCTCGGTGCATATGCCGATAAGCTGGTCGGCTATGACCCCGTCACCGGTATCTACAGCACGGACGACGAGCAGAACACGCTGCGCCTGACTGTCAGCGCCGACGCGCAGCTCGCCGCGATCCAGGCACTCGGCGGCCGTAGCGGCACGATCGGCGTGTACAACTACAAGACGGGTGAGATCCTCTGCGCTGTGACCGCGCCGACCTATGACCCGGATCATGTGCCGGATATTGAAAACGACACAAGCGGCGCCTATACGGGCGTTTACCTGAATCGACTGTTCCAATCGACCTATGTGCCCGGCTCGATCTTCAAGGTCGTGACCGCCGCCGCTGCGCTCGAGACGATCGACGACATTGAGGAGCAGACCTTCTACTGCGAAGGCTAGGACACGATCGGCGGCGATACGATCACCTGCTCCGGCGTACACGGTGTTGTGACACTGGAGCAGGCGCTGGCCTACTCGTGCAACTGCGCGTTCGCCGAGATCGCGCAGGAGCTGGGCGAGGAGACGCTGGCGGAATATGCGGAAAAGGCGGGCGTGACGAGCTCGTATGCCTTCGACGGGGTACAGACGGAGGCGGGCAGCTTTGACCTGTCGGACGCTGCAAAGTCCGAGGTGTCCTGGGCGGGCATTGGACAGTACACGGATCTTGTCAATCCATGCGGCTATATGGTGTTTATGGGCGCGATCGCGGGCGGCGGGCAGGCGGCGCTGCCGTATCTGGCCGGCGCGGTCGTGACGGCGTCGGGCCGCTCGCTGTACAAGGCCAGCGTGGAGCAGACCGGCCAGATGCTCGAGCCGGAGACGGCGGAGCGGCTGCAGGAAATGATGCGCAACAACGTCGTGACGAGCTATGGCGCGGCGCAGTTCGGCGATCTCTACGTCTGCGCCAAATCCGGTACCGCTGAGGTGGGCGAAGGGCTGTCGCCGCACGCCACATTCGCGGGCTTTGTGCTCGATGAGGATTATCCGCTGGCGTTTGTTGTCGTCGTGGAGAACGCAGGCTCCGGCTCCGGCGTCTGTGCGCCGATCGCCGCGGAAGTGCTGGCCGCCTGTGCGGACGCGCTGGGATGATCTTCAAGCGGCAGACGGCGATCTCAACGGTGCGAAGGAGAAATCGTAGCGCTTTTGGGAGATCACAAACGGACTGCGGAAGGGCATTTGAAGGATTTTTTGTTCTCTATGCTCTCGAAAACGGCGCGGGAGACCCCGCGCTGTCTCAAGTTTGCTTTTTTCAACAAATTTGTATTCAGATTTTTGGAGGGACTTTCTCTTGGCCGCGTGATATGATAGGGACGCTGAAACACACATAGAAAGGAATGGAGAACATGAATCCCTACGCCCATATCCTCAGCCCTGTGCAGGTGCGCGGAAAGAAGCTCAAGACCCGGCTGCTCCAATCGAAATGCTCGCTTCCGCCCCACGACCTCGCCACCTTCGGTGACTTCTATGTCGACGCCGCGCGCAACGGCGCAGCAATGGTCACAGTCTGGATCGGCAACTATCCGAAGTCGGACAACGGCCCCGGCGGCCACGATAGCCCGATGATGGGCGCGACGCTCGACATGAACGACCCGGCAACGCGGGATGCGTACCGTGCGCTCAACGACCGTGTGCATGCACTCGGCTCGCTCAGCTCGGCCTCGCTGCAGAATATCGAGCCGGAGCACGTCAACATCTCCGACACGCCGAACTGGGATGAGATCCCGGCGCACGGCGACTACAATTCCATGACCTATCACAACAAGCCGGGCATCACGCTCGACGGCATCGAGGGCATGATGCACGATTTTGTCAGCGCCTGCTGTGATTTGTACTCCCTCGGCTTTGACGCGGTGACGTTTTATATGTCCTACCGCGCGTCGATCCTGTGCAATTCGCTCTCGCCGGTGCTCAACCAGCGTACAGACCAGTATGGCGGCAGGACGAATGCCGAGCGCGTCCGCCTGACGGTCGAGCTGTTCCGCCGCATCCGCGAGGCGTGCCCCGACCTGATCTTAGAGGTGCAGTGCTCCGCCGAGGAAGAAGCGCCTGGTTACACGGTCAGTGACTGGCTGGAGTACTGCAAGGCGTGGGAGGGTCTGGTCGACATGATCCAGGTGCGCGGTTACGACGGTTCCGCGACCCACGTCTCCGGCGTCAACATGGCCGAGCACTGCCCGCCCAATCTCAAGTTTGCCGAGGCGTTCAAGAGAGCCGGCATCGATATTCTCGTCTCGCCGGTCGGCGGCTTCGGCGACCCGGTGGATATCGAGCGCTTCCTCGCCGAGGGCAAGACCGATCTTGTCTCAATGGCACGGCAGTTCATCTGCGATCCGCGCTATTATGAAAAGCTCCAGGCCGGCGCGCCGCTTGAGGACTTTGTGCCCTGCATCCGCTGCAACGACTGCCACGGGCGCCATCGCTGCCCGGTCAATCCGCTTTCCCTCGTCAAGGACAAGACCTACCCGGACGCTCCGGAACGCAAAAAAAGAGTGGCTGTCATCGGCGGCGGCCCGGCGGGCATGCTCGCTGCCGTCACCGCGGCGAGGCGCGGGCACAGCGTGACGCTGTTTGAAAAGGCGAACCGTTTGGGCGGCCAGCTCAATATCGCCTGCGTGCCCAGCTTCAAATGGCCGCTGCGCGAGTACTGCGACTACCTGATCCGCCAGACAGAGAAGGCCGGCGTCATCGTCCGCCTGAACACGGCGGCGGAGCCGGACGAGATCCGGGCAGAGGGCTTCGACGCGGTGATCTGCGCGGTCGGCTCCGAGCCGAAGCGCATTCCAGTCAAGGGTGCGGACGAGCCGGGCGTCTGGCTGGCGGACGACGCGATGCAAAATGAGAAAAAACTTGGCCATCGTGTGGTCGTCATCGGCGGCGCGACGACGGGTCGTGAGACGGCGCTCCATTTGGCAGAGCACGGTCATGATGTGACGATGCTGACCCGGACGCAGGCGGCGCTTTTCCGCGACTTCCACGCCCAGCGTGCGGAGGAGGATCTGGCCAACCTCAACCCGAACTTCCACTATATCGAGCACTGTTCGGTGCAGGAGATCGGCGACGGCTATCTCGTAGCCAATGTCAAGCGCGGCATCCCCAAAGTGAAGCTTGGCTTTGGCGGTGCGGCCATCCCGGGCCACATGAGCTTCGATCTCGATGCAGGCCACTGGCCGATCGCGGAATTCGACGAGTCAAATGCGACGATCGAGCAGATCCGCGTGGAGTTTGACAGCGTGGTCGTCTCCGGCGGCCGCGCGTCCAACACGGCGGCGGCAGACCGGTTCCGCGGCTGTGCGCCTGAGGTTTTCACAGTCGGCGACGGCGTGAAGCCGGGTGACATCCGCGACGGCGCGGGCGATGCCTACGACGCGGCCATGCGGCTGTAAGGCAAAAAAAGAACAGGGACGCTTCGGCCGGAAACGTCCCTGTTTTTGTGTTAGACCCTCTCGCGGAAAATGACGCCGACGACACGGGAGCCGGCGTTGCAGGCGATGGCTGCGCCGATCTGGTAGCATTCGACGGGCGGATAGCCGACTGTCTCTGTCATGGCCGCGGCCATCGCGTCGCGCGCGGCGGCGTCGCTGCCGTAGACAATGCAGTACGGCGAGCCGGATTCCTGCTCCGCCAGCGTTTTTTCCAGTACGGTGGGGATGATATTTTTTTCACCACGTACTTTAGCCGCGGTGGTAATGGCATGGTCATAGATTCGCATAATGGCTTTTAACCCGATCGCTTCGCCGACAAATGCGGCGGCGCTGGGAATACGGCCGGACTTAGAGGCGTACTTGAGCGAGTACATGCCGAAATAGATGACGCAGCGGTCGACCCAATCCTGGGCAAAGCGCACGATCTCGTCGGCGCTCACACCTTCTTCCGCCATGCGCGCGGCCTCGACCGCGGCATAACCATATGCGCCGGTGTAAGACGCACCGTCGATCAAATGGACGCGGAATCGCCCGTCCAGCTCAGGATGCGCCTCAAAAAAGGTCTTCCGAGCCAACACGGCGTTGCTGTACGTTGCCGAGCCTTCGGAATTGATGAGTAGAAAAATGGCGTCGCTATGATCTTCGGCCAGCTTGCCGTAAAGCTCCTCAAACTCAAACGCCGTGAGCTGCGAGGTGGAGGGAAACCCATCGAACGTCTCGAGCATCTGATAGAATTGTTCGTTGTCAAAATCAATGCGGCTGAGGTAAGAGCGGTTGCCCATGATGATGGGAAACGGCAGGATCCGCAGCGTGTCGGCATAACGCCGTTCGTTTTCGGTTGAAATATCACTGGCAGAATCAGTGATGATGATCGTGTTTGGCATGGAAGCGCCCCCTTATTAGGGGAACTATAACATAAGCCGGCGGAAAAGTCAAAGGTATGCTGTAGCCGCCGGTTTGCGGCGGGAAGAAAAAGCCGCTGCCAGAACATTGCAGCGGCTGATAAAACGGATTCAGCCGGCGCGGCCGGAGAGCTGGCGCTCGGCAAAGTCGGAGAAAGCGGCGCGAATGATCTTCTGCCCGCTTTCATTTGGGTGGATGCCGTCGAGACAGACGAAGTCCTCCAGTCGGCGGTTCTGGAGAAACGCGCTGCGCAGGTCGACGAGCGGTGTGTCCAGCTCCTCTGCGATGCGCTCGACCGTATGAGAGTACATCTCTTGGTAGCGGTAGATCGCGTTGACATCGCCGAGCCAGCGGAGGATGCGCTTCGGCTCAAGCCCATCGCGGCAGACCCAGGTCAGGTAGCGCTCTGAGCAGATGGGCGGCAGGGTGGTGAGGATCGCCTCGATCCCGCGCGCGCGAAGGCTGGCCACTGCGCCGCGCAGCTTTTCACAGAACTCCGGCAGCGGCGTTTTTGGCAAATGCTCTTCTTCCGGCGCAGATGCGACGGCGGCCCAGTCAAAATCGCAGTCGTTGCCGCCGTATTCCAGGATGACGGCGCGGCATTCGCCGTTTTTATCGAGCGCGCGCTGCAAAAATGTCAGCCCCTTGCCGATGGTGCTGCCAAACCGCGACTTGTTCTCGATGACCAGACCGTAGCGCGAACAAAACTCCGTGGGATCCAACTCGCCGGAGATGGAATAGTGACGCGTCTCGCTGTTGAGGACGACGCCCTTCATGATCGAATCGCCGCTGATCAGAATTCGATTGCTGGCCATACTATCACTCCTGACAAGAATCTTATTTTTAAAATTACATCATATAATTATGATATCCTTGACATGCGAAAATGTCAAGAGAAGAACAAGAAAAAATCAAAATTCGCAGGCAAGTGACCGTCTTGCCTGCGAATTTTGAAAAAATATGAAGGAGAAATGAAAAAGTGCACTGCTACTTCTTGCTGTTTTCATGTTACCATTAAGATGTTAAGAATTCTACGGAGGAATTATTAAGTTTCCGTGAATTTGAAATTATTTTTTATCGATCCGGCGGAATGTATGAATTTTCCGTAAATTTCTGCGCGTTTTCCGGGCAGAATCTCTTGACAATTATAGCAGGTGTGGTATGATGAACATAAAGAATTAGCACTCTACAGCGCTGAGTGCTAAACCTTGGGCGGCGGGCATCTGGATCCGAACAAAGCAGAAGAATGGAACAACACGCCGCCGTGGAAAGGAGTTTTGTGTATGAATGCAGAAAAGTATACCAGAAAATCGCTCGAAGCGATCCAGAGCGCGCAGGAGCTTGCACTTGCGCAGAATAACCAGCAGATCGAGCAGGTGCATCTGCTGCTCGCGCTGCTGCGCCAGCGGGAAGGGCTGATCCCGCAGCTTGTCAAGCAGATGGGTGTCTCGCTCGAGAGTCTCGATGCCGCGGTAAATGCCGAGGTCGGCAAGCTGCCGCAGGTGACAGGCTCCGGTCGCGAGGCGGGCAAATATTATATCGCCCGTTCGGTCGATCATCTGTTTACCGAGGCGGAAACGACCGCCAGCGGCATGGGCGACGAGTTCGTCTCGGTGGAGCACCTGTTCTTGGCGTTCTTTGAGGCCGGGGACAGCACGGTTCGCCGCTTGTTTGATGCCTATGATCTGCACAAGGAGAAATGCATGCAGGCGCTCTCTGGGGTGCGCGGTGCGCAGCGCGTGACGTCGGACAATCCGGAGGAGACGTATGACGCGCTGAAAAAGTATGGCACTGACCTTGTCGAGCAGGCTCGCAGCAAGAAGATGGATCCGGTCATCGGCCGTGATGAGGAGATCCGCAACGTCATTCGCATCCTCTGCCGCAAAACAAAGAACAATCCCGTGCTCATCGGCGAGCCAGGCGTCG
>CAZJBT010000041.1:0-5178 GCA_964544345.1 uncultured Oscillospiraceae bacterium
CATTACCGCCAGTCATGGTCAACTCACCAGCTCTGATCTCAATACCGGTCGGGCCAGTAATGTCACCACCAGAGATGTCCAGCGTACCGTACTGCGGATGATAAATTGCCGTACCAGTTTCACCGGTAGACTTAATCTCGCCGTCTGTAATGGTGATTTTCGTACCGCTGTAATTACTACTAGCACTATAAGTACCATTGCCAGCGATAGCAAAGCTCGTTCCTTCTATCGTACCGCCGTTGACGGCCAATTCAGCGCCTTTGCCCCACAGAGTAACGCCCCACACCGCCGAAATCTTCGCATCGCCGGAAACCGTCACCTTCACGGGATAGGCATCCTTGTTTTCAAGTGTTTCTCCGTCTTTCAGAGCCGCCATGTTGCCTTCAATATCAATGCCGGAAGCGGTTCCTTTAATTGTTCCGCCCGAGATGTCCACGACAACCGTATTATCCTTATCGCTATTGGCGCAAACAATTCCGTAGTAACCAGACAACGTGCCCGACTTCACGGTCAACGCCCCATTGGTCAGCACAGGATAGCCTGCATAGGTCACTTCTTTGCCGGTGCTATCCGTTCCCTTGAAATTTGCACTATAAATTTGACCTTTTTGCTCTGTTCCAGTATCTTGGATGGTCAGGGCGGCTCCCTGGTAGACGCCAATCAGCCAGCTTTTCCTATTTCCGTCGCCCCGGGTAACAGAGCAGTCGTTTAGATCCAGTGTAATCTCATTGCTGACAATAACACTTGTAGACAGCGCAACATCCGCCAGCAGCGTCACAGTGTCGCTATCAGTAGCGGCGGCGATGGCGCCGGCCAAAGTCTTGTAATATGTACCGCTGATCTCGGCAACTGCATCCTCTTCGGTGCGTTCAACGACTACAGTTTTACCATCCTCGTCAGTCGTCGTTGTCACTGTATCAGCCAGATAGTCTTCATCAATTTCCTCAGAGAACGTACCGCCGGAGATAACGGGATCACAAGGATAGTTCTCATCCGTGCTGACAGTTCCGTTAAACTCACCGCCAGTGATGGTGAAACTGCCCCCGGAACTTGTACCCACGCCATAACCGTACAATTGACCATTACCATCATTGGAAGCAGTAAACGTACCGCCATTGATCACCAACTGTCCTTTATCTCCACCGCCCGCAAGATAGCCGTTGGCAATGACAGAGCTAGCAGTATCGTTCACAGTAAAGCTGCCACCATTGATCGTGGTCTCATTCCAGTTGAGAACAGTAGGGCCCGAAGTATTGGTAAATGTTCCGCCGTCAATGGTCAGCACGCCGTAATCGTCATTCTTAACGGTGTTCATACCGCCGGAAAGCGTTCCGCTGGTAATGGTCAGATTTGCGGTTTGCCCATCAGAATGTGTTACATTGCAGTCGTTTGTAGAGTTCCCATACCAGCCGTTGTCAATGCCACTGGAACCCGCATCATTCTGGGTAATCGTGGCGCCATCAATGGACATTGTGCCCAAGTTCTTAATAACATACCATTTACTTCCCGCAAACGTCCCGCCGTTTAACGCAGCCGTTGCTCCTACTGTGTTAAACAGAGCGCCATGAGCACCTGAAGTGCTGGTATCCTGTACGGTTCCTGTGCCAATAACCGTCAGTTTACCGCTGTTCGCAATAGTATGAGTAGTACCATCACCAGTCAGCGTATGCCCGTTCAAATTAAGAGTGATCTCCTGATCTGCCGCAATGGTAATGCTTTCCGTATAATCTTTCTTAAGCGTAATCGTAGCGCCGGATTCCGCCGCAGTGATTTGCGCTTGTAAGGTTTCGTCACCCTCAGCCGCCAACGCTGTTGTAGGAAGAATACACACCATCATACAAAGCGCCAACAAAATTGCCAAAATACGTTTCTTCATTGTATTCGCTCCTCCTTTTTCTCAATAGACGTCCGGTTCTGGAAACCAGAACCGGTGCAAAGGGGTACCCCTTTGCCGCCGTTGCCAGCCTGAACGGCGCGGCTGCTTGGCTGTTTCCATCTTACCATTTCATTACACATACCGCAATTGATTTTCCTTCTCGAACATCACTTTTGCCGGGCAAGCCTCCCTTCCCGCTTGAGAACGTGTACTTTTGCAAACACATAGAATGACTTGCAAAATTACAAGATTTTCCCTTGAAAAAGCTGAAATACATATGTATAATAGGCTTGCGTAATAAATATCCGGGAATTTTGCAAAAGTACACCTTTTAAAACTGGTTTTCTTCCCCGGTTTCCTGCTGTTCACGCTTTATGGCCTTGGCATAGAAGGTGCCAGGCGGCATGCCGCAGGCTTTGGCTGCTTCGCGGAACGTCATCTTTTTTTCGCGCCAGGCGCGGCGCAGCTCCTCAAAGTTCTCCGGCAGCGGCGCCGGCGGGCGTCCGAAGCGGACGCCGCGCGCCCGCGCCGCCGCGATGCCCTCCGCTTGACGCTGCCGGATCGCCGCCCGTTCATTCTCCGCGACAAACGAAAGCACTTGCAGGACGATATCGGACAAAAATGTCCCCATCAGATCCTTGCCGCGCCGCGTATCGAGCAGCGGCATATCCAGCACCACGATATCCACGCCCTTCTCCTTTGTCAGTACGCGCCATTGCTCCAGGATCTCCCCGTAATTGCGCCCGAGCCGGTCGATGCTTTTGACATACAGCAGATCGTCCCGCCGCAGCCGGCGGAGCAGCCGCTGGTACTGCGGCCGCTGGAAGTCCTTTCCGGACTGCTTGTCCAGGTAGATGTTCTTCTCCGGGATGCACAGCGTCTGCATCGCGATGCGCTGCCGATCCTCGTTCTGATCCCGCGTGCTGACACGGATGTAGCCAAACTCCGTACTCATATCGATTTCGCCTCCTTCGGATGTATTGTACCCGAATCGAGACAGCAAGCGGCCCTCTCCGGCGTTGCCGGAGAGGGCCGCTTTTCTCGTCTCACGCGAGGCCGTTGGCCTCGGCAAAGCGCTGTAGGATGACGGCGAGCGCTTCGCGTGTCAGGGGACTTTGCCACTGATAGCCGCCCTTGCCGTTTCCCTTGAAATACCCGCGCTCGACCGCCCAGCGGGCGGCTTCCTGCGCGTAGAGGCTTGCGCCCAGATCCTCTGCCATCTTTTTTTCCTCCTCCTCCGTCGCGGCGATGCGCGATTTGAAAGATAGCCAAAGCGTCTCATTCTCCACCATCGGCGCAGGGCAGATTTTCCCGGTCACGTCGTAATGGCGCACGACGTGGTCGGCGTCGATCCCGTATTCCGCCATTTTTTCACGGATCAATTGGACGGCGTTGTCCACCGTTGCATCGAGAAAATAGTAATGTCCCGCACTGTCAAGCCTTGAGCAAAGCTCAATGCCAATCGAATTGGCGTTCCGGCACGCCGGGTGGACATAGCTCGCTGCGCCGCAGTGCCAGGCCGTATCGCCGTCAGCCACCGATTGGCAGCATTCTGTTTCATCGACAAAATAGTGCGACGAGGCTCGCACCGCGTTGTTCGCAAAATAGCGCAGGTTATTCTGCGCCGTGTCGCCGTTCCCGGCCGTATAATGGATCACCAGGTATTCCACTGCGGCCGTCCTGCCCGGGGCATAGTTACCGGAGGCGCATTGCAAAAACGTCATTCCGTGCCGCCCTCCTTCCTCTTGTCCGCCGCGTCCGCGACGCGCTGCGTCTGCGTGCCGAAGTAGAACGCGATCACGACCGAAAACACGGTCAGAAACTCTTGTCCGCTCACCGCGCCGCCGAGCGAGAGCACCGCGAACACACCCGTCAGCACCACGGTCACAATGCTTTTGACCGTCAAAAGATTCGACAGCCGTTTGATAAAGCTCTCCATTGTACCCTCCTTCTTTTCTTTTATGCCAGCCGCGCCAGCCAGAACGCGACGAGCCCGGACGCAAGCGCGCCGATCAAACCCGCAACCAGCCGATCCCAGAGCCGCCCCGGCCGCGCCTCCGCGGCGGCCAGCTTCGTGTCGAGCGAGCGCACGTCCTCTTTGATGTTGCACTGCTCATTTGCGATCACCTCCACTGCCGACGCGAGCCGCTGCAGCGCGTCCGTCTCGGCCTCGAGCGACTTGATGCGGCCCTCGTTTCGGCGGCTGCGCTCATCCAGGCGCGCAAGCTGCGCCGCAAGCTCTTCTTCCGTCATGTTTCCGCCTCCTGTATCTGAAATCGGGAAAGCCTTCCCAACCTCAGCGCCCAAAGCGTCCCAGGTTGCCCGAAACTGTGCAACCCGCGCAAAAATTTCCGGGAGCGCCTGTTTTTTCACATTGTGTTTCGGGATGCATAAACTGTGTTGAGAGCATCCTTGCTTGACTAATTTTTAGGAGGTAATCCGATGTCGGATAAGTTTCAATCTACATCCAACTGCGACCTGTCGAACATCCGGGAAGCGGTCTGCATCCACACAAACAAAATAATGGACGCATGCCGAGATAAGGACTGCATCGAAGATCTTCGTGTGTTCCTGACGCGGGATTCCCAGGCTGTCATCGACTGCGCGACGACGGTCAAGGCGCGCTGCGCAGAGCTGCTGCATGTCAACATCGACGTGGAGCCGCTGTCATTCAACGAAGGATTTTTCACGATCGACATTACATTCTTCTACCGCATCATCGCCGACGCCATCATCGGCGGCACGCGGCCCGGCACCGTCTGCGGCCTGGCCGTGTTCACCAAGCGCGTCGTGCTCTGCGGCGGCGTCGGCTCGGCCAAGATCTTCTCGAGCATCGCCTGCACGGGCGGGCTGGATCGTCAGGCCATGGCACGCTGCAACAAGCCTATCGCCGTCGTCGAGGTCGTCGATCCGGTGATCCTGTCCGCTCGCGTGTGCGAGGTGTGCAACTGCAATTGCTGCGAGCCGTGCCTCGGCGAGATCCCCGGCGCGATCTGCGAGTGCTTCGACAACGAGCTGGTGCTCAGCGGCGAGTCCAAGCGCCTGCTCGTCACGCTCGGTCAGTTTTCCATCATCCGTCTCGAGCGCGAAACCCAGCTCCTCATCCCCAGCTTCGACTACTGCATCCCGACGAAGGAGTGCTCGGCATCCCTGTCGTCCGCGACAGAGGATCCGTGCGAGGTGTTCTCCTCCATCGCATTCCCGGTCGACGAGTTCTTCCCCGGCAATTGCCGGACGACCGGGGTCGCCGGCACCAGCACCGGCACCAGCACCGGCTCCCGCAACTGCGGCTGCTGAGCAAA
>CAZJBT010000041.1:5278-15584 GCA_964544345.1 uncultured Oscillospiraceae bacterium
CCGGCACCAGCACCGGCACCAGCACCGGCTCCCGCAACTGCGGCTGCTGAGCAAAAGCCGCCTTGTCTCACTGGAGACAGGGCGGCTTTCTTTATTTATATTTAATCGATATTTATGCAGTTCATTTTTTCTCTTTTTGAGCCGCCTGCCATTTGGCGAGCTGCTCGGCCAGGGCACTGTTGCCGCCCGTGTCCTCCTCCTGACGGGCAAGGTAGCGGCGAACCTCGGATCGATTCGCGCCGGCTTTTTTACGCCGCTCTTTGAAATCTGCGAGCTTTTCACGATAGCCGCAGGCGCAGCGGAAGGTCTGGTTGTCCCCTTCGCCGACCAGCTCCAGCTTCTTGTGGCAGTTCGGACAGCGCGCGTTCGTCGTCTGGGTGACGGAACGGCAGTAGCCGCACTCGCGGTCAGGGCAGACGAGCATTTCGCCGCGCTTTCCCTTGACGAGCAGCAGATATTTGCCGCAGTCGGGGCAGGGCTTCCCGGTCTGATTGTCATGGATATAGCGCGCGTCGCTCGCACGGATCTCCTTCACCAGCCGGAGCGCATACCCGCGCATCTCATCGACAAATTTCTTGTCCTGCTCCTTGCCGGCGGCGATATCAGCCAGGCGCTGCTCCCACTTTGCCGTCAGCACCGGCGAACGAAGATCCTCCGGCGCCAGGCCGATGAGCTGAATGCCCTTGGAGGTAGGGATCAGCTCCTTGCCCCGGCGCTCAACATAGAACGTAGAGAACAGCTTTTCGATGATATCCGCACGTGTGGCGGGCGTGCCGAGACCGGAGGTCTGCTCAAGGATCCTCCCAAGCGCCTTGTCGTCGACCTGGCCAGACGGGTGCTCCATCGCGGACAGCAGCGTCGCCTCGGTGTAGCGCGCGGGCGGGCGCGTCTTACCGCTCGTGACGGATGCGCCGCGCACCGGGAGCGCGTCGCCCTCGCAAAGCTGCGGCAGCGTCTGCTCGGTCTCGTCGTCATCCGTCTCCTCTTCGTCGGGAAAGCTGCGGTCATAGGCCGCCTTCCAGCCGGCATTCAGAACGCTTTTTCCATGCGCCGTGAATGTCTCGCCGCCGGCCGATAGGGTGAGCTGCACCTTCTCATACTCGAACGGCGGCAGCAGCACAGCAAAAAAGCGCCGTACAACAAGATCATATAGATTGCGCTCCGGGCCGGAGAGCGCATACAGGTCGACCTGCTCCTCAGTCGGGATGATGGCGTGGTGATCCGTGACCTTTTCGTTGTTGACGATATACTTTGTCTGGAGCGGCTTTGTGCGCGCAATGCGCTGCGCCATCTCCTTATATTCGCCGTTCGCGGCAGCGCGCAGACGCTCGGGCAGCGTCGGCGCGACATCGTCGGAGATGTAGCGAGAATCAGTGCGCGGATAGGTCAGCACCTTGTGCCGCTCATAGAGGCTCTGCATCAGATTGAGCGTCTCCTTGGCGGAGTAGGCGTATTTTTTGTTCGCGTCGCGCTGCAGCTCGGTCAAATCGTAGGCTGCGGGCGGCGGCGTGGTCTTCCGGGTACGCCTGACCGAGATGAGCTTGGCCTGCCCGTTTTGCAGCGCGGCAGCAATGCGCTCGGCCTGTGTTCGGTCAAAGGTGCGCGCGGTGCCATCCTTTGTCCGCCATGTCGCCTGAAAGCCATCAAGCTTCAGCCGCACGCCCCAATAGTCCTGCGGCTCAAATTTCCGAATTTCTTCTTCGCGCCGCACGATGAGCGCGAGCGTCGGCGTCTGCACACGGCCGGCGGAGAGCTGCGCATTGAATTTGCACGTCAGCGCGCGCGTGACATTCAGACCCACGAGCCAGTCGGCCTCGCTGCGCGCCTGCGCCGAGCGGAACAGGTTGTCATACTCCGCGGCGGGGCGCAGATGCTCGAAGCCGTCGCGGATGGCGCGGTCTGTCTGCGACGAGATCCACAGCCGCTTCGCCGGCCCCCGCCAGCCGGCTTTTATCATGATCCAGCGCGCGACCAGTTCGCCCTCACGCCCGGCATCGGTCGCAATGACCAGCTCACCTATGTCGCCGCGCTTCATCAAGCCCTGCACGATCTTGAATTGCTTTGCCGTCTCGCGGATGACCACGAGCTTCATCGGCTCCGGCAGCATCGGCAGATCGTCCATGTTCCAGCGCTCAAGCTTTTTGTCGTACACATCCGGGTCGGCCAGCGTGACCAAGTGGCCGAGCGCCCAGGTGACAACATAGCGCTCACCCTCCAAAAACCCCTCGCCGCCGCGCTGGCAGCCAAGCACGCGGGCGATCTCCCGCCCGACTGACGGCTTTTCCGCCAAAACCAGTGTTTTTGCCATATCGTTCTCCTTTGTTGTCGCATTGCTTTTCTGATTATACCAGCCGAGCCTCCGTTTCGCAACCGCCGTCGCTCTATCCAAACTCTGACTGGCAAAACAGCGCTTTTTTAGCATTTCTGCCCTACCGTTTGCGGTCGAACTGTGATAGAATCGAACTATATAGCCTGAACGATCAAGGCAGGCGGCACAGTGCGCCGCGGGAGGTTGCATATGACGTGGATTGAAGTGTTTTTGCTGCTGGGCGGCATCGGCCTGTTTCTATACGGTATGCACATCATGGGCGACGGACTCAAGGGCGTCGCAGGCGATCGGCTCCGTGTGATCCTCGAGCAGGCGACCAAAAACCGAGTGTTCGGCGTTCTGCTCGGCACGGGCGTGACCATACTCATTCAATCAAGCGGCGCGACGACAGTCATGTCCATCGGCTTTGTCAGCGCGGGGCTGATGACCCTCGCTCAGGCGGCCAGTGTTATCATGGGCGCAAACATCGGTACGACCGTGACGTCGCAGATCATCGCGTTCGATTTTGGTTCCTTTGCGCCGATCATCGTGTTTGCCGGCGCTGTGATGCTCCTGTTTTTTCATAAAAAGCTTGTCCACAACGTCGGTCTCATCGTCCTCGGCTTCGGCCTGCTGTTCATGGGTATCTCCACGATGGGCGACGCCATCGCCCCGCTGAAGGAGTCCGAGGGGTTCACCTCGATGCTCCTGAAGATGGACAACCCGCTGCTCGCGATCCTCATCGGCATCGTGTTCACCGCGATCCTGCAAAGCTCCTCGTCGTCGGTCGGTATCATCCAGACCTTTGCGATCCAGGGTCTGCTCGACGTGCGTTTTGCCGTCTTTATGGTCATCGGCACCTCCATCGGCGCGTGCATGCCGGCCATTCTCGCGGCGTTTGCCTCCTCTCGCGACGGCAAGCGTGCCGCACTGCTCAGCGTCATTTTCAACGCCATCCGCACCGTTATCTGCTTTGTGCCGCTCTATTTCTTCCCCGGAATCCTGAATGCGATCATGCGTCTGTCTCCGGGCGACCCAGCCCGGCAAATCGCAAACGCACATGTGCTGATGGCGGTTTTTGCAGTGCTCGTCGAGCTGCCGTTCACAAAACAGATCGTCGCGATCAGCCGGAAGCTGCTGCCCGTCACGGCGGACGAGCAGCGCCGCGTGGAAAAGAAGCTCGTCTATATCACGAACCTCGACGTGCCGCCGGCCATCGCACTCTCGCAGGCTCGGCATGAGGTCTGCCGCATGGCGCACATCGCGCAGGAAAACCTTGAACTGTCGCTCGAAGCGTTCTTTGAGCGCAACACCTCGAAAATCGAGGCAGTGGAGGAGACTGAGCAGACCATCAACTATCTCAACCATGCCATTACGAGCGCACTCGTCTCCCTGCGCTCGCCCGCGTTCAACGAGAGCGAGCTGACGCAGCTCGGCATTATGATCCTCGCCGTCACCGATATTGAACGCATCGGCGATCACGCCGAGAACATCACCGAATACGCACAGATGGCCATCAACGAAAACGTCGTCTTTTCCGACGCGGCGAACAACGAGATCCTCGGTCTGGCCGACAGCGTTGTGCAGGCTGTCGCGCTCGCCACCGATATTTACGAAAATCTCCGCTACGATCAACTGATCGTAGCGGAGGATCTGGAGGATTACATCGACTCTCTGAAGCAGGAATGCGTCGATCATCACATTGCCCGCCTGATGGAAGAACAGTGCAGCCCGCGCTGCGGCCTGATCTTTACCGATATGGCGACCGACCTGGAGCGATGCGCCGACCACGCACACAACATCGCAAACTACATCAAAGAGCAGGAGCGGATGAGCTACACGCCCTCGTAAGTATACAGACCGAAGGAATCGAGCACCTCGTTCATGCACGCGTGGTAGGTCGTGCCCGTCTCCTCGCGCGCGGAGAAGATCAGCGCGTAGCTGTACTCTGTATCCGTCAGCACATCGGCGCGGCGCAAATAGCCACCCTCATCGGATTCAGAGTACCACACAAAGCGGTATTCCGGCATCTCAAAGCGTTTTGTCTGGATCGTTTCGACGACATCCGGGGAAAAGCCGGTCAGTTCAGCGATCACCTCGTCGATATCAGACGTCGGCAGGACAAGCGCCTCGATCTCATAGTCGCCGTCCGCCTGCGTATAGACTGTGCGGGTGTCAGTCTGGGAAAATGTCTCCAGCACTGCGTCCATTGGGACGGAGAAGATGATCTGGAACGGTTCCTCGCCGATGGCCGACGTCTGAGCTACGCTTTCCAGCGTGTCGTCGACCGTCTCCCAGGTCGGCTCGGCGGCACACCCGGCCAGCAGCAGGGCGCAAAGGGAGAAAAGCAGCAGTTTTTTCATTCTTTCATTCCACCTCCGAAAGGATTGAGCCTATGCCCATCAAGATTCTTTTGGTTGTCCTGCTGCTAATCAATGCGGCCGCCGCCGCAATTATGTATGCGGACAAAAAATTTGCCGTCCGGCACAGACGGCGGATCCCGGAGCGCACGCTGATGACGATCGCCCTATTCGGCGGCAGCCCCGGTATTTTGTTCGGCATGTACGCTTTCCGCCACAAAACGCGTCACCCCAAATTCTGCCTCGGCGTGCCGGCGATCTTGATCTGCGAGCTGATGCTTGCAGCTTTTTTATGGCGGCGTTTTTCCAACGTATAAAATAGAGCGCCGGCATTGCGAGCTGCAATGCCGGCGCTGTGTTTTATTTCACTTACAGCTTATAATAGAACGACCGCTCATCCACGGCGCGCATGACGGCCAAAATGCCGTCGAGGTGATCGTATTCATGCTGCAGCAGCTCCGACAGGTCGCCGCTCAGCTCCATCGAGCAGGGCTTCCACTCGAGATCCCGATAGTGGATCACGCACTGCCGAAACCGCTCCACGCGAACCAGAAGGCCGGGAAACGACATACAGTCGTCGAGCAGCGTCATCTTCTCCTGTGACGGGAATTCGAGCGTTGGATTGCAGAACACGACCGGCTCGTCGATGCACAGATACAGCAGCCGCTTCCTCACGCCGATCTGCGGTGCGGCGATCGCTCGCCCACAGTTCCACCTTGCGCGGAAATCGAGCAGCGTGTCGTGCAGATCGGCTGCGACCAGCCGCATGGCGGGCAGCTCCTCCTCCGCAACCGGCTCGCTGACCTGATACAGCCGCTCGTCACCGAGCTTTAAAATCTCCCGAACCATAGGATCCCTCCCGGATCAAGAAAGCGGCGCAGCGGATCCGCTGCGCCGCCCGGTTTTACTTTGTGCCGAAGATGCGGTCGCCTGCATCGCCGAGACCAGGGACGATATACGCATGCTCGTTGAGCTTCTCGTCAACTGCCGCGACGTACAAATCGACGTCGGGGTGCTCTCTCTGGATGACAGCCACACCCTCGGGCGCGGCAATGATATTCATCAGGGTGATGCGCTTGCAGCCGTAGTTCTTGAGGAACTGGATCGCCGCGGACGCCGAGCCGCCTGTGGCGAGCATCGGGTCGACGATCAGCACGTCGCGCTCCGAGATATCGGGCGGCATTTTGCAGTAATATTCGACCGGCTCATGCGTTTCCGGATCGCGGTAGAGGCCGATGTGGCCGACCTTTGCCGACGGGATGAGCGTGATGATGCCGTCGACCATGCCGAGGCCGGCGCGCAGGATCGGGACGATCGCGATCTTCTTGCCAGAAAGCTGTTGAAACCTGCCCTTGCAGATCGGCGTTTCGATCTCCACCTCTTCGGTCTCCAGACCGCGTGTGGCCTCGTAGCACATCAGCATGGCGACCTCGCCGACAAGCTCGCGGAACTCCTTGACGCCGGTGTTCTTGTCGCGCATAATGGACAGCTTGTGCTGGAGCAGCGGATGATCGAGAACATGTAACGTACCCATTGGATGAGACTCCCCTTTCATTGGTTCTGAAGCCGTGCGAGCCGCTCGCGTTCGGCCTGCGATAGGCGCAGATAGCTCGGAACAAGCGCCGCCGCGGAGCAGCCTTCGCCGCGCGCAAGCGCATCCGCCGCCGCCAGCGCTACGCCGGCCGCGCGCTGCCAGCGTTGGTGCTCCGGCAGCAGCTTCAGTCCTTCTATTTTTCCATCGAGTGCATTATAGCACAAGAGCGCCCCGTCTCCAACGAAAATTTTCTCTTTTTCTGTTTTTCCTAGCTTCTCCGCCAATTCACTGATGGCGATGGCGCAGTCGTCCAGCAGCCGGACGGGTCTTCCTGCGCCGCCTGCAAACATCGCAGTATAGACCTGCGAGCGGCGCGCATCCATCACTGGAACGATCACCGCGTCGCGGTCGACATGCAGATACGCCATCGCCTCGAGCGTGGAAACGCCGCAGCACGGTTTTTCCCGCCCCCAGGCAAAGCCCTTGGCCGCCGCCACACCAATGCGGACGCCGGTAAAGCTGCCGGGGCCTGCCGCGCAGGCGACCGCGTCCACCTGCTCCGGCGTCAGGTCGCAGTTGCGCAGCATATCCTCCGCCATTTGCGTCAGGGTACGGCTGTGCGTCTGGCCGCTGTTCTGGAAATACTCAGCAAGCAGCGTTCCATCGGAAAGCAAGGCGCATGACGCGGCCTTCGCCGAGGATTCAAAGGCTAAGATCAGCAAGGTCGATCCCTCCCGTTATCGTGATGACGCGGCTGTCGCTGCCTGTGCTGCCGCGCGAGAAGCGCACCTCCACCGGCCGGTCGAACGCGTCCGCCACATTTTCGCTCCACTCCACGCAGCAAACGCCGCCGCGCGCAAGATAGTCCTCCCACCCGATATCGAACAGCTCGTCCGACGACGAGAGCCGGTACATATCAAAATGAAACAGCGGCAGCGCTCCGCTCAAATACTCATTGACGATGGTATACGTCGGGCTGGTGACCGGCTCCGTAACGCCCAGGCCACGCGCAAGCCCGCGTGTGAACGCCGTTTTGCCCATGCCAAGCCCGCCGTAGCACGCCACCACATCGCCAGGGTGAAGATACGCCGCCATGCGTTCGCCCAGCCATTCCGTTCTCTCCGGCACGTCGGAATAAAACACCATATTTATCGCATCCTTTTCCCATACAGTGTAGCACATTCCCAGCCATTTGCAAAGCAAGTTTCTGTTTACTTCCCGGCTCCGGAATGGTAGAATAAAGGGGTATTCCCTCGAAAGGAGGCGGCGCTGTGAAACGGGTCGCCCGTGCCGTCGGCGAATTTCTGCGCAAGGCGGACATGCTTCTGCTCGGTCTGTGTATTCTGGCCTCGATCTTCGGTATCGTCATGGTCTCGAGTACGACACGTTCCCTGGGTGCCGACCGCTATATCACTGTGCAGACGATCGCACTCATTCTCGGCATCGTCGTCTATGTCATCCTCACCTTGATCGACATCGACATCATCGCGGAGCGGCGCGAGCTGCTGTTCCTGTTCAACATCGTGTTCATCTCCACACTGTTTCTCTGGGGCGTGGAGGGTACGACCGGCAACCGGAGCTGGCTCGACTTTTCTTGGCTTCCGTTCAACATCCAGCCGGCTGAGATCTGCAAGATCTCCTATATTCTCGTCATGGCCAAGTCCATGAGCATTGCACATGAGCGCATCTCCTCGCTGCGCTCGGTCAGCGTGATCACGGTGCATATGGTCGTGATGGTCGGACTTATCATCGTCGCCTCGTCCGACGCCGGCATGGCACTGGTCTTTTTCCTGATCTATGTCATCATGGCTTACGCCGGCGGCGTGGGCTTTGGCTGGTTCCTGGCCGGCGCAGCCGCCATCGCCGCCGTCGCGCCGGTCGCCTGGACAAAGTTCGTCCGCGAGGATCAGAAATTGCGTATCCTCATGATCTTCGATCCGACCATCGATCCGGATGGGCTGGAAGTACGCTTTCAGACGCGCGTCAGCACCGCATATATCAAAAGCGGCGGTCTCGCCGGCCAAGGGCTTTACCAAGGCGCTCAAACGCAATCCGGCACGCTTCCGGCTCAGCATACGGACTTTATTTTCTCCTCTGTCGGCGAGGAGCTAGGGATCATAGGCTGTGCCGTGCTGCTGGTGCTGCTCTGCTCGATCGTCGTGCGCTGCATCTATGTTGGCATGAAATCCGGCAACTACATGAACCGGCTGATCTGCATTGGCATCGCCGGCATGTTGCTCGTGCAGATCTTTATCAACGTCGGCATGTGCGTCGGCCTGTTCCCGGTCATTGGCCTCACGCTGCCGTTCATCAGCTACGGCGGCAGCTCGCTGCTCACCATGTTCCTGGCCATGGGCATCGTTTCCGGCATCCATATGCGGCCTGCGCCGGATTCCAACGCGCGCTATATCCGCCCGAAATATCAACAGCCGCATGCATATATTTCTTGAAATAGCAGACAATACCTCCCGAAGACAATCTTCGGGAGGTTTTTTCTATGCATACACTATCCACGCGGCTCCGCCATCTGCCGGTACTGGCGGCGGCAGTCCTCCTTCTGACCGGCGCGCTGTGCGGCGGCGCGGATGCCGCGGCAGAGATCCCCTACACCGCAGTTTACTGCTTTTCCTCTGCTGACTTTTCAGCGGACGGCGGGCTGGACGGGATCGTCGTCACAGGCGTGCCGGACGCGGATGTAGGCGCGGTGCGCTGCGGCGGACGCACGCTGCGCGCGGGCGACGTGATGCCGGCCGGCTCGCTCTCGTCGCTCGTGCTCGTTCCCGCCTGCGCAGGCGACGAGGAGGCCGTACTGACCTATCTGCCGGTCAGCGATGGCCGCATCGGTGAAGAAGCAGCGCTGACCATCAAGATCGGCTCTGGCAAAAATGAGCCGCCTACGGCGGCTGACGCTTCGCTCCAGACCTACAAAAACATCACAAATTCCGGCAAGCTCGATGCATCTGATCCTGAGGGCGGCGCGCTGACCTTCACGGTCACAAAGGAGCCGAAGCGCGGCACCGTCACCATCAGCGAAGACGGCACGTTCACCTATACGCCTAAGAAAAACAAGGTCGGCAAGGATTCGTTCACCTATACCGTGACCGACGACGCCGGTCAGACCTCAGCCGAGGCGACCGTTTCCATCGAGATCCTCAAGCCAACCAACAAGTCGGTCTACTCCGATATGTCGGGCGATCCGGATCAGTTTGAGGCCATGTGGCTGAAGGAGCAGGGCGTGTTTGCCGGCGAAACCATCGCGGGCGCGCTCTGCTTCAACCCGGACAAGACCGTCACACGCGGCGAATTTCTGGTCATGACGATGCGCCTGCTCGGCATCGACGCCGATGACGCTGAGCTGACCTCCGGCTTCGTAGACGAGGCTCAGATGCCCGACTGGCTCAAGCCCTATGTCGTCTCCGCATTCCGTTCCGGCATTGTGAACGGCGTCAACTCCGACGCCGGGCTGGTGTTCCGCGGCAGCGCGAGCCTGACCAAGGCGGAAGCGGCCGTCATCGTCCAGAACATTCTTGACCTGCCCGCAGCGCAGGAGACGGTGCAGACGGACGCAGACTCCCTGCCCGCATGGTGCGCCGCATCCATTGTCGCGCTGCGCGAAAACGGCGTCTTTGATTGCACGAACGCCGCCGATCCGATGACACGGCGCGAGGTCGCCTGCCTGCTCTATCAGGTTTCCCGCCTGACAGAAAGCAACCATGACCTCGGCCTGCTTGCCTGGGCAGCAGAATAAAACGAGGGGACTGCAGGCGCAGTCCCCTCGCTTTAGGCTGTCAAAGAACCCCGCAGGGGTTCTTTGACAAGGGGCCGCGGCCGGCTGCAGCGCACATTTTTCCGCTGCGCGCGCAAAATGCACGTTTGCCGGCCGAGCAGAGTTTTCTCCGACGCACAGGTCGCCGGAGAAAACGCTTCTGATCCGATTTCGCCGCTGCGGCGGCAAAACTACGAGTTTTTTTGACATGCTGAAAAATAAGGGGACTGCGGAGGGAGACACTTCGTAAGGAAGTGGTTTCCTTTCGGCTTTGTAATCAGCTGGAATGATTGAAATTGCAGGAAAATCAAATCATTTGGAGGATTACATCATGGAAA
>CAZJBT010000042.1:0-15369 GCA_964544345.1 uncultured Oscillospiraceae bacterium
GGCCTATGGTCAGAACCCGTCGGACGAGCTGAACGGCGACATGGATCTGCGCCCGCTGATGACGCTGCGCACGTCGATCTCGCAGATCCGCATGGTTCCGGCCGGCGTCCCGGTCAGCTATGGCCGCACCTACACCACGCCGTCAGAGCGCCGCATCGCGGTACTGACCATCGGCTATGCTGATGGCCTGCCTCGCCGGTTGTCCGGCGATGTATCGTTCCTGCTGCACGGGAAAAAAGTCCCGGTCGTCGGGCGGATTTGCATGGACATGTGCATGGCGGACGTGACGGACGTGCCGGACGCGCAGGTCGGCGACGCTGTGACCGTGTTCGGCCGCGACGGCGATCAGGAGATCTCTGTCGAGGATCTCGCGCGCAAGCTCGGCACGATCTCCTATGAATTGCTCTGCGGCGTCAACAAACGCGTCCCGCGGATCTATTTCCGCGGCGGAAAAGTTGTCGACAAGCTGCAATATATTGTGTAAGGCTTGACCGGTTCCGCATACAATGGAATGAGAGCGTTCCGAGCTGTATAATCGCGGCTGCTGCGTGGGAGAATATAGAAGTCCCGTTACATATTCCCTAGCGAATGTAACGGCGTCAATACTTTCTTCGCGGAGTGTGAGCAATGGATACCAATGTCAAGCGCGGCGATATCTTCTACGCCGACTTAAGCCCTGTGGTCGGAAGCGAGCAGGGCGGAACACGTCCGGTGCTGATCGTACAGAATGACGTCGGCAACAAGTATTCACCGACTGTCATAGCCGCAGCCATCACGAGTCAGACGGGAAAAGCCCGCCTGCCGACGCATATTACGCTGAAGGGGCCGGAGGTCGGGCTGTCCAAGGATTCGATCGTGCTGCTTGAGCAGATCAGAACCATCGACAAACGACGCCTGCGTGAGCACATGGGCAGACTCGACGATACGACGATGAATCAGATCGATTCCGCCATTGCGGTCAGCTTTGGCTTGCATGATTCTGTCTGATCGGTTATAATGGTCACACGGCCTTGCCGCCGTGTGACTATTTTTTTGCCGCAGCGCGGCGGAAGGGCTGAGATACTTATGAAAACAGGAAGAAGACTCTGCTTGAAACTTGTAGCGGCTGCCGCTGCGCTGACCGCGGTCGTCGGCGCGGCCGCGCTTGCGGCGGGCGCCGGCACGTCCACCGACCCGCTTGTCACAGTCAGTTATCTTGAGCAGACGTTTGCGCCGTCTGTTGAGCAGAGCGTCTCGTCGCAGATATCATCCGCGAGAACTTCGCTTGAGAACAGCTTCGCTTCGCGCATCACTGCGTTTCAGAACAATCTGTCCAACCGAACGAATGTGTCCAGCGCCGTCTCGGAGTATACAACGAAAACTCTCGCCGCGGGCGGTTCACTTGATGTGACCGCGGGGACTGAGATCCTGTTCCTCAGCGGTTCCGCCTCCGTGAGCACGGCCGGCCTGACCGATGCCTCAACGGGTCAAGCGCTTGCTGCAGGCGGCAGTATGGCGGAAAATCACCTGTATCTGGCGACCTCCGGATGCACCATCACGGCGGAGGGCGAGGTAAAAATGCTTGTCCGCTGAGCCTAAATCTCCGCAGCGCCCCGTATACTATTGGTATGCGGGGTGTTTTTGTGAACAAACTTCCAATTTATTATGAGGATGTGGAGACTGGACGACTCGAAATCGAGCAAGACGGGCTGTATCTGCGCTTCGACGCGTGCGCTCAGGCACCTGTCGGCTCCGGCGTGCTGCGGCTTTGGGCGGTCGGCGCGGAGGGCGAGACATATCTCGGCGTGATGGCGCCGGAAGGAGACCGTCTTGCGCTGGTTCGCCGTCTGCCGGCCAGAAGCTGTGTTGGCCGGATCTGGACGCACGGCGTGCTGGCCGGGCGGGATGGGCTCTGGCGGCCTTATTCCGGTATCGTCGCGTCCGTTCCGGTCACAGGTGCACTGCGTCGGACGGTGGGCGGCGCAGTGGAGACGGCGCTGCCGTTCGATCCGCGCGAGCCGTTTGCCTGGCTGCCGCTGCTGCCGCGCCTGCGCGCGGAGAACATCGGCGGCGCGTCATGGCTTGTCCTGCGCGAGCCGAAAGACAGCGGTACATGAATCGCATGATTTTCGCCCATACTAACCCGTACTATGAAAATCGGGAGGGCGAAACCAAATGGATGAATATACAGTAAATCCGGACGAGGTGGAGCAGGAGCGACAGCAGATCATCGACCTCGGCGCAGCGACGACGAAAACAGGCTTCGGAACGATCCACACGCTGACGATCGTCGGCCAGATCGAGGGGCATCAGGTGCTTGGCTCCAATGTCAAATCAACGAAATATGAGCATGTGATGCCGCTGCTTGCGTCCGTGGAGGAGAGCGAGGACATTGACGGCCTGCTGCTTCTGCTCAATACGGTCGGCGGAGACATCGAGGCTGGCCTTGCCATCGCGGAGCTGATTGCCGGGATGAAGAAGCCGACCGTCTCGCTTGTGCTCGGCGGCGGTCATTCCATTGGGGTGCCGCTGGCGGTTTCTGCGAAAAAGAGCTTCATCGCGCCGTCTGCCGGGATGACCATCCACCCGGTGCGCATGACGGGCGTCGTGGTCGGCGTGCCCCAGACCTTCCGCTATTTTTCCCGGATCCAGGAGCGCATCGTCGATTTTGTCACGACCAATTCCAGGATCACGCGAGAGCAATTCCTGGAGTATATGATGGCGACCGACGAGATGGCGACCGACGTCGGCACAGTGATCTACGGCAGGGAAGCGGTCGCGTGCGGCCTGATCGACCGGCTCGGCAGTCTGGGCGACGCGCTCGACAGTCTGCACCGCATGATCGCCGCCCAGCGCCGCAAGCGGGAGAAAAAGCGGAAAACTGACGGTTGATTCTTTATGTAAACCTATGGAAAAATCCGTGCGCTTATGATATACTAAATCCGTATTTGTATTTGGAGGACTGCATATGAGCTATCTGTCGGCCATCATCCTGGGTATTGTGCAGGGCGTTGCGGAGTTCCTGCCGATCTCCAGTTCCGGTCATCTGGCGATTTTCCAGAATTTCTTTGGTCTCGCCAATCCGGAGGAGACGAATCTTTTTTTCGACGTGCTGCTCCATCTTGGCACGCTTGTGGCCGTGTTTGTCGCCTACCGGCATGAGATCGCATCGCTGATCGTGGAATTTCTCGAGATGATCCACCTGAAGAAGCCTGCGGCGGGGAAGAAGCCGGATTATCCGAGCCGCCGTATGATATTCATGCTGGTCATCGCGACGCTGCCGCTGCTGCCGGTGCTTCTGGTCAAAGACCGTGTCGAGGCGCTCTACAGCAACACCTTCTTCATAGCGGGCGCGCTCGTGGTAACGGGTCTGCTGCTGTTTTTGGCCGATCGGATGGGTCATGGCAGCAAGACAGAGCGGAATATGACGCTGCTCGACGCGGTGGTCGTCGGCTGCGGACAGGCGCTGGCCGTCGTGCCAGGCCTGTCGCGTTCGGGGACGACGATCGCCGCGGGTCTTTCCCGCGGCATGAACCGTGAGTTTGCAGTCCGGTTCTCGTTTCTGCTCTCGATCCCTGCGGTGCTCGGCGCGAACCTGCTGAGCCTTGTTGATGCGGTGAAGGAGGGGATCGACACGAGCCTGTTCCCGGTCTATTTGGCCGGTGTGGTCACGGCGATGGTATTTGGTTATCTGTCCATCCGTCTGCTGAAGTTCATTGCGGAGCGTAAGAGCTTTGGCGGCTTTGCCTACTACTGCTGGGGCGCGGGCTTCGTGACGCTGATCCTCTCTCTGGTTGCTTAATAATTTTGATACATAACGGGTGAAAAACAATGGCGGGAAAGACGACAAAATCAAATCGCTCCGGCGCGTCCGGCGCGAAGAAGTCGGCTGCAAAACAGACTGCCGGCAAGCGTACCGCGCAGAGCAAAAAGGCGCAGCCGCTGCCCGTGCATAAGCCGATCCATCGGGAGGTGTGCGCGTTTGTCTGCTTGGGCTTTGCCATCTTAACGATTTTTGGACTATTCGGCATCGACGCATGGCTCATCAACTGGGTCTGTGGTTTTGCCCGCGGCCTAATGGGCTACGGCTTTTACATTCTTCCGTTCGTGCTGCTGCTGTGCTTTGTGATCTTGCTTCTGCACGGCGGCCGGCCTGTGAAAATGCGGGTTATCAGTGCGTTTGCGCTGGTTCTTGTCATCGGCGCGCTCGTTCACGTTTTTGCGTGCGACATCAGCTATCCGTGGAGCTTTTCCATGCTTGGCCGGCTCTACAAGGACGGTACGGGCAGCCTGTCCGGCGGTCTGTTCGGCGGCTTTTTTGCCGTGCTGCTCTCGTCCATGCTCAGCCGGATCGGCGCGGCGATTGTGCTGGTTCTGCTGACGTTTGTGTTCCTGCTGATGTCGCTCAATATGACAGTCATCAGCCTGATCCGCGCGATCGAAAACCGTCCGCGCCCCGAGCCGTTGGAAGACGAGGACGAAGAGGAGGAGCCGTGTGTCGATGCGGCGACCGCGCTCGTCAACAAGGTGGCCTATCGCCACATCGAGCGCGTCGAGCGCCGTCGTGCGCAGGAGTATGACCTGCCGGTGGACGACCCGCCGCTGCCGGAGGCGCCGAAAAAGAAAAAGACAGCCTCGGTTCCGTCGCCGGATGAGTATCTCGAGCAAAAACGCGCCGCACGTGCGGAGCAGAAGCAGACTGAGCCTGTTCCCGAAAAGGCTGCTGCCGTACCGGACAAGCCGGCGGCAGCCGACTCTGTTCCGGAGGTGCCGCCCGTGCCGGCTGCCGAACTGCCCGCTGAGCCGCCAGTTCCCATCGTGGAACCGCCTGTGGCAGTACATGAGCTGTCCGGCATGCCAGAGCTGATCTTGCCGGATAAGGAGGAGAAGAGGCCAAAGCAGGCGACCCGTGCCGAGGTGGCGGAGGCCGCCGTGGAGATCGCCGGCGACCTTGCCGCGCAGGAAGCGCAGCCTACGGCCGAATACCGTTTTCCACCGCTTGACCTGCTCTCCAGCGCAACCGCCGGCGCGGTTGACGCGACCGAGGAGATGCGCGCAAATAAAGAGCGCCTTGACGCGACGCTCGCGAGCTTCGGCATCGATGCGCACATCACGAATGTGACGCGCGGCCCGAGTGTAACTCGCTATGAGCTGGAGCTTGATCGCGGCGTCAAGCTCTCCAAGGTGACGAACCTTGCCGACGATATCGCGCTCGCACTTGGCGCGTCCGGCGTACGTATCTCGGCGATCCCTGATAAGATCTCGATCGTCGGCATTGAAGTGCCGAACCGCCTGGTCAGCACCGTGTTTCTGCGCGAGGTCATCGACTCGCCGGAATTCCGCAATCACAAGTCCCGTGTTGCGTTCGCCATCGGCAAGGACATTGGCGGCAATCGCGTCGTGGGCGACATCGCCAAGCTGCCGCATATGCTTATCGCCGGCACCACCGGCTCGGGCAAATCGGTCTGTATGAACAGCCTGATCGTCTCGCTGCTCTATAAGGCGAAGCCGGATGAGGTCAAGCTCATCATGATCGACCCGAAGATGGTCGAGTTGGGCGTCTACAATGGTATCCCGCACTTGTTGATTCCGGTCGTCACCGATCCAAAGAAGGCGGCAGGCGCACTGCAGTGGGCTGTGACGGAAATGATGCGCCGCTACCGCCTGATGGCCGACGCCGGCGTGCGCGACCTCGACTCGTATAACAATCTTGCTTCTGGGCGCGATGATATGGAGTCCATGCCGCAGGTCGTTGTCGTCATCGATGAGCTGGCTGACCTGATGCTTGTTGCTGCCAAGGAAGTTGAGGAATCCATTTGCCGCATTGCGCAGATGGGCCGCGCGAGCGGTATGCATCTCGTCATTGCCACGCAGCGTCCGTCGGCGGATGTCATCACGGGCTTAATGAAAGCCAATATCCCGTCGCGCATCGCCTTTGCGGTCGCCTCCGCGATGGAGTCGCGCATCATTCTCGATACCTCGGGCGCTGAAAAGCTCGTCGGTAAAGGCGATATGCTCTATGCGCCGCTTGGCCAGGGAAAGCCGCAGCGTGTGCAGGGCTGCTTTATCACCGACGGTGAGGTGCAGGCGGCGGTCGACGCTATCAAACGCAATACGACCGCGCAGTATTCCGACGAGGTCATGCAGCAGATCGAAAGATCCGCCAGCGAAACCGGCTCGAAACCCGCTGCGTCGGCAGGCTCAGATGCGCAGACAGGCTCCGGCTATGGCGATGAGCTGCTGCCCGCCGCAGTTGAGGTCATCCTTGAGACCGGGCAGGCCTCCGTCTCGATGCTCCAGCGCCGCCTGAAGCTCGGCTATGCGCGTGCCACACGCATCGTTGATGAGATGGAGGAAAAGGGCATCGTCGGGCCGTTTGAGGGATCCAAGCCGCGCCAGCTCCTGATCACGAAAGAGGAGTGGGCAGCTATGCAGGGGCTTGAACCGGCGTTGGAGCCAGAAAATCCGCCGGTGGAGGAGGAGCTTCCGTAAAAAATACGTTCATAAAACGTTCAAAAATCGTTTTCGGGCGATTCACGGTTTGTTCATATTCAGACGGTACAATGAACTCAGAAATCAAGGGAACCGATGCTGTGGCAGAGCCGCAGATGTGCCGACGGGAACCTGGTTTCACAGACATACCCTCTCTTTCTCCTTACAAGCAAAACAGCAGCCCACATGGGCTGCTGTTTTGTGTCTGCTGAAGAACGCCTGCACCCAAGAAACGGGGGCAGGCGTTCTTTGCTTTGCAGCGCTGGATTCTCTTGCGTTTCAAAAGGATCGATGCTATAATTCGAAAAAATCCGGATTGGGAAAAAAGAACAGCTCAGGAGAGGAGAGAAGCGATTTATGCAGCAGCGTTATCCGCACTTATTTTCCCCATACCGCAATTCCAGAGGGTTTACCTTTAAAAACCGGCTGATGGCGTCGCCGATCGGAATTTGGAGCTTTATCCCCGCCAATGGAGTCGGACTTTATGCATTGGAGCATTTTGAAGAGAAGGCGCGCGGCGGCTGCAGCGTTGTCACAATGGGCGACACGCCGGTCGATGCCGCGGAACGCGCTGGGATGGGGAACCAGCTCGACTTGCGAAGCCCCAATGCGCCGCGCGCATTTTTGAGCGAATTTGCTGCGGCGATCGGGCAGCATGGCGCGTTTGCCTCCATTCAGCTCAACCATTCCGGGCTGGGGAACGGCACGGGGATGGAGGGCACTGAGGAAAAGCCGAAAACGGTCGCCGAGGTCTCGGATGAGGAAATGGCGCTGGTGATTCGTCAATTTGCCGAGAGCGCCGCCGTGCTCAAGCAATGTGGCTTTCAGATGTGTATGCTCCATTTCGGCCATGGGAAATTCATCGACCAGTGGCTTGATCCGGCGGAAAATCTGCGTTCTGATCTGCATGGCGGCAGCGTGGAAAACCGCATCCGCTTCCCCGCGGCGATCGTCCGGGCGGTTCGGGAGGCGGTCGGCGAGCATTTCATGATCGAGCTTCGCATGACCGGAACCTCGCCGGAAACGGAGCCGGAACGCTTTCAGACGCATGTTGCGCTTGTCAATGCGGTTCAGGATCAAATCGATCTGGTGCATGTCTCCTCTCACGGCGCCGGATTTGAGAGCTTCCTGTATTCATTCCCGTGCTATCTCCAGCCGGAGTGCCTGAACGTCTCTTATGCCGCCGCGATGAAGCGTTGTGTCAAAGTTCCGGTCGTCGCAGTCGGCGGAGTCAACTCCGCCGCCCAGGCAGAAGAGATCCTGGCCTCCGGACAGGCGGATTTTGTCGCCATGGGGCGTGCGCTGATCGCGGATCCGGAGCTTCCCAGAAAGTCGCAGCGCGGGCAGGAGGCGGATATTCGCCCTTGCATCGGCTGCCATAACTGTCTGATGCAGATGCATGCCATCGGCTATTTCGGCTGTGATATCAACCCGCGCGCTGGCCGCGGAAGCCGGATCCCAGAGAGCTATACTGCCCCGCAGCCGAGGCGGGTCGTGATCATCGGCGGAGGCCCGGCCGGCATGCAGTGCGCGATTACCGCCTCTGACGCCGGACACAGCGTCCTGCTGCTGGAAAAAGCGGAGACACTTGGCGGCATCCTGTGTGCGTTTGACCATGATCCGGTGAAATACCGCATGCGCCGGTATAAGGAGTATTTGATCCGCCAGCTCGAAAAGCGGCCGATCACAGTGCGGCTCCAGACAGAAGCGACGCCGGAGATGGTCGAGAATGAGCATCCGGATGTCGTGGTGGCGGCAGTTGGCTCGAGCCATATCATTCCGCAGATCCCAGGCGTGGATGGAGGCAACGTCTATACGGCGATGCAGGCGCATGCATTGCTTGACCAGCTTGGCAGCCGCGTTGCTGTCATCGGTGGGAATTTGGTTGGCTGCGAGACTGCACTCTCGCTCCTGGAGAGCGGGCGGCAGCCAACGATTGTGGAAATGACGGGTCGACTGCACGCGGATCTGGATGTTCCGGTCAGCCTGATCCTGGATCGTGCGCTGGAAAATGGCGTGCAGGCGCTGACGAACGCGCGCTGCACGGCCATTGCACAGGATGGCATCACAGCGCAGACGCAAGACGGTGAGCGGTTTGTTCCCGCTGACTCTGTTGTGCTTGCCGCCGGAATGCGCAGCAACTGCGATCTGGCGGAACAGTTCAGAAGCTGTGCGCCGGAGTTTTACAATATCGGTGATAGTCTTGCCGTCGGCACTGTGCGAAACTGCTCCCGGAGCGGTTTTATGACCGCGCGTGATCTCTGAGAGAAGCGCTCAAATGTAAAAACCGCACCCCCTTGCTCTTGCGGCAGAGGGGTGCGGTTTTTTGCATACCGGCCGCACTGATATTACATCCAGGTAATGCAGGCGCGCGCAATCGGTATTTTACAATCTTTTTACCGGATGATATATAATATATACATTGGTTGGCGTGGCAGAAATCGGTTTTTTGGAGAAGTTGACTAAAAAATACGGTTGTTTGTCGCGATTGTGCAGACTTGGCTTGTATGTAGGAGCTGCCTTGCCGATCGATGAAGAAGGAGGAAACGCGGATGTGTGCAAAACTATCTTCTCAAGCACTCTTGGACAGGTGGGAGGATCGAAGGGCGTGCCAGAATCTGGTCGGAAAGTTTTCGCAGAGTCATCTGACCCGGGAGGAGGGCTTGAGTTACCAACGCTTCTGGAGTGCGCGCAGTGATGTATGCCTTGGCTTGAATAACGGCTATTATCATGGCGCGGCTGCGGTTCAGGGCTACTATCGTGCGCTCTGGGAGAAAAACGTGCTGTGCAGCAAGCTGCTGAAGGCGTATTTTCCCGAGGAGCTCGGGCAGTATTCGGATGAGGAATGCCTTGGAGTCGGTCTGGTCGGCTACAAGTCGACGGACACCGGCGTGGTCGAGGTCGCGGACGACGGGGAGACCGCAAAGGGACTTTGGGTGCTCCGCGGCGGATATCTCGATTTGACGGTAAGCGGCATGACGTTCAACACCATCTGGGGCTATCTGGCCGTCGACTTTATCAAAGAGGACGGCGCGTGGAGGTTTTGGCATATGCGCGAGCTTTATGATGTCGACTGTCCCAATGGCCAGGGGTGGTCGGAGCCGGTTCCGGAATATCCGCCCGATCCGAAGCTTGCGAAGCTGCAGGCGTTTCAGCTTCCTGCGCCCAATGTCCCATGTGTGCTCCGCGAATACTATTCCGCCGACCGCGACTTCACTCCCTCGCCGGTTCCGCCGAGACCCTACGGTACATTTTCAGAGACGTTTTCTTATGGCATTGAGCAGGAAGGAGCGTAATAAAGATGGATCGGAAGCAGTTTTACTCCGACGACGAGCTGGTCACCCGGCTTTGGGATAAAGAGAAGGTGCGCGACTTGATGGCGCGCCACAGCTATTACATGGCGAACAACTGGCGTCGGGAGGAGCTGAACGAGCTTTGGGTGCGGCGCTATGATAACCGCAAAACGGCCTCACTCGGGAACAACAATGGCTACTATGTCGGCTGGGACGAGATCTCCAACTACTACGTCGTCCAGAACGAGCAGTTGCGCTACGAGCAGCTCAAGGCGTATGCCGACGTCCGGCCGGATGTGGCATACAGCAGCCTGAATCTCGGGAAAGGGCAGATGTGTACGCACACCGTCAATACCCACTTGGTCGAGCTGTCGGACGACGGGCTGACAGCGCAGTATCTCGCCATTGATTCCGGCCAGGTCACCTATGGTCACCCGGACGGCACGGCCGACGAGTATTTCACCAGCGGCACCGTTCTGGCCGATCTGGTCAAGGAAGGCGAGGAATGGCGTATCTGGCACTTAAAGCTCCAGCACGACAGCACCTGTTCTGCTAGGGGCACTGGCGTCCCGGAGCCGCTGCGTAAGGAGGGCGATATGGACGCGCCGCCGCCGAAGCCGGTCGCCCGATACATTGGGCCGGATCCGGTCGTCGAATCGTTCGGCACGCCGACGCTGCCGATGCAGGCATATATCTCGAAGTTTGGTTGGACGTTCCTGCCGCAGCAGATGCCAAAGCCGTACGAGTACTTCGACAGCCGAAACGGCTGCGGCCCGGACGGGCAGCAGGCATATATTCTTTATTAAGGGGGCGAACGCGATGAGCGAGCTTACATTTCAGCAGCGCTTGCATAACGCCTTGGGCAGCCAGGAGATCGAGAACATCAAGGCGCGCCACTCCTTCTGGCACGGCATGGGCTATTCCCGCGAAGAGTGGGACAACATTTGGCACAAGTCCGGCGACACGACCTGGGGGCACTTTTTCGGCCGCATGGTCGGATGGGGCGAGGTCTGGTCGGGCAGCGTGGTCGACGCGGACGCGCCCATGTATCTGAATTACCCAAAGGATTGCATTGAGGATGTCACCCTGTCGCACTTTGATGTGCGCGCGACCTGCAGCGCCTCGTGTCACAACCTCGGCTCGCCGGTCATCGAGGTGGCTGCAGACGGAAAGAGCGCCCGTGCGAGTTATTTGACGCCCGGCCAAATGTGCGGATGCAGCGAATATACCCTCATGGACGGCTGCGGCTTTTTCTATGAGCGCTATGGCTCCGATTTTGTCTATGAGGAGGACACTGGCAAGTGGGTCTATTTCCACGAGCAGGTCTGTCCGGATATGATGGGCAGCGAGAACGCCGGCAATTTTGGCCGTACGATGTGGGAAAATGCGAAAAATGGCGGCTTTTTCCGCGGCGGCGGCATGGCGCCGGAGAATATTTCTGAGCCGGGCCCCATTCACCGTGACGTCTGTCCGATCCAGCTTGCGCAGCACACGGCGCAGTGGCCGGAGCCGTATCAGACGCTCGACAACGACAACACATATTCGCCTGATCATAACGACCCCAATAAACCGAATTTCCCCTGGAGCAGAACGCTCTGACCAAGGCCGGGAGATCGATAGCAGTGGAAAAACTTCACAGAGGTTGAGCCATAATGGAAATGCAGCAGTTGGAATACTTCCGTGTGATCGCAAGCTATGGGAACCTGACCAAGGCGGCGGAATCACTCCACATCACACAGCCGGCATTAAGCAGGCTGCTGCGCCGGCTGGAGGCAGATCTGGGCTTTTTGCTGTTTGACCGCAGCGGATCCGGCGTCAGTCTCACGGAGGAGGGGGAGATATTCCTCAAGTCGGTCAATCAGGCGCTGAACGCGCTCAACGACGGGCTTTGCTGCTGCCGTGACCTACAGAATAAGAATGCGAACAGCGTCAATGTCGCTTTTTCCTATGAGGCTCTGGCGCAGATGTTTCTCCCGTCGTTTTTGAACGCGCATCCGGACATGTCGATTTGCAGCACGCTTTGTTCAGTCGACATCGTGCAGGAAAAGCTGCTCGCGCGCAATATTGATTTTGCGATCTGCGCCAACTGCCTCACCAGTCCGGATATCGAGTGGGAGCTGCTGATGGAGGAAGAATTACTGCTGAGCTTCCCGCGGGGGCATCCGTTTTTCGGGAAGCGGAAGATCGCCGTCGGCCAGATCGATGAGATCAAGCTGGTGTTCAACGAGTCGGTTTTTGACCGCCAGAGCTTCCGTGAGATCTGCCGTCGGTATGAGATCGCCCCTGGCGTAGCATTCAGCAGCAATGATCACCAGAGCGTCAGCCAATACATCGGCCGCTCTGGAGCCGACTGTGCATTTTTCGTGCCTGCCAGCTATTTCTACAATCTCGTTGTGCTTGAGAACAGAGGCGAGCCCAACCAGGAGCACTATACGACCCGCATCGACCCGAACGTCTTTACACGGAAGGTTGGGATCGCGAAGCTCAAGGGCAGAACGCTGCCGCGGAGTGCGGAGCTTTATTGCAGCTTTGTCAAACAGATCTGCGCAGAACGGAGTGTGGCAATGCAGGCCTTTATTGAGAGCCGGTTTACATAACCGATTTTGGCTTCTGCGGGCGGTGCGGAGTCCATGCTGCCGCATACCGAAACAGGAAAGGGGTATGAAACTTGAGCAAACAATCATTCACCTTGGGCGAGCAGCTCAGCCGGTGGGAGGATCGGCGTGAGATCCAGAATCTCATGGGAAAGCTGTCCGCTCACTATGTGCTCCGAAAGGAGGAGGATGCGATCCGGTACTGGAGCAGGAGGGACGATATCTGCCTTGGCGTCAACGACGGCTGGTACGCCGGACGCGACGCGATTTGCGCATATTATGCGGCCTTTCACGCCCGCACGGCGCTTCAGTCGCGCCTGATTGCGGCCGCTTTTCCCGAGCAGGCTGCTGGCAAAACGGAAGAGGAGCTCTACGGCGTTGGTATGATGAGTTATAAACCGCTTGATACAGCGGTCATTGTCGTCGCGGACGACGGCATGACGGCAAAGGGACTTTGGTATTGCCGCGGCTCCTACTCCGAGCTGACGCCCGGTGGGCCGGTCGCGTTCTGGGAGTGGGCGTGGTTTGCCGTCGACTTTATCTGGGAAGAAGGCGCCTGGAGGATCTGGCACATGCTCAATGTGCAGGAGGTCAACGCTCCCTGCGGCCGCCACTGGGGCGAGCCGTATGAGCTGCCGTCACCGGTGCCGGAATTCGCGGCGGTAGCGGAGTTCAAGCTGCCCGAGCCGAATATCAAGGCGGTCAACCGTGTGCTTTACAGTGCGGCGCGTCCCTTCACCCGCACGCCGCGCCTGCCGGAACCCTATGCCACGTTTTCTGAGACGTTCAGCTATGGCTGCGACTGCGGAGCGGCCGATGCGCCTGCAGGCCATCGCGCGCCGCCGACGGAGTTCGACCCCACGGCTCCCTATCCCTATAAAGACGGCGGAACTTACACTGCGGCCGAGCTGGTGGGCCGTGTGCAGGATAGAGAGGCCATCAAGGATGTGATGTTCCGCCGCGCTTATTATCAGACCAACGGCGACCACCGGGAGGAGCTGAACGATCTCTGGGTCAAAACGAACGCACTGCAAAACAGCGCTTCGCTAGCAACAAACTTTGGCTACTATGTCGGGATGGAGGAGATCGAACGGTATTACGTCCATCAGTTTGCGGAGACGCGCTATGAACAGCTTGCGCCCTATGTCGCGGCCGGGATGGCTCTGGCCGGAAGACAGGAGGATCTGGGCTTCGGCATCATGGAGCTGCACACCTGCAACACGCCGATGGTCTACATTGCCGATGACGGTAAGACGGCCAAATTTCTCGGCTATGACTGCGGCGCGTACTCCATCGGTCAGCCGGACGGCAGCGTAAAGCCCTATTTCCTGCTCGGGCTTCTCTACGCCGACCTCGTCAAGGAAGATGGCGCATGGAAGCTTTGGCACTTGCAGCTTCGGCATGACCACTCCATTGAGCCGGGCAGTGACTATTCTGCAGTGCCGGCAGTGCCGGGCTTGGGAAACGACGACTTGGAGGAGGTCCTCGGCGGCAAGGATCCCACGATCCCGCATATGATCGACCCGTTTTTCGGCTGGGTCGATATGCCGAAGATCATGCCAAAGCCCTATAGGAGCTTCACGGAGGATCGATCCTATGGCCCGGGTTATCTGCGCCGCGACAGGAGGGAGGAGTTTAAGGGATGAATCGGGAGCTGAGCTTTAACGCGCGGCTGCATCGCGCGATCGGCAGCCAATGCATCGAGGAGGTCAAAGCGAACCACGCCTACCTGCATGCGCTCGGCTATAACTATGAAGAGTTTGCAAACTACTGGAATACCTCTAAAAATGCGACCTGGGCTCACGGCTTTGGCCGTATGGTCGGCTTTGACGAGGTTTTCGCCAGCTCTGTTTCGCTCGATACCAACTGGTACGGTCATTATCCGGAAGAAGCTGCAGCATATCCGGAGATCATTGGCATGGATCCGCGCGCCGTCGGCACCTCGGGCGTCCATGTGCTCGCTTCAAGCGTCATTGAGATCGCTGACGACGGTTTGACCGGACGCAGCTTCTATCTGACGCCCGGAACGATGACCGGCTCGCTCAGTCCGGCTAAAAAGCGCAGCGGCAATATTCTCTGGGAGCGGTATGGCAGCGACTTCTGCTATGAAGAAGACGGCCGCTGGCTGTACTTCCATGAGCAGGTTTGTCCGGATATCCCTACAAACTATTGTCAGGCCAACTGGGCGTATGACCCCTATTGCAAAGTCAAGGCCGAAGGCGGCCGCTTCAGCTCGCGCGGCGGAGACGACGCGCCGCATATCACGGAGCGTGACGACAAATATAGGCACCGCGACTACCACCTGCTCCGCACCGTTCAAAACACTGCGCCGTGGCCGGAACCATACGCCACGATGGATGATGAGAACACCTATTCTCCCGGCAAGACAGACCCCAATCTGCGCTGAAGCTGCTGCCGGATCGATCTGGGATTAACCTCCGTGGCATGACGGAGTTAATAAAAATCATAGGAGGAATGAATATGACAACTCTGAAAAAATGGCTTGCGCTTCTACTTGCGGTGATGCTCGTCTTCTCGCTCGCCGCATGCGGCGGAGAGGATTCGTCTGATCCCGACAAGACGGACGCTGCGGATGCGTCCCAAGACTCTGGTACACAGGACAGCTCGGGCGGCGCCAAGGACTCCGATACAAGCGGCACGAACGCACCGGAGTCGTCCGGCGGTACGATTGCGGGATCGCACGTCACCATCGGCTACACCAACCAGGCCTGCTTCGGCCACTTCGATCCGCTAGGCGTGTACAGCGATTCGATCAACAATGTGGTAGATACCTGCTGCTATGACCGGCTGCTCTACAACGATCCGGAGACTGGCGCGCTCACCAGCGTCGTTCTGGCCGACTACGGCTGGGAGACAGATACGCTGTACTATTTCACGCTGCGCGATGATGTCTTCTTCTCCAACGGGGATCAGATGCTCGCAGAGGATATCCTCTATACGCTGTCGACTGCGCCGGACAGCAAGAACGCGCCGAATTACAGCACCGTCGA
>CAZJBT010000043.1:0-15220 GCA_964544345.1 uncultured Oscillospiraceae bacterium
CTGCCATGCGTCAGATGGCCGCCGTGATCGAGGTTCATACCGAGCACTGTGTCGCCCGGCTGCACCAGCGCCTGATAGGCGGCATAGTTCGCCTGTGCACCCGAGTGCGGCTGGACGTTGACAAAGCTGCAGCCAAACAGCTTCTTGGCTCGCTCGATCGCCAGATCCTCCGCCAAATCGACACACTGGCAGCCGCCATAATAGCGCTTGCCGGAGTAGCCCTCTGCGTACTTATTCGTCAGCACCGTGCCTGCTGCGGCGAGCACCGCAGGCGAGACGATATTCTCCGATGCGATCAACTCGATATTACGCACCTGCCGGTCAAATTCCTGCTGTACCGCGCCGCCAAGCTCCGGGTCGGCCTGCTTCAAAAAATCCATGATGTCCTGTACGATCATTTCGCATCTCCCTTTCGCGCATTGCGCATGATACACGATAATTAAATGTATCCCAATCAGTAAGATATTATATCAGACGCCGCCCATGCAGCGCAAGATAGAAAAGCGTGCGCAAGTGTGCTATAATGGTGTAAATGCCGTCTTTTTTTGTCGGCAGAAACAGGATGTGATCTTCATGAGAAAAGCGGAGCGCGCCGCGAGCGTCATCGCGGCGCTCAAAGAGCTTTATCCCGGCGCGCAGTGCGCGCTCGAGTACGACGCCGATTATCAGCTTATGATCGCTGTTCGGCTCTCCGCACAGTGCACCGACGCGCGCGTCAATCTGGTCACGCCCGCGCTGTTCGAGGCCTACCCCACCCTGCACGACTTCGCGCAGGCGGATATCGCAGATGTGGAGCGCTACGTCCACTCTTGCGGCTTTTATCAGCACAAAGCACGCGACATCGTCCGTGCGTGTCAAATGCTCGAGACTAACTACGGCGGGAAGGTACCCGACACGATGGAGGAGCTTCTGAAGCTGCCCGGCGTCGGCCGCAAGACGGCCAACCTGCTTCTCGGCGACCTGTACGAAAAAGAGGCCTACGTCTGCGACACACACTGCATCCGCATCACCGGCAAGCTCGGCCTGACCGACGGCACAAAGGATCCGCTCAAGTGCGAGATGCAGCTTCGCAAGATCATCCCGCCCGCCGAGAGCGGTGATTTCTGCCACCGTATCGTGCTGCACGGCCGCGCCGTCTGTTCCGCGCGAAGCCCGAAGTGCGGCGAATGCACGATCGCGCCGTGGTGCAAGAGCTTCACCGGGAAATAAATCTCAAGCCAGCGTCTGAAGCCAAAAAAACAGCGCCGTCATCAGTGGGATGGAGACGACCGAGAGCAGCGTGCTCATCGCGACGAGCTGCGCGCCATACGGCCCGTCGGAGCCGTAGAGCGCCGCCTGAAGGCCAAGACTCGTCGCGGCGGGCATCGCGCTGATGATGAACATCGCCGTCTGCGCCTCCTCGCTCACCGGCAGGAGCACCAGGAGCACCGCACACACCGCCGGGCAGAGCACCAGCCGGCCGAAATACGACAGCAGCGCTTTGACGTCGCTGACCGCCTCGCGCGGGTCGAGCTTTGCAAGGAAGCCGCCGAGCACCAGCATGGCAAGCGGCGTATTGGTCGCGCCGATCGTCTCGAGCGGCGTCAGGATCAGAGACGGCAGGCGAACCGGCAGGAAGTAGAGCAAGATTCCCACAACCGCCGCAACAATGGATGGGACGAGCAGCGCCTTGTAGAACGGCCGCCCCGGCTCGAATATCCTCGTCCCGCGCACTGTGGCGTAACAGTGCGTCCAAGTCGCCAGATTGAAAACAATAACGAACACGCTTGCATAAATGACGCCAGGCGCGCCCAAGATCGCCTGCAGCAGCGGCAGACCCATAAAGCCGCAGTTGCAGTAGCCCACACCGAGCTTGGCAATGCGCGAACGCGCATCGCTCTTTTTCCCGAACAGCAGCCGCCCAACGGCAATACACACGACCTGCACCAGAACAGAAAGCGCCAGGATCACCAGGATCTCCACTGCCAGGGAGCTGTCATACTCGATCTGGAACGAGGCGATCAGCAGGCATGGCACCACCACATTCAGCAGCAGTTTGGACAGCATCTGGTTGAACGTCTCAGTAAGGAAGCCCGTTTTGACGAGGGCATAGCCAAGCCCCATCATCAGGAACATGATGACGATCTGCTTGGCGATGATCAGCGTCGTTTGTAAGGTACTCATGATCTCGCTCCGTTTCTCCTCAATTGTCTTTATTATCGGGCGAGGAGCGCTTGCTGTCAATCGGGAAAGTGGCCAAAGCATGCAGGGGCATCAGGCTTTCCTTGCATAGTCCATGCAATTTCAGCATGATATTCGAATCAGGAGGCAATAAAATGACAGACTCCATCACAGTCGACGCCATCTGTGAGACGAACGGGAAAGGCGTTCTGCTCTACGCAGGCAATTTCCCCGGAGCCTATGTGCGCGGCGAAACAAAGCGGATCGCCGCAAAAAAATTCCCCGCCGAGCTGCGCGCCTACTGCCGCTGGGCAAATCTCCCCGTCCCGGGCGAGGTCGAGGTACGCTTCGTGCAGGAAAAAAGCAGCGAGCTGCAGGTCGAGGACGCCGATTCCGATGTGCTCTTCGACACGGAACGCGAGCCATTATCCGCTGCGGAATACGAAGCGTGCAAGGCGCTCTGTCTGCGCTCAGCGCGGGACTTCCTGACGCTGTACACATCCGTGCCGGACAAGACTGCCGCGCTTCGCTCACCGCGCGCTACATTTTACGGCGACCTGCCGCACACCGCGGAGGAGATGTATATCCACACGAAAAACGTCAATTCCTACTACTTTGGCGAGATCGGCGTGGAGACTGGTAACGAGCCGGATATCCTCGCTTGCCGGGAGGCGGGCTTCGCGCAGCTTGAGCGGCAGCCGGACTTCCTGCAAAACCGCGTTTTCTGCGGCAGCTACAATGAGCTTTGGTCGCTACGCAAGCTGCTGCGCCGTTTCCTCTGGCACGACCGCATCCACGCCCGCGCGATGTATCGCACCGCCTGCGCCCTCTTCAGCTCAGACGCCGTCGCCGACCCGTTTTGCTTCAGCACTTCAGAATCACAAAAAAGCTGCCGCAGTTGAGCCTGCAGCAGCTTTTTCAGTTCAGATCAGCCGGGAGGAAATCCTCGCCGGTCAGCACATGGGCGCGGATGAACGCGAACAGCGCTTGCTCGCCCTGCTCGGCCAGCATCTGGAGCAGGAAGGTAAGCTGTACGCGCGTGTGCTCGTTCATTGCGTTGGTATCCCTCGCGCGCATCAGATATTCATAGGGATCGGCGTCCGTGTACGCTTTGCCATGGTAGATCTTGCATGCTGCGATGCGATCCATACACATCTCGGCCAGATATCGGGGCGGCATCTCCAGCGCGACGTATACGCGTGTGCCGGGACGGTAGTCGACCCAATACTCAAAATGGTGCTTATTGCGCCCCTTGTGGTGCAGCCAGGCCGTGGAATAGCCCAGCTCGTTGCGCTCTTCGACATTCGGGCTGTGGTCGCCGGAAAAGTACTTCGCGCCGACGCGGAACTCCGTCCATGAATATTTCGACAGATCATGCGTCAGCCCCTGCCAATACAGGCCGACCGCAAAACAGTGCCGCATGACGACAAAGCGATGTTTGGTGATGGTAAGGAAATGCTTCCAAGCCTTCATGTGCGACAGAGCCACCTCCCGGCAACGATTTACTTTTATTAGTATATCGCACCGCGCGCGCCACTTCAAGCCAAACCTGCGCCTGCTCTGGCAGTTTTTTTCAGGCGCTTCCCCTATTCCTCTTCAAACACCGCCCGCAGCTTTTCCAGCGCCTTTGTCTCAATGCGTGATACATACGACCGGCTGATGCCGCATTGGGCGGCCACTTCTCTTTGAGGCAGGGGCGCGGCGCCGCCTAAGCCATAGCGGAGAGTGAGCACGAGCTGTTCACGCTCGGTGAGACGCTCAGCCATGACCTGGCGCAGGCGGCTGTGCAGCTCGCGGTTGCTCAGGTCGTCGAACAGATCCTCCTCGCTGCACACGACGTCCATCAGCGAGAGCGCGTTGCCGTCCTTCCCCGTCTCGATATACTCCGACAGCGACACGTCTGACGCCGTTTTCTTTTGACCTCGAAAATACATCAGGATCTCATTCTCCACACATCTGGCCGCATAGGTGGCCAGGCGAGCGCCCTTGGACGCGTCGAAGGTGGAGATCCCTTTGATCAGCCCGATGGTGCCGATGGAAATCAGATCCTCCTGATCGGACGTTTGGGTATAGTACTTTTTCATGATGTGCGCGACCAGGCGCAGATTGCGCTCGATCAGGATGTTGCGCGCCTCCAGGTCGCCCTTTGCGGCGCGCTCGAGATAGTATCGTTCCTCCTGCGCGCTCAGCGGCTTCGGGAACGAGCCGCCGGACGACAGCCGCAGCGAATACATCATGCTGCTGAGCATCAGCAGCACCGCTGCAGATAACATAGCATACCGCCTCCTTCGGTACACTATATTCCGCCGCGGCTCGTCCGAATGTGTGCATCAGCGCACGATAGCGTCGGGTTCCTTTTTCTCTGCGTTCGCCCCGCGCGCAAGCTGCCTGCGCACCATGCTGAGAAACAGCGGCAGCACCGGATTGGCGTTTTTCTCTCGGTAGGCCAGTACAAAGTGGATCGGCGTCACGTCCTCCGGCACGGCGCTGAGTACCACGCCCGGCGTGTTGCACAGCCGGTGCGCCCCATGCACCATCGCGGCGCCCAGGCCGCACACGATATTGGCCGTCAACTGCGCGTCCGACTGCATGTACCAGAGCTGATCCAGCCGTATACCGCTCAAGCTCAGCCCAAGCAGCTTTCGCAGCCTCGGCACCATCTCCTGTCCGAACAGCGCAGGATCAAGCACCATAAGCTCGCCCCGAGCAATGATCGCATTGAGCCGCTCCGCCGTCAACGCACCCTCCGGCGCAAGCGGGTACAGATGGCTTGCCGCGAGATACATCGGCTTGTCCGAAAATGGAAGCTGGATCACGCTTTCGACCAGCTCCACCGTGTGGTTATTGGCATAGGCCGCGTCGATCGCGCCGGACTCGAGCTGCATGTACATCTCGTGGACATCGAGCACCTTGACTGTCAGGTCGATCTCCGGCCTTTTCGCGCGCAGCTCCTGGATCGCTCGCAGCAGTGTCTCCGGCGGCGTCGACTCCCCCGGCAGCGCAAGCCGGAGCGTCTCGAGTTTCCCGCGCGCGGCGCTTTCCAGACGCGCGCGCAGCTGCTGCTCGCGCTCAAGCGCAGCCTTAGCCTCCTCAAAAAAGATCTCGCCAGCCGGCGTCATGCTCAGCCCGCCCTTTTCACGGATGAAAAACGCCGTGCCGAACTCCTCTTCAAGCAGCGCGATCTGACGGCTGAGCGTGGACTGCGCCATATACAGGTGCTCTGCCGCCGCAGTGAAGCTCAGCCGCTCCGCCACCTCTACGAAATATCTCAACTGGTTCAGTGTCATACAAGCAGCCCCTTCGATCGAAAAAACGCATCGCCCATCCAATTCTTACATTGGACGCCGCGCTTTCTTATCCCTTATAATCCTATTATAGAATGCAGCGTCTTGGCTGTCAATCAAAGGAGGATCCCCTATGGTTCACTATCCGCATCTGCTCTCTCAGGTCAAGCTTGGCCCATATGTTCTGAAATCGCGCATGAGCTCCGCCAACGCATTGCCGCACTTTTTACAGGGGCCGGAGCAGTTCCCGACCGAGCAGGTCATCGACCACATGCTCGCCGTCGCCAAAAACGGCGCCGCGATCGTGACCTTTGCCGACTGGAGCAACCCGATGCAGCGCACCTCGTTCAATGAGGACGGCCGGCGCTTCCCAATGTATGATCTGGACGACCCGAGCGTTGAGAACTATCTGTGCCAGCTCACTGACCAGATCCACTCGTTCGACACCCGCGTGTCGCTGTCGATCATGCCATTTACCGCGCCCGATCCCATGTACGACGTGTGCGACACCGAAGAGGAAGATCTCTCCGGACATGTCGGTCTTACCTTCCGGGACGGCCTGGACGATTACAACAACGGCGCTATGATGCGCGGCGGCAAGGCCGGCAAGCAGCTCTCACATGAGCAGATCGCCGAGATCATCGAGATCCAGGCGCAGAAGGCGCTTTTCTACAAGCGGATGGGCTTTGATATGGTGACGATCCACTGCGCCTATCGCGCCACGCTCTTCTCCCGCTTCATCTCGCCGATCACAAATAAACGAACGGATGAATATGGCGGCGACATCGCCGGCCGTTCACGCATCATCCGCGAGCTGTGCGCCCGCATCAAGGAGCTGTGCGGCAAGGATTTCCCGATCGAGCTTCAGATCACCGGCTCGGAGCCGGGCGGCACCCGGATCGAGGAGACGATCGAGCTGGCCAAGCTGTGCGAGGGACTGGCCGAGGTGTTCCAGTTCCGCGCCGCTTCCCCGAACGCCAACCATCCCACCGGCTACAACTCCACGCTGCACAAATATGCCCCGCTTGCAGACTGCGCAGCCGTCAAGGCAAGCGGTACGAGCATTCTCTGTGAGCCGATCGGCGGCTTCCAGGATCCGGACGACATGGAGCGCATTCTCGCCGAGGGCAAGGCCGATCTGATCGGCGCGGCGCGCGCTTTCTTCGTTGATCTCGATTTCTATCAGAAGCTCCTGGATGGCCGCGCAGAGGACATCGTTCCCTGCGTGCGCTGCAACAAGTGCCACGTCCCCAGCCTGGAGGGCAAATGGCTGAGCTTCTGCACGGTCAATCCAAGGATCGGGATCAACCACAAGCTCGAGCAGTTCATCAAACCGGTCAGCGGCAAAAAGAACGTCGCAGTTGTCGGCGGCGGCCCAGCCGGTCTGCGCGCCGCCCTCTTCTGCGCCGAGCGCGGCCATACGGTCACGCTGTTCGAAAAGAAGGAGCAGCTCGGCGGTCAGCTTCGCATCATGGACAGTGCGTCGTTCAAGTGGCCGCTGGTCAACTACCGCGAGTACCTGATCAAGCAAGTCGAAAAAACGCCCGCGATCACCGTGAAGCGCGGCGTTACCGCCACGCCGGACATGATCAGAGACGGCGAGTATGACGCGCTGATCCTGGCGCTCGGCGCAGAGCCGAAAACGCCTCCAGTTCCCGGCGCGGACAAATGCTGGAATATCTTTGACGCCTTTACCAAGGGCGATCAGATGGGCAAACGGGTCGTCGTCATCGGCGGCAGCGAGAGCGGCACTGAGGCAACGATGTATCTTGCCGAGAGCGGCCATGAGGCCACCGTTCTCTCCCGTGGTACGCGTCTTGCGCCGGACGCTACGCCGATCCATTACCGCGAGTGCATGGAGGAGTCCTTCAAACGGCTCAAGACATTCCATTCGATCCTCGGCGTGACCACGACCGAGATCGGCGAGGGCTATGTCGTCTACACCGACGCCGATGGCCAGAGCCACCGCATCGAATGCGACGACGTTGTGGCGCTCGGCGGTATGCGCGCGCTGCAGGATGAGGCCATTGCCTTCTCCGGAACCGCCCCGCAGGTATTCCGCATCGGCGACTGCCGCGAGGTCGGCTGCATCCGCGACTGCAACCGCAGCGCATATGTCTCGGCCATGCAGATCTGAGCTGCAGCCGCTAGGCAGACGCGCAGGCAAGTATCTAGACAAATGGCTCGGCCGTATTGCGGCCGGGCCGTTTTTCTGTTCCGCAGGTGGTTCCCGTCCGCGCAATGAGTTTTTGCGGGACATTTGGCGTTCGTCATTTTGCACCAAATGTTCCCATCATTTCTTCTTTTCGGAGACCAGGCAGCGGGATCGTTTTTGTCCGTTATCCGTACAATCAAGGGAAGTTCCCGGGTTTTTATCCCCAAATAGTCGAGATTTATTCTGCAAATCAGCACTCATTCCGTTCGTTTTCCGTACTTTTTGCATTTGTGCTTTATGCTTAATTGACAAAATGGCATTGGGTGTGCTATATTTTTTTATGGAAAATGCGTAGATAGAACAAGTGCACTGTTTACGCATCTCGAGCAATGAAATAATTCAGAAAGGTTGGATCCACATGAAAGCTCGGAAATTCTTAGCACTGCTTCTCGCTCTGGCTATGGTCTTTTCGCTTGCCGCCTGCGCTGGCGGAGACGACGCTGATTCGGAACAGGGCAACGTCTCTACGCCGAATGACGATGGCGGAAATACCACCCCCACTCCCGACGACGGCGGCAGCACGCCGGAACCCGATACGCCCGATGACGACACGCCGGTCGGCGATGTCGAACCCACTAAGGCCGGCACTCTGAAGATCGGTCTGCTCGTCCACCAGACCGGCTGGTTCGCAGGCGTCGACACCCCGAACTATAACGAATTCAACGCTATGGTCAACTATGTCAACGAGGATCTCGGCGGCTGGACGGTCGGCGATACGACCTACATGCTTGAGCCAGTCTGTGTCGACGGTGCCTCTGACTATGCCTCGCTGAACACGGCGGCTCTGTCGCTGGTCGACGCCGGCGTCGACTTCGTCGTCGAGACCAACGACTTCTGGGTCAACTCCGTCGCCAGCATCTTTGAAGAAGAGGGCATCATGCATGTCTCCGCGTACTGTGTGCTCGCGCCGGACTACATCGTCCCTGAGAATCCGCTCGCCTTCACCGGCTCGAACGGCACCGGCGGCGATTACTCCACCGCGTTTGCCGCGCTCGCCAAGTACTACCCCGACGTCAAGTCCGTCATCCTCGCCAATGATGACAACGGTCTCGACGAGACGATGATCAGCCTGATGGAGAAGTACGCCGAGCCGTATGGCATCGAGGTAAAGGGCATGGTCATTTATCCCGGCGACACGACCGACTACACCCCGTACGCCCAGCAGCTCGTCGACTCCGGCGCTGACGCCTTCCTCGGCAACGGTTCTCCGGATGCCTACGGCGCTCTGCTGAAAGCAGTCCGCGCGATGGGTTCCGACATGGTCTGCGCCTGCGCGCAGGGCAAGACGGCCACCACGCTGATGGAGTACGCCGGCACTGACGCCTGCTACAACGCCTTTACGCTCGGCCCGTCCACCCGTGAGGCTGACAAAGATCTCAACACCGACATCCTGAACGCCCTCGTCGAAAAGGTGCGCGAGATGTACGGCGACGAGAGCGCCTCGACCTTCGACGGTGCGGCCGCAAACTGCCTGTATGTCATCCTCCAGCTCATGCAGAAGACCGGCTCCATCGATCCGGAAGTCGTCGCTGCTGAGTGGGCAAAGGGCGGCACCATTGAAACCATCTACGGTACCGGCACCATCGGCGGCGAAGAGACCTACGGCGTCGCCAACCATGCCATCGGCAGCCCGCGCTCGGTCTCCATCATCGATCCGGACGCGGAGGACGGCTGGTACTTCGCCGAGTGGATCGAGACTCTGGTCCCCTGACGCAGTCTTACTCAATACCTTTGAATGAGTAGCTCGCGGCGGGAGAGCTTGCCGGCTCTCCCGCCGTTTCCTTGAGAAGGAGTGATTCTTTTGCAGATCCTGGTCAATACCCTTGTTCTTGGGATCATGTACATTCTTGCCTCGCTGGGTTTCGCGTTTATCTTCAACATGCTCGGTACCATCAACCTCGCGCATGGCGCGCTCTATATGGTCGGCGCGTATCTGTGCTACTATCTGTGCGCCTCGCTCGGCATGAGCAACTGGTTCGCGCTGATCATCGCCGCCATCGTCCTAGCCGCAGTCGGCCTGCTGCTCGAGCGCGTGATGTTTCGCCCGTTCCTGGCCGATTTTGACCGCATCGTTATGATCGGCGTCGCACTGATGACCATAGGGCAAACGATCGCCAACATTCTGACAGGCTCCAAGGCGCTCGTCATCCCAACCTACGCCACAGGCATCACGAATATTTTGGGCGTGCCGATCAGCAATGAGCGCCTGCTCACCTTCGGCGTCGGCCTCGTGTTGCTGCTCATCACGCTCTATATTGTCAATCGCACGCCGCTCGGCCGCCAGATGGAGGCTGTCGCGCAGGATCGCCTGGGCGCCGCGCTGCAGGGCATCAACATCAACCGCGTGTCCGCCGTCGTCTGCGCCATCGGCTGCGCGCTCGCCGCCGTGGCCGGCTGTTTCATGGGCGCGTATCAGGGTCTCTCCGCCAGTATGGGCGACACGATGAACCTGCGGATCCTGATGCTCGTCATGCTCGCCGGCGCAGGCTCTATGAACGGCATCATCATCACGGGCGCAGTGATGGGCTTCCTTGACGTCGTCTGCCCGCTTCTGTTTCAGGGCAATGCCGGTAGCGCCGTCCCGATCGCTATCATCGTCGTCCTGCTGCTGATCAAGCCCAAGGGCTTCTTCGGCCATGAGATGTGAGGAGGTGCCGCAATGAAAAAAGGTCTGAAAACGGCGCTTCCGTTTCTTGTGCTGCTCGTGGCGTTCGCCGCGCTGCCGCTCGGGCTGAACTCCCGGTCGTGGATCAACCTGTTCATTACCATCGTCATCAACATGGTCACGGCAGTCAGCCTGCGCGTCATCATTCTGTCCGGCAACCTGTCGTTCGCGCACGGCGCGTTCATGGGCGTTGGCGCGTACACCGCCGGCATGCTGGCGCTGTATCTCGATCTGCCGCTCTGGATCACGATCCCCGCAGGCGCGATCCTGGCCGCCGTTGTCGGCATTATCACCGGCTGGCCGTTCGCACGTCTCAAGTCTGTCTACTTCAGCATGGGCACCATGTTTATGGGGCAGGCCATCGTGCTGCTGATCTCCTCGTGGGATCTTGCGGGCGGCGCCATCGGCTTGACTCGGATCCCCTCCCTGACGTCCGGCGCGTTGGGCAGCTTCGCGGAGCTGATCGGCCTGACCAAGCCGCAGGCCAGCTATTTCCTTGTTCTGCTGCTGGCCATCGTCTCCATCGCGGTCATGTACCGCTTCGAGCACTGCCGTATCGGCACCACGCTGCGCGCGCTTTCCCAGTCCGAGGACGTCGCCGCCTCCATCGGCGTCAATCCGCGGTTCTACCGTCTGCTCGCCGTCGGCACCGGCTGCTTCTTCGCCGGTATGATGGGCGCGTGTCAGGCGCACTATCTTACCACGCTTTCGTACAACAGCTATTCGATGAACCTGACGCTCTGGATCATTATGTATATGATGATCGGCGGCCAGGGCAGTATCCTCGGCCCGATGCTCGGCGCGATCATTATCACCATCGTCAGCAACATCGCCAACCTGCTCACCGGCCTGTCCGGCAGCAGCTCGAGCGAGAGCTTCGTCGCCTTCAGCCGCTGGCTCGGCGTGAACTCGGCGTATACGCCGTTCATCACCGCGGCCGTGCTGCTCATGGTCGCGTACCTGCTGCCCGGCGGTCTGTACAGCATTCCACAAGCCATCCGGAACGCCAAGGCCAAGCGGGCTGAGAAAAAGGAAATCAAGGAAATGCTGAAAGGAGGCGAGGGCTAATGCGTTTGCTTGAAACGTCGGGTCTGACCAAGCGCTTTGGCGGTCTGACCGTTATGAATGACCTCGACTTCTTCATCAACGAGGGCGAGATCAAGGGCTTTCTTGGCCCGAATGGCGCGGGCAAATCCACCTTCTTCAACCTGATCACCGGCGTCCACTCCGCCACGGCCGGTCATATCATATACGGCGGCAAGGACATCACAAAGGCCAAGCCGTATGAGGTGGCCAAAATGGGCATCGGCCGCACCTTCCAGCTCAATCCCCTATTCGGAGATTTTACCGTGTTTGAAAATGTGACTGCCGCGTATCACATGCGGCCGCACTCGAGCATCGGGCAGGCGTTTTTCAACACGAAAACCTACCGGGAGAACGAGAAGTACGTGGCCAGATCCGCTGATGAGATCCTTGAGTTTCTGGGTCTTTCGCATGTGCGCAATGAGCTGGCGAAGAATCTGCCGCATGGCTATCAGAAGATCCTGGGCGTCGCGCGCGCGCTGGCGACAAAGCCGAAGCTGCTCCTGCTCGACGAACCGCTCGGCGGCATGAATCCGGAGGAGATCGCATTTTCGATCAACGCCATCTCCAACATGCGCGACAAGGGCATCACCGTCCTGGTCGTCGAGCACAACATGCAGATCCTCGATATTCTCGACTCCGTTACGGTCATCAGCTTCGGCGAGAAGATCTTCGAGGGCACACCGGAGGGTATGCGTCAGGATCCCACCGTCATCGAGACGTATTTCGGAGGTGCGGTATGAGCAATATTCTGGAGATCCGTAATCTGAAGGTTCTGTTCGGCAAATCCATCGCCATCCATGACGTCAGCCTGAACGTGCCGGAGGGCGGTATCGTTACGCTGATCGGCTCGAACGGCGCAGGCAAATCCACTACGCTCAATGCATCCCTTGGCATTGTGAAAAAGGCGCAGGGTACCGTCACCTTCAACGGCGAGGATATCACCAACGAGCCGACACAGAATATCGTGCAGAAGGGGCTTGTTCTCGTCCCCGAGGGCCGTCACCTCTTCCCGTATCTGTCGGTCTACAAGAATCTGATCCTCGGCGCGACACAGCGCAAGGACAAAGAGGGCATCCAAGCAGACCTCGAATACGTTTACGAGCTGTTCCCGATCCTGAAAGAGCGCGCCAAGCAGAAAGCCGGCACGCTCTCCGGCGGACAGCAGCAGATGGTCGCGATCGCTCGCGGCATGATGGCCAGCCCGAAGCTGCTCTGTCTTGACGAGCCGTCGCTCGGCCTCGCGCCGGCGGTCATCGAGGACATCGGCGAGCGCATCCGCGAGATCAACCGCACCCGCGGCACCAGCATCCTGCTCGTCGAGCAAAATGTACACCTCGCCTTCGGCGCAGCGAGCTACTGCTACGCACTGCAGGTCGGCGAGATCGTCGCCGAGGGCGATATTGAAACGATCAAGTCGTCTGACATTGTCAAAAAAGCCTACTTTGGCGGATGAGCAACCAGTAGCGCCGCCCGGGAGTCGCCCGGGCGGCGTTTCACGTCTGTTGTAAGGGGTGTGCAGTTTTGGCGTTTTACACCAGCGTCCAGAGGCGGTATAGTAAAAGTGGATCGATATATGCTCACAAACACTTTGGACAAAAGGAGAAGAAGCATGGAAACAAAATCTGCTCGATTCCCGCATCTGTTCAGTGAAAAGACCATCAAGGGCAAGACCTTCAAGAACCGTATCTTCTACACGCCCATGGGCGGATTGCGCGTGGAGGATGGAGAGGTCTGGAGCTACGGCACCGACATTGCCGCCTATAAGTGCGCGGGCGGCGGCGCGCAGTTTGCCGTCGGCGAGACCTGCATCAGCCTCAAGGGCGGCCGCGGCACCTATGCTGAGTATGACTATTTTGACCTGTCCGAGCAAAACCTCGCGCCGTTCAAACGGTTCACTGATCTCGTCCACAGCTTCGACATGATCGTTTCCACAGAGCTGGTTCACTGCGGCGACTCGAAAATGGAATCCACCGAGGAATCGCCCGCGATGGGCCCGTCGGCGTACTTGAACCACTATGGCATCCCAGTCAAAGAGATGACGAAAGAGGAGATCGCCGAGGCATGTGAGGAGTATGGCCGGGCTGCGCGCTTCTTCCAGCTCGCGGGCTTTGACAGCGTCATCCCACATGCGGGTCACGGCTGGCTGCCGCAGCTCTTTCTTTCGCCGCGCACCAACCACCGCACGGACGAGTACGGCGGCTCCATTGAAAACCGCAGCCGCATCTCCGTCGAGATCATGCAGTCCATCCGGCGCCACTGCGGCGACAGTCTCATAATCGAAGCGCGCACAAGCTGCCAGGAGCTGCTGGACAACAGCTTCACCGTCGACGACTACCTCAACTACTGCAAACAGATCGCGCCATATGTCGACATCATTCACGTCTCCTGCGGCCACTACCGGGATCCAATGCACACGCGCATGATGTCCACCCGCTATCACGACCACGGCTGCAACATCCACCTTGGCGAGCAGGTCAAAAGAGCCGTCGGTGATCAGTGCGCCGTCTGCGTCGTCGGCGGCATCAACTCACCCGAGCAGGCCGAGGAATGGATCGCCGAGGGCAAGTGCGACTTCGTCGTGCTCGGCCGGCAATCCATCTCCGACCCGCACTTTGCCGAGAAGGCCGCGTCCGGCCGCGAGGATGAGATCATCCGCTGCACGCGCTGCCTGCGCTGCTTCCCCGGCCCGGCGGAGGAGGCCATGCTGGAGGGCGGCCTGCCCGACTACTGCTCCATCCAACCGAAGTGGGATCGGCTGGAGCTGAAGGACGCGCCCGCGGCGGAGCCGAAGAAGCTGCTCATCGTCGGCGGCGGCCCGGCGGGTCTCCAAGCGGCAGTCACCGCGCTCGAGCGCGGCCACCGCGTCACGCTGCTTGAGAAAGGCCCGCTGACCGGCGGCTGGCTCAACCACACCCGCAACGATGATGACAAGCATGACGACGCCATTTTTGGCGACACGCTGCGCCGCATCGCTGAGCGCGGCGGCGCGGACATTCGGACGAACACCGTTCTGACACCCGAGCTGCTCGCCCAACTTGACCCTGACGCCGTCTTTGCCGCCATCGGCTCCGAGCCGTATGTGCCCGACATCCCGGGCATCGACCGCGGCAACGTCATGTTCGCCGCCGATGCGTTTGACTCCGGCGCGAAGCTCGGCACGCGCGCAGTCGTCCTCGGCGCGTCCAATATGGGCTGTGAGACCGCCATTCACCTGTGGAAGAAAGGCCTGAAGGTCACGATCGTCGACGAGACGGCTGCCACTGTCTGCGCCGACGGCTACCGCCTGCACCGCCAGATGGTACAGGATCTTGTTCGCGAAAATATTCCCTGCCTTCTCCATGCAAAGGTCACGGAGATCGCCGACGACGGCGTCCACATCACCGACTCCGACGGGCAGCGCAAGGTGCTGCCTGCCGACATGGTCGTCTATGCGCTCGGCTGCAGGGCGCGCGATTACAGCGCCATCGAGCAGATGGCCGCTGGGCGCACGTTCCGCGCATTCGGCGACTGCGTGGAGGCTCGCCGTATTTTCGAGGCGACAAACGAGGCGTTCGAGGCTGCCTACGACCTCGGCTGGGGCGGTTATGCCGATTTCATGGCTCAGTTTGCCGAGCCAGAGCCGGAAGACGAGGAATAAGCCGCGCCGATCGGCGTTTTTGCTCTGTCCAAAAGCACCAGGAGCTGCCGCAAAGCAGCAGCTCCTGGTGCATAATTTGCACGCAGCGGCAATCCATTTGTATTGAAAAGATTTCGTCATTTTCCGTGAAAAGCCACTTGACAAATTTCAATGGTTTGCTATAATAATCAAGC
>CAZJBT010000044.1:0-15107 GCA_964544345.1 uncultured Oscillospiraceae bacterium
GTGATGGCGCAGGCATCCTGCCCCAGCTCCTTGAGCCGCTCCATGAGCGAACCGATGCGGCACGCGCCGTCGAGCAGGCTGAATTCCGTATGAACATGCAGGTGAACAAAGCTCATAGCGCGCCTCCTACCCGGCCGGACAGCTCGATCAGCTTTCGCATTCTGTGATTGATGGCCGACTTGGTGATCGGCGGATCGACCATTTCCGCCAGCTCCGAGAGCGTACACTCCGGATTTTCGATCCGAAGCTGCGCCGTCTGCCGCAGCTTCGGCGGCAGTTCGTCTAGATTCAGCCGCCGGATGGCGGCGAGCTGCTCCTGCGCCGCGTCAACGACCTTGGTCAGATTCGCCGTCTCACAGTTGACACGGCGGTTGACTGAATTGCGCAGATCCTTTTCGACCTTCGCTTCCATGATCTCCATCGCGCACAGCGGCGCGCCCAGCAGCGTCAGAAAATCCTCGATGGCCTCGGACTGCTTGAAATACAGCACAAAATTACCGCCGCGCATGGTGTCCTTGGGTCGGAAGCCCATCTCGAGCATCAGCGAATACGTCTCACGCCCCACCGACTGGTGGGAGGTCGTCAGCTCCAGATGATACCGCTTCTCCGGATTTGTGACCGAGCCGCCGGCCAAAAACGCGCCGCGCAGCAGCGATGCCCGGCAGCACTCATCCTCAAGCACGCCGAGATTGAGGTGCAGTGCAAGACTGTTCTCCGCGGCATAGCCGAATTGCGCGAAAATCGCGGCGATCTTCGCGCGGTCGGTCATCTGGAAGATCTGCTTGCCGGTCTGGCCATCCGGCAGGTCGTCAAAGCCGAAGCCAAACGCCCGCTTGAACAGCCTCGGCAGCCGCTCGGCAAAGTCCGTGCTCTCCGTGACGATGCGGATCAAGCCGGCGGAAAACGTGTTGCAGTACAGCAGTACCCCGTAGCACTCCGAGAGCGCGCAGCACTTTTTCTGGATCGTCTGGCGGCACAGTTCCGCCTTCACATTGGATGAAAATGACACTTCCGTCCGCCTCCCCGCTTCATCGTGCGCCCGGCGTCTGCCAGAGCAGCTCCATCAGCGTCCGTGCTAGCCGGTGCGCATCGTGGCGCAGATAGCCGCCCTCTTCGGTCAGCATCGGCGCTTCAACCACGCGCACGCCCATTTTTTCCAGCTCGCCGCGGCGGACGTCCAGCGGTTCAGCGCCCTCGGCGCGGTAGGCCGCTGCAAGCTCCTGCGGCACCGGCGCGCTGTTGGCCAGGCACACATCCACCAATCCTTCGCCGCCATGCGCGAGCAGCGCGCGCAGATGATCCGGGCCGGTGTAGCCCTCCGTCTCGCCGTCCTGCGTCATGATATTGAGCACAAGCACCTTCAGCGCTTTTGACTGCACGATCGCCGAAGCGATGCCATCGACCAGCAGATTCGGAATCACGCTGGTGTACAGGCTGCCCGGGCCGAGCACGATAAGATCCGCCTCCAACAGCGCGCCGACGCTCTCCGGCAGCGCCTTCGGATGCTCCGGCACCAGCCGGATGCGCCGGATCGGGCTGTCGGTCTGCTTTTTCGCGCAGAAGATCCGGCTCTCGCCGAACACGGTCTCGCCGTTTTCAAACTCCGCCTCCAGATGTACGTTCTGGTTCGTCACAGGCAGCACGCGACCCGTAATGGCCAGGACTTCGCCCATGCGGCGCACGGCCTGGTCGAACGTGTCCGAAATGCCGTCAAGCGCCGCGAGAAACAGATTGCCGAAGCTCTGCCCGGCGAGACAGCCGTCGGAAAAGCGGTAGTCCAAAAGCTCTTCCATCGCCGGCTCTGTGTTGGCCAGCGCGAGGATGCAGTTGCGGATATCGCCCGGCGGCAGCATGCCCAGCTCGTCGCGGAGCATGCCCGAGCCGCCGCCGTCGTCTGCGACCGTTACGATCGCCGTGATGTTTTTCGTGTATTGCTTCAGGCCGCGCAGCATCGTGGAAAGTCCATGCCCGCCGCCGATGACCGCGACGCGCGGATTGCCCCGGCCGGGGACATAGACCTTCGTACCGTCTTCCCGGATCGGAACCATCGTCATCCCCTCCCCAGGTCGCGGTGGCTGACCGCCGCGGCAAAGCCCTGCCGCGCCACGAAGCGGCCGACCTCTTCAGCAATGGCCGCTGAGCGATGGCGGCCGCCGGTGCAGCCGATGGCGATCACAAGCTGGCTCTTTCCCTCCTCCAGATAAAACGGCAGCGTAAAGGCCAGCATATCCTCGAGCTTCACAAGAAAGTCCTTCGTCTGCTGGTAGGAGAACACAAACTCCTGCACAGGCTTGTCCAGCCCAGAGAGCGGCTTTAGCTCCGCAATATAATACGGGTTTGGCAAAAACCGCACGTCAAACACCAGGTCAGCGTCCATCGGCAGGCCATACTTGTACCCGAACGACATCACGCTGACCGCCATCGCGCGCTCACGCGCGTTGCCGCCGAACAGACGGATCAGCTCGCCGCGCAGCTTGGCCGTCGAGAGATTGGTCGTATCTATAATGTATCCGGCGCGGTTTCGCACCGGCGCAAGGAGCTGGATCTCCCGCTCGACTGCATCAAGCAGCGGCGTGCCATCCGCTGTCAGCGGATGCTTGTGGCGCGTCTCCTTGTAGCGCTTGATGATGGCCTCCTTTGCAGCCTCCATAAAGACGACCGTGTACTCGCATCCCATCGCGTCAAGCTCCTCAAACGCCTTGAAAAGCGCGTCAAACGTCAGCCCGCCGCGGATATCCGTGACGAGCGCGACCTTCTCATACCGCCCGCGCGTGGCAAGGCAGAGCTGCGCGAACTGTGCGATCAGCGCCGCCGGCATATTGTCCACGCAGTAAAAGCCGAGATCCTCCAAATTGGACGCCGCGTTGCTCTTGCCTGCGCCGGACAAGCCGGAAATAATCAAAAACTGCATTTGGATCCCCTTCCTACAGGATTCTCACTTCCGGCTCAAGCCGGACGCCGCTCGTCTCATACACACGCCGCTGCACAATCGCGATCAGCTCGCGCACATCGCGCGCGGTCGCGCCGCCGGCGTTGACCACAAAGCCCGCATGCTTCGGCGAGACCTGCGCGCCGCCGACGCGTTCGCCCTTCAGCCCCGCCTGATCGATGAGCGCCGCGGCATAGCCGCCGGCCGGGCGCTTGAAGGTGCTGCCAGCGGACGGAAACTCGAGTGGCTGCGACGCGCGCCGCCGCGCAGCCAACTCCTCCATCCGCGCGCGGATGGCCGCCGGATCATCCGGCTCGAGCTGATATTCCGCCCGCAGCACGACCGCACCGGGCATACGTTCAAACGCGCTTGCACGGTAGCCAAAGCCCTGCTCCGCGCCCTCCAGACATTGCACCGAGCCGTCCGGCGCCATGACCCAGGTACGCGCCTGCACACCGGCCAACTCGCCGCCGTAGGCGCCAGCGTTCATCACCGAGCCGCCGCCGACCGTGCCCGGGATGCCGTGGGCGAACTCCAGCCCGCGTAGCCCCTGCCCGCAGGCAAAGCTCGCCAGCCGCGCGAGCGTCACGCCCGCCCCTGCCAGGATCCGCCCCGGCTCCCGCATCTCCAGCGCGCCAAGGCGGTCGCGCGTGCAGATGACCAGCGTGTCCAAGCCCTCGTCCGGCACGAGCACGTTGGTGCCTGCGCCAAGGACAACCGGCCGGATATCCCATTGTCCAGACAGTTTGAGCAGACTTTGCAGCTCCTGCTCTGTCCGCGGTAGCGCAAACAGCGCCGCCGGCCCGCCGATGCGGAACGAGGTGTGCTGCGAAAGTTTTTCACTCTCGCGCAGCTCCAATTCCGGCGCGGCTGCGCGCAGTGCGGCATATAATTCCGTCAGTCCGTTCATAAACGCCTCCGGGTGGATAATTTCTATCGTTATTATAGCAAAGATCGCTCAGAAAAAAAATACCTTCCGCGGCGTCCACATAAATTTAAATATATACCATAAAAAATACAGCGGCCGCGCCGCGGCCGCCGATTTTTTTATTCCTGCATGGTAACGTCGAAGCGCTGGTTGATCCGCTCAGAGAATTCCTTGGCCGCGTTGTATCCCATCTTCTTCTGGCGGTTGTTCATCGCAGCCACCTCCAGAATGACCGCGAGATTGCGCCCGGGCTTGACCGGAATGGTCAGCGCAGGCACCTGCACGCCGAGAATATCGACGACATGATCCTCGATGCCAAGCCGGTCGTAAGCATAGCCGTCACGCCACGGCTCGATGTTGATGACCATATCGATATTGGCGCTGTCCTTGACCGCGCCCATGCCAAATAGCTGTGCCACGTTTGTCACGCCGATACCGCGCAGCTCGATATAGTGCCGAATCAGCTCCGGCGCAGTGCCGACAAGCGAATGCTCTGTCACCTTTTTGATCTCCACCGCGTCGTCAGCGATCAAGCGGTGGCCGCGTTTGATCAGCTCGACCGCAGCCTCAGACTTTCCGACGCCGCTCTCGCCGGTCAGGAACAAGCCCTCGCCGTAGACCTCAACGAGTACACCGTGGCGCGTGATGCGCGGCGAGAGATATGCCTTGAGCGTCGCGATCAGTGTGGACATCAGGTTCGAGGTCGTCTCCTCAGAGCGCAGCACAGTGATATCATGCTTTTTCGCCATGATCATGCACTGCTCAAGCGGCTCAAGCCCACGTGCAATGATGAGGCCTGGGATCTTATAGGAGAAAAAGCGGTCAAAGACCACGAAGCGCTCCTCGCTGGACAGACCCTCGAGGTAGGTGTTCTCGACCAGGCCGATGACCTGGAGCCGAACCGGCTCAAAATGCTCAAAGAAGCCAGTGATTTGCATTCCTGGTCGATTGACGTCCTCCGTCGTGACGCGGATCTTTTCATAATCTGTGGCGGCATAGAGCGGCGTCAGATGGAACTCCTCCGCGATCTGTGTCAGCGGTACGCTGTAATTTGCCATGATCTCACCTCGCTTTTTTGATTATATCCGCTTTCCGATCATTTGGCAACCGCACCTGTAAAAACAAAATACGAAAATCAGGAAAATTTCTATTGCATTTTTCCCCGCAATCTGCTAATATAGCAGTCGGCGCTTCGATGCGTCCTATCTTCGTGATTGATCTGCAAAGGCAAGGAGGTGCAGCAAATGGCTAAGTGCGATATCTGCGGCAAGGGCGTCACCTTTGGTATCAAAGTCTCCCACTCCCACAGACGGTCCAACAGGGCTTGGAAACCGAATGTCAAACGCGTGAAAGCGATTGTCAACGGGACTCCGTGCCATGTGTATGCCTGCACACGCTGCCTGCGTTCGGGCAAGGTTACCCGTGCGATTTGAGGTCGTGCATAAAAACGGCAAGCCATTCGGCTTGCCGTTTTTTGATTGATCCGCAAAATCTCTTATGTTAAAAGCGGCAGGCTATACAGCAGCTACTCATAAAACGGTATAACCAGCAAGCCAAAATAGGGTTATATCGGGCGCCAAAAAGACGGGCAGGAAGCGATCGCTTCCTGCCCGTCTTTTTCGCCAAATGAATCACACTCGAGCGTGCGCCACGGATTCGTCAACAAGGAAAAGCATCTGCACAGAGCAGACGAGTGGCAGGGTGTCATGCTCTGCCACTATATTTTATAAAAAGCGATCGCCTGCTCTTGACTTTTTGAACGCCGTTCAATGTACTGGATTTGAACAACGTTCAACAGGAGGCATGGTATGGACAGCAAAGAAGCGATCCTACAAGCGACGATCGAGCTCATCGAGGAAAACGGTGAGCATTTGGAAGAGATCACAGTCCGTGAGATCTGCAAAAGAGCCGACGTTGGATTGGGTCTTGTGAATTATCACTTTGGAAATAAGGATAAGCTCATCGAGCAATGCGTCGAGCGTATGATCAACGGGATCGTCGAGCAGTTTCGGACTATACGGGAGAAAACAGAAGGACTTGCGCCCTTTGCAAAACTGGAATACCTCGGCAATATGACGCTTGACTTTTTGTTTGAGCATCATGCCGTATCCAGGATCTCCGTCCTTACCGATATGCAGACGCCAAAAGGCAATGACAATACCCACAGAACTTACGCCGCGTATTTGCCGCTTGTGGTAGCCTGCCGCCCGGACTGGGATGAATCCACCGTAAAGCGAAAAACCCTATGCCTGATCGCGGTGATGCAGCAAATGTTTCTGTGGCAGGAGGCCATATCGCAGATGTTGGGTGTTGACCTTGGGAAAAGAGAAAACCGCAAAGCATTTCCACGCGCAGGTTTTGCACGACATTTTGGGGGTGTAATATGAATATCACCGTCATAAATGGGACAGAAAAGCACGGTGTGACCTACCGGCTGAAAGAGATATTCTTATCAGAGTTCAAGGAAAAAGCGAACATTACAGAATATTATCTGCCAAGGGACTGTCCGAGCTTCTGCAATGGTTGTATAAACTGCATGTTAAAGGGCGAAATCACCTGTAAGGACGCAGCGAAAATCGGAACGATAGAAAAATCACTTTTGAAATCAGATCTGATCGTCATGACCTCCCCGGCGTATGTATTTCACGCTACGGGTGCGATGGAAGCATTCCTCGACCACTTTGCTTACCGTTGGCTGCCGCACTGTCCTGCTCCCGAACTGTTTGGAAAACGGGCGGTCATCATAACGCAATGCTTGGGCGCCGGGGCAAAATCTGCGGCAAAAGATATCAAGCACAGCTTGTCCTGGTGGGGCATTTCCAAAATCGGGATATTTACCGGCGCATTGATGAGCGATATTGTTTGGGAAAGGCTTTCTGAAAAGAAGCGAACGCAGCTTACAAGGAAAGTCAAGAGGCTATCGCAAAAATTCGCACATATCGACTATGCGAAACCTGCGCACACAAATTTGATCACAAGATCTAGATTCTCCCTTTGCCGTGTGATGCAGAAATCCCTACATAAAACAGGCCCCGAATATCTCGACGGGAAATATTGGGCGCAGCAGGGCTGGCTTGGCAGCGGCAGACCGTGGAAATAGCTTTACGCCCCGCCTGAGCCGCAAGAGCCGACCTCGTTACATAACGGCAGGGTATGATAAGTTCCCCGGATACCGCGGCAGCGTCACCGTAAACACTGTCTCCCCCGCCGCGCTGTCCGCGCGGATGCTTCCCCCGTGGAGTACGATGATATCTCTGGCAATGGCCAGACCCAGTCCGGTGCCACCCGTGTAGCTGGTACGGGCGGGATCCGCCCGGTAGAATTTTTCAAAGATTTTTTCCAGCTCCTGCGGAGGGATGCTGCCCCCGTTGCGGAAGGAGATGAAAGTATGCTCGTGATCCTCCCAGGCGCAGACCCGGATGGCGTCCTCCGGCATACCGTAGGTGATCGCGTTTTTCAAAATATTGTTGAACGCACGGGCAAGCTTGCCCGTGTCGCCCCACAGCTCAATATCCTCCCCCACATTGTTTTCCATCGTCTTTCCCGCCGCCTCCATCTGCGGATACAGCTCATCGGAAAGCTGCACCAGCATATAGCAAAGGTTTACCCGATCCTTGTTCAGCGGCACCTCCTGCAGCCGGTAGCGGGTCAGCTCAAAAAATTCATCTACCATCTGCTCCAGACGGTTGGCCTTTTCCCATGCAATGTGGGTATAGCCCCGCCGCTGCTCCTCTGTGAGAGCCGCGTCATCCTCCAGTAAGCTCAAATAGCCGATGACCGAGGTCAGCGGCGTGCGGATATCGTGAGCCAGATAGACGATCAGATCATCCTTTTGCTTCTGCAAAAGCTGCGTCTGCTGCTCCCGCTGGCGCAGTATCCGCTGGGCATGATTGAGCTTCTCCTCGACATATTTTAGCTCCGCCGGCAATTCGATGTGCGCTTGTCCATCCACGATCTGATCGATTCCCTCGACAATCCGCAGGAACCACGCTTGAAACGAGCGAAGCTGCAGCCAGAACAGCAGCACCATGAAAACCAAAATCACAATCCCGATGAGATAATTCAGACTTGGGCCGCGAATCTTGTCATAGTAAAACATCAGCGCCTGCATCCGATCAACATTGGAGACTCGCACGATGCAATTGACGATCCATTCCGCCAAGCGGCCGCGAACCGCCTCGCGAATCAGAAGCACGCAGACTGCAGCGACCGCCGCTAACGCCAATACCCGGAAAAATAGTCTCCGTCGAAGATGCGCAAAGGCTCTGCGGCTCACTTTTTTATTGTTCAAGCTTATACCCTACTCCCCAAACCGTCTGAATGCAGTTCCTTCCCGCCGCGGCCTGAAGCTTCTCCCGCAGATGGCGAATATGGGCGGTGACGGTGTTATTGCTTTTGGAATAGTACTCATCCTGCCAGATCTCATGGAACAGATCCTCTGCGCTGACCACGCTACCCTGATGCTCCAGCAGGATCCGCAAAATGGAAAACTCCGTGGGCGTCAGAGAAAGCTCCGCCCCGTCCGCACAGCACACATGGGTCTGCACGTCCATGCGGATCCCGCTATACTCCAAAATGTCCCCGGCTTCGGTCTGCGGGGCGGTGTTGTAGGTTCTGTATCTGCGGAGCTGCGCCCGTACCCGGGCGACCACCTCCACCGGGTGAAAGGGCTTTGTGATATAGTCGTCCGCTCCCAAGGTCAGCCCCGTGACCTTGTCCAGTTCTTCCCTCTTGGCGGAGAGGAAAATCACCGGATAGGTCTTCCCGCTGTTGCGAATCGTCCGGCAGAGAGCTAGGCCATCAATGTCCGGGAGCATGATATCCAGAATTGCCAGCTCGAATTCCGTATCTTGAATACAGTCCAGCGCCGCCTGTCCGCTGTAGCGGACAACAGCCTCCAGGCCGTCGTTTTGCAGATACACTCCAATCAGATCTGCGATTTCCCTTTCATCATCCACTACCAGTATTTTTCCGCGCAAGGTTCGTCATCTCCTTTTGATTTGTTCAGTCCCGCGCCACCGTCTTCACCTTCCTAGCCCGAACAAACACGCTGGGACTCAGGTGCAGCGGCCCCAGCAGCCGCTGCAGGGGAGCCTCCAGCGCGGCCAGCACCTTATGAGCGAACACGCGCTTGAGGAATTTGCAGCGGAACAGGGACACGGACAGCTCCTCCTCTATCGCAAAGCCGTTTTGCCGGAGCGTCTCCCGGATATAGGCGGGATGGAAATTGTAATAGATGTTGTCCTTTCGAGGGCTGGGTCGATGGTCAAAGGGAGCAAGATTGGGGCGGCGGAACAGCCAGCGGCAAATTTCCAACAGGTTCCGCTTGTTGGCATATTCAAAGATGAAATAGCCCCCGTCGTAGAGCACCAGATTTACCTGCCGGAAGAAATCGGGCACCGACTCCACATGGTGCAGCACCCGGACGCAGACGGCGCTGTCGAACATCCAGCCCTCCCGATCCAGTTCATAGAGGTTCACTTTCCTGCACTCCACCTGCTCCAATCCAAGCTGCCGCACTCGGCGGCGGGCTTGATCCAGCAGATTTTCCGCGTAATCCGTCAGCACGACCCGGCCACAGCGTCCGGCGTATTCATTCACCAGCCGTCCATAGCCCGCGCCGATCTCCAAACAGATGCCTGAAATTGGTCGGGTCAGCCGCCGCAGAGCGCTCCGTTCCACAGCATCCTCATAGATCCGCCCCGTCCAGAACGCCGCATAGTCCGTGTCGCTGTAGTCGCAGATTCTGTGACCCAGTGCGTCAATTGATCTTCCTTGTTCCATATAGACAGCTCCGTTTCCCTAAAGATAGAGCTACTATACCAGCCCGAGCACGGGAATGCTTGCAGGAATCCCGCGCTTTTTCGGAAAAATGGCGCAGAAATTCTTAAGATTTTGCAAGGCTCAAAAATAACGGCCGCCAGCGTATCATTGACGCGCGAAGCAAAACCACGCGCAAGCAGAGTATACAGCTTATGGGACGGGATAGCAAGCCTGCCCGTCCATGAATGCAGGGCTGCATCGCACAACCAAAAATCAGAAAAGTGTGATAAAAGGCTGCATCGGTCGAATCCGCTGCCGCCTACATAATATTCTCCTCTATTTCGAATCTGCAAACATTTTACATCGAATCGGCGATAAAATCGCAGGGGCAGCACCGTTTAGACGGGCTGCCCCTGCGCGTTCATTCATAGATCGATCCTGCCGCTATTTTGGTTTTTCAATGCCATCCGGCGTCCTCGATCTCGTTCTTGCGGCCGCGCGACATTAGGTCAGCCGGCACGGTACGCGGATCCTTTCCCTCGTAGAGCACGGCATAGATCTGCTCGGTGATCGGCATTTCCACTCCTGTCTTTTTCGCCAGCTCGAGCGCGGATGCGGCGGCGTAGTAGCCCTCAACGACCGCGCCGACCTCGCGCATGGCCTCCTCCGGCGTCTTGCCTTGGCCGATCAGGATGCCGGCGCGCCGGTTGCGCGAATGCATCGAGGTACACGTCACGATCAGGTCGCCCACACCGGCCAGTCCCGCGACTGTCTCACGGCGGCCGCCGAGCGCCATGCACAGTCGCGCCAGCTCCGTCAGCCCGCGCGTCATCAAAAGCGCTTTTGTGTTGTCGCCAAGCCCCATTCCATCGGACACGCCGGCGCACAGCGCCATGATGTTTTTCAGCGCGCCGCCCAGCTCGACGCCGATCGGATCATCGCTTGCATAGACGCGAAAGCGCTCGCTCATAAACACGTCCTGCACCAGCTCGGCGATGTGCAGATCCGCGCAGGCGGCGACACAGCCGGTCGGCAGACCGCGCGCGACCTCCTCGGCATGCGACGGTCCCGAGAGCACGGCCGCACAGCGACCCGTCTCCTGCTCGATGACCTGGCTCAGGCGCAGCGATGTGCCAGACTCAATACCCTTGGCCACGCAGACGACCACTGCCTCCGGCGCAAGGTATTGCGCGGCCGCGCGCGCCGTCTCGCGGACTGCGAACGACGGCACAGCCAGCACGATGAGCGGCTTTCCCGCCGCGCAGGAAAGCGCCGACGTATACGTCAGCCCCTCCGGCAGCGTTATGCCGGCGAGGCGTGGATTGCATCCGGTTTCGCGCATCTGTGCGGCCTGCGCCTCAGTGCGCGCCCAAAGCGTCACCGTATGACCATTGTTGTGCAGCAGCATCGCAAGGGCTGTACCCCAGCTTCCGCTGCCTAGAACCGCAAGCTCCATGTTGCCCTCCATGCAGGCAGCGGCTCCGCTGAGCGAAGCCGCCCGGATTCATTTATTTTTGTGGATGGAAAATTTCGACTCCGTATGCGTCAGAAGCCGCCGGATATTGGCTCGATGCATAAAAATCGCCATCAACGCCACAAGCAGCGCCAGCAGCACGACCGACCACTCGCCCCAGAAGAACGCCAGATATGTAAACGGATAGGCCACTGCCGCGATCAGGGAACCGAGCGACGCATAGCGCGTACAGATCAGAACCAGCGCAAACACACCGATGATGATAAGCCCCACGCGCCAGTCCATGACCACCGCGAGCGTACCGGCTGAGAGGATGCCCTTGCCGCCCTTGAATCCATAGACGACCGGAAACATATGGCCGAAGACACAGGCCGTGCCGCAGAGCATTTTGCCGAACACGGCGCAGTCATATTCCGAAAGCAGGCACATGCCGACCAGACAGGCCAGCACAGCCTTGCCGATGTCGATCAGCAGTACGAGGAACGTGCTCATACCGCCGTAGCTGCGCAGGAAATTGGTCAGACCCGCGTTGCCGCTGCCGTGCTCGCGCACGTCCTCGCGCAGGATCAGGTTCGAGGTGATGATCGCGCCGTTGAGATTGCCGAAAATATATCCGGCCAGAATGGCCAGCACAATGCGAAGCGCCATGTTCGCTCAGTCCTCCTTATCGCCCTTCTGGCGAATTGTCATTCGGATCGGCGTGCCCTGCATGCCGAACGTCGCACGGATCTGATTTTCCAGGTATCGCTGGTAGGAGAAGTGGAACAGCCGCGCGTCGTTGCAGAATACGACGAAATGCGGCGGCTTCACCGAGGTCTGCGTCATATAGTATATCTTCAGCCGGCGACCCTTGTCGCTCGGCGGCTGGACGCGCGCAGTTGCGTCAGCGAGCACGCTGTTGAGCATACCGGTCGAGATCCGCATGGCAGCCTGATCGGCCACAAAATTGATCAGCTCAAACAATTTATCCACGCGCTGACCGGTCAGCGCCGAGATGAACAGCACTGGCGCATATGTCATATAGCTCAGATCGCGGCGGACATCCGCCGTCATCTTATCCATGGTTCTCGTGTCCTTTTCGACCGCGTCCCACTTATTGACGACGAGGATGGACGCCTTGCCCGCCTCATGCGCAAGGCCGGCGATCTTGGTGTCCTGCTCGGTGACGCCCTCGTTCGCGTCGATCATGACAAGGCACACATCCGCGCGCTCGATGGCGGCGATGGTGCGCATATTACTGAACTTTTCGATCGCATCGTCCACCTTCGACTTCCGGCGCATGCCGGCGGTGTCGATGAAGCGGTACTTACCATATTGATTTTCAAAGAAGCTGTCGATGGCGTCGCGCGTGGTACCGGCAATGTCAGAGACGATCACACGCTCCTCGCCGAGCACGCAGTTGAGCAGGCTCGATTTTCCCACGTTCGGCTTACCGATGATGGCGACCTTGATGGTGTCGTCCTCCTCCGGCTCTTCGTCCACAGGCGGAAAGTGCTCCACGCACCGGTCGAGCAGGTCGCCCGTGCCATGACCGTGCACGGCCGAAACCTCGATCGGGTCGCCCAGGCCGAGTGAATAAAACTCGTATACATCCGGGTTGACCGCGCCGACATTGTCGCACTTGTTGACGGCCAGCACGACGGGCTTTTTCGCGCGCTGGAGCATTGTGGCGACCTCCTGATCCGCCGCGGTGACGCCGACCTTGACATCCGTGACCATGACGATGACGTCCGCCATCTCAATGGCGATCTCCGCCTGGCGGCGCATGAAGCGCAGCATCTCCGAATCCGTGTTCGGCTCAATGCCCCCGGTGTCGACCAGGTCGAACTCACGCCCGTTCCAGTCCGTCGAACCGTAGATTCGGTCGCGGGTGACGCCCGGCGTGTCCTCCACGATCGCGGTTCGCTGCCCGGTCAGTTTATTGAACAGCAGCGATTTGCCCACGTTTGGGCGCCCAACGATAGCGACCAGCGGTTTTGCCATGCGCGAACCCCTCCATTTCTTCCGTATCATTTCCAATCGTTCATTTATTATGCCATTTTCCGCCTGTTTGGTCAACCGAAAATACGCGGAAAATCGAATCGCCGGTGCGAGAAAAAGAGGAAGGCTTCCGCCTTCCTCTTTTCAAGCCTTGCATTACTGCCATTACTTCGCAGTCTTGACCGCAACGACCTCACGGCCGTTGTACATACCGCAGGCCTTGCAGGCGCGATGCGGCAAACGGGGGGCGCCGCAGTTCGGGCACGCGACGACGCCGGGAACCTCCAGCTTCCAGACGTTGCTGCGTCTCTTGTCGCGGCGTGCTTTGGACACTTTACACTTGGGTACTGCCATGGTGACACCTCCTTAGGTCCTTGAATGCCTGAATCGGCAACAATAAATTTACTCATTCTCCAGCCATTGCTGCAGCGCAGCAAAACGGGGATCCACCTCAGGGCGGCAAGCGCACGGCCCGTCGTTCAGGTCGGCGCCGCAGACAGGGCAAAGCCCTTTGCAATCTTCGCGGCAGAGGAATTTCGGATCCATGTTGAGCACAAAAGCGGTCGCAACGACATCGTCCAAATCGACGCTGTCTCCGACCAGCTCAAACAGGTTTTCGTCCTCGCTGTCCTCGTTCTGAAGCTCTCCGGTCAGGACAGCCTCCATCGGGACGGAGAATGGACGTACAAATTCCCTCGCGCAGCGGTCGCACACACAGTGCAGCGTGGTTCCCACCGTGCCGGACAAAATCAGCACGCCGGCGGTGTTGCGCACCGAGCCAGAAGCGCGAACCGGCTCAGTCACCGGCGCCTGCCAGCCAAACTCCATCTCGCTGAAATCCAACGCAACGTCAAACGGGATGGATGCGCCCGGGCAGTCTATGATTTTTGCCAATGACAGCAGCATAGGCCGTCCCTCCACACAATCATGCATCCGCTATTATATCGGAATTACCGTGGCTTGTCAATCATTTTTCGTGAATATATTTTCTTTCCTCGAGCCGGATTCTATGATAAAATCATCATACATTCTCATACATCTTCGGATTCTGAAAGGCAGGCATATGCCGCTATGAACTACGAAGCCATCTCCCTTGTCGCACTCGATCTCGACGACACAACGCTCCATTCCGACTCCACGCTCTCCGCGGCTGCGCGTGAGGCGCTGCTCTCGCTCTCTGCCACCGGTGCAGAGATCGTCATTGCCTCCGGGCGCGCTTTTTCCGCGCTGCCGGAGTCTCTGCTCTCCCTCGGTGTGGCACGCTACGCCATCACCTCGAACGGCGCGGCGATCAACCGCACAGCCGACGGCAGCCGTGTCAGCGCATACACGCTCTCCGAACAGGCGGCGCGGGCCATTCTCTCCGCCGTGCCCGACGACATGATCCTCGAGGCATTTTGGGAGGGCACGCCCTACTCTGACCACCGCTACGTCGAAGACCCGGAGCGCTTCGGCTGCAAGGCCGCCTATGTGCCGTATATTCGAACCACGCGCCGTCCGCTCGGCGACGTACGGGCGTTTATCCGCGCGCACATTTCTGCGCTCGACAGCATCAACATCGTCTGCCCGTCGCCCGAGGTGCGCGCGCAGCTCGAAGCGCGCATCGCCGCCGTGACGGACGACGTGTATATCACCAATTCCGCACGCCATCTGCTCGAGCTGGTCGACCTGCGCGCCGGCAAGGGCGCAGCTCTGCGCGACCTGTGCGGCATGCTCGGCGTCGGACGCGCGCATGTCGCGGCTTTCGGCAACGCCGACAACGATGTTGATATGCTCGACTTCGCCGGCTTTGGCGTCGCCGTGGCCAATGCCGCCCCGAACTGTCTGGCTACCGCTGATCTCATCACTGCCAGCAACAACGACGACGGCGTGGCCGCCGTCCTGCGCGAGATTGCCCTGGCTCGCACAGCCCGGCGGCAGCGGCATCTTGAATCTTAATTTGAATCACCATGGAAGGCACGGCGCACGCCGTGCCTTCTTCAGCTTGTCAAAAACCTCGTAGAGTTTCGCCGCCGCAGCGGCGAAATCAAATC
>CAZJBT010000045.1:0-15071 GCA_964544345.1 uncultured Oscillospiraceae bacterium
GCACGCGGGAATACAGCGAATTCTCCGGCATCGCCCTGGCGCTTGACCCGGACGCATTTACGGAAAGCGCCGGCACGCCCATCGCAATGTGGATCGCGCTTGCCGTTGTCCTGCTCGCCGCCGCGCTGCTCGCCGTCGACCTGCGTCGCCGCAAAAAACGCGCCCAATAGCCAGACAGCCCGTCCTGGTTGCATAGAAGTAGCTGATGGAAGGAGGCCGTTCCAATGGGTAGTTGAGCTGTCAGAGCAATGACCTTATGTGGCTTAAATCTGAGAACGGAGACTCCTTTATGGGAAAATAAAGCGCATCTGTTTGCTATTGGGATCGCACCTGATGCGCTTTGAGGAGGAAAAACAATGAAACGCTTTCAAAAACTTTCGTCTTTCCTGGCCGGCGTGATGAGCGCGCTTCTGGTGGTCTCGCTGGCCGGTACGGCGCTGGCGGCCTCGGGCGCTGTCTCGTTCAATACGGCCGGATTCTGGATCAACCACACGCGCGTCAGTGAAAAGGGAGAGAGTCTGCAAACCAAGGCCGGCGCGTCGATCCCCTCGGTCATCCTCTACACCGACGAGCAGGGCGGTAAGACGCATTACGTCTCCGTCCGGCAGCTTGCGGAGGAGCTGGGTCTGTCCGTCCGCTGGGACGGCAGCTCCGTTTGGCTGGACGTCGGCGACGATCTCGGAACGGCGCTGCTTGAGACGACCGGCTCGGCACTGTTCCATGACAAATTCGAGGAGGTCGCGCCCATTGTGCCGACCGGCGGCAAGACGCTGTTGTCCGCGGAACACCGATCCTGGGATCGATTCGAGAAACAGTTGGCGCTGGATGTCAGCGATGGGCGCTATGTCAGCATCACGGTCACGAACCACGGCGATACGCCGCTGCGCATGGGGCTGGGACTGCTGCTCGACGCAGACGCCGCCGCCATTACCTTGATGGGTGAGGACACGCAGATCCCCGCCAGCCAGACGGTAACGCGTACGGTCAAGCTGCTCTCGGATGGCAGCGAGCCGGACGACCTGCCGTATTTCACCATCGGCTATGCCGAGGGCGTCTCGCGCTACATTCAGGCGGATATCCAGGTCGTGCAGTTTGCCGGCTGAGCCGCTGCAGCGCGAGAAGGTCAGGCGTGATTCTTCCATAAAGCATTTCCGGCTGTTGATTTTAGCAGTTGTTCCAACGAGGAGATACGCCGGCTGATCTACGAATTACTCTGACAACGAGTTTTATATCAGCCGCACTTGGCCGTGAAATTGCAGAGCTGTTATTTGGGGGCTGTCTCGCCTTTTGGTGAGACAGCCCCTTTGCTGGAATGTGCGAGTATTTTAGAGCCAAAGACCTCCGGGTTGGCCCCCTAACTCCGAACATATTGCCGGATGAACCGGATCGATTGTTGATCAGAATAGCAGCATGGAATGTGTGCTGCCTGATAAAAAATTACCGCAAGCGTCAATCACGCTTGCGGTAATTTGGTGGACCTGAAGGGGATCGAACCCTCGAACCTCTCGGATGCGAACCGAACGCTCTCCCAGCTGAGCTACAGGCCCATCTTGCGGCGGAATCTCCACCGCGGAAAGTATTATAGCACGACTTCACGAAAAAAGCAACCACATAATTAGCGGAATTGTAAAAATTGAAAGCAGTGTGGAGAGGAATATGCCCTTGGCGGCGGTGTCGGTATCGCCGCCGTACTGTGCGCACATCATTGTTGTATTGGTGGCGGCGGGCATGGCAACCAGGGCGACCGTGACGCCGACGATCAGCTCGTTCTGGACAACCAGCCGCAGCAGGAAAAATGCGGCGGCCGGCAGCACGATCAGCTTGATGAGCGAGAACAGATACAGCCGCAGATCGGTCAGCACCGAGCGCAGCGGCAGCGCGGCGAGCGTTGCGCCGATAATGAGCATCGCGGCGGGCGTGGTGATCTGACCGATAAAGTCCGATGCATCGATGAGGAACTGCGGTGCGTGCAGATCGAGCAGGTAGATCGCATAGGCGATCAGGATCGTGATGATTGCGGGACTGCGCAGCAGCCGCGGGTCGAACCTCGGCTGACCGGAGACGAGGTAGACGCCATACGTATACGAGAGCAGCGTGAACGGCAGATTGAAAATTGCTGCATAGAACACCGCGTTCGCGCCAAACAGCAGCCGGACGACGGGGAAGCCCATGAAGATGGAGTTTGAGAAGATCATCATAAAGCGATAGACGCCGTGTTGGGGCTTCTGCACCCGCAGCAGGTACGGCAGACCCTGCGCAAGCAGGATCAGGACGGCGTAGGTGGCGAACGCGACGATGGTGAATACAAACACCTCGTGGTTGCTCAGCACCCTTTCGCTGCCGATGACGGAGTAGAGTACCGTGGCCGGCGTAGTGACATGCAGCACGAGCTGGCTCAGCTTGCGGTTGAAAGTGGCATCCATGATGCCGCATTTGCTGGCGATAAAGCCCAGCGCGATCCCGATAAACAGAATCACCATTTGGGAGAGAATAGACTGAATGTTCATGAAGAGGAGTCCAATCGTTTGAGTTTCCTATCAGCCGTAGCAGATCGGGCAGGGCGAGGCGCCCTTGCTCTCGGCCAGCTTGCGGTTGTAGATCCAGTAATCTTTCGTCCCGATCTCCGAGCAGCCGTAGCGGTGGTAGGTGGAGGGATCGTCAACGGTGACAAGAACCGCGTAGGTGTCGAAAAAGCTGACCTTTTCCGAGAGCGCGGCATTTTCCGAGCGGAGCGAGGAGATGGTGGAATTGGCGTCGGTCAGATCGTTTTGGACGTCGGCCAGCTCTTCTGCGGCGGCGAGCAGATCGGCCTCGAGCTGCTCGGCGCGTGTGGTGAGCGCTTCAAACTCAGCGGTAAGCTCTGCGAATTCGCCCTGCTGTTCGCTCAGGTCGAACCGGCTCTGTGTCGCGCTGCCGGCCGTGCTGTTCAACTGCGTTTTGAGCAGATCGATCTCTGCCTGGAGCTGTTCGATCTCCTCCTGACGGCTGGTGATCTGGTCATTGGCGTGCGTGAGCGACTCGTTGAGCGTAGTGATGCGGCTGTTGCTCTGCGCCAGCTCGGTCTGCGCGCGCGTGAGCGCAGCGGTCTGCGTGTCGTTTTTCAGATAGTCGTAGACGAGATAGCCCGTCGACGTGACAGAGAGCAGCAGTGCAAACACGAGCGCCACGATCAATCCGACCGGGCGGTGCGGCGCGGCGCTTTTTTTCGGCGCTGCTTTGGACGCGGGCGGGCGCGTGGCCTTCTTTGGCGTGTCCGGCTCCGACGCGGGCGGTGCGAGACTGCACTCGACGCAGAACAGCTCACCGTCTGGGATCTGACGGCCGCATTTGATACAGGTCATGGCTCCACCTCCGCTTGTTGTGCGAAAAGCCGGGCTCGCGGCTCCGGCCTGTCACTGTTTCCCCATTTTACAACAGATTTCGTCCGCTGTAAAGCGGCCGGCAGCAAAAACGCGAGCCAACATTTTGAAGCGCCCTGGCCAGCGCCCGCCGCCGTGCCGCGCGAACAACAAAAGGAGCCGCCGCGAATCGAGTTCGCAGCGGCTCCCGGCAGGCGCGAGCCATTGACGAAAAAGGCTGCGCCTTTTCGTCGAGATCAGACGAGGTCGTAGGCGGCAAACATACCGTCGCGCACGGCCTGGAGGATCTTCGCCGGCTTCTTGCAGTCGCCGATGAAGCGGGTGTTCGGGTGTGCGGTCAGGAGCGTCTCGAGCTCGGCCTTCTTCGCGCGCATGCCAATGGCGTAGAGCACGGTGTCGGCCTCATAGACGATCTCGTTGCCGTCCTTGTCTTTGACGGTGATGCCGTCCGGACGAACCTCGGTGCAGCTCACGCCGCACTGGATATGGACGGATTCGGGCATGAACATGTCAATGGCCTGACGGTGGGACATGTACGCGTCGCGGGCGTAGTCGTCCATCATCTCAACGACCTGCACTTCGCAGCCGTACTTTTCGGCCAGGTGCATCGAGCACTCTACGCCGATCAGACCGCCGCCGATCATGACGACCTTCTTTCCGATCTTGTCCGGGTCGGAGTAGGCGTAGAGCGCATGGTGTGCGTTCTCCTTCAGACCCGGGATGCCCGGGACGACCGGCTCGGCGCCGATGGCGAGAATGACGGCGTCCGGCTCATAGGCGCGGATGGTATCGACCGTCGCGGTGACACCGGTGACGACGTTGACGCCGGCACGGTGCGTGCGGACGATCAGACTGTCGCGGTAGCGGCGCATATCCTCCTTGTGGCAGTCCTCGTCGGTGAACCAGAGCACGCCGCCGAGTTTGTTTTCTTTTTCGAGCAGGGTGACGTTGTGACCGCGCTCGGCCGCAGTGATGGCCGCGTACATACCGCCGGGGCCGCCGCCGACGACGAGGACGTTCTGCTTGCGGCGCACCGGGGGCGCCCACTGCATGCGCAGCTCGCGCATGGAGTACGGGTTGACGGTGCATTGGAACGTCTCCGCATGCGGACGGGCGTTGGGGTCAGAGGCCAGCGGATTGAAGCACGAGCAGCGCAGACACGGGGAGATCTCATCCTCGCGACCCTCGGCCGTTTTGTTGACGAACTGCGGATCGGCCAGCATCTGGCGCCCCATGGCGACGAAGTCGCACTTGCCGGAGGCGATAGCGTCCTCGATCTGTTGCGGGCTGTTGAAGCCGCCGACGGCCGTGACCGGGATGTGGACGGCCTTCTTGATGGCCTCGGCCAGGTCGAGGTTGCAGCCGTGCGGGTGGAACATAGACGAGAACGCCTTGGACTGGACATGGTTATGGTACAGGCCGCTGGTGACATGGATGATGTCGACCTTGTCCTGGATCATGGCGGCGAACTGCGCGGCCTCGCCGATCTCCAGACCGCCGGGTACGCGCTCAGAGCCGGACATACGGTACTCGATGAGCAGGCGGTCGCCGCAGACCTCGCGGATCCGGTCGAGCACCATCAGCGGGAATTTGGCGCGGTTTTCCAGGCTGCCGCCATATTCGTCGGTGCGGTGGTTGGTCAGCGGGGAGATGAACTGGTCGAGCAGCCAGCCGTGGCCGCCATGGAGCATGACCATCTCGAAGCCGTTGGCTTGGGCGCTGGCGCACGCTTCGGCGAACTCGTCGGCGACTTCGCGCATCATGGCCTCGTCCATCTGGTCGATGGTGACGCCGTCCTCGCGGGTGTAGCCGTACGGGCCGATGGGGTTGCGGCCGGAGGAGATGGTGGCCGGATGGTTGATCTCGCCGATGTGGTTGAACTGGACGGAAGCGACGGCGCCGTGCGCGTGGATGGCCTCGGCCAGCACGAAGAGCGACTCGAGCTTGTGAACCGACGGGTTCGGGCGCACAAAGTCGATGGAGTGGTCATGACGCGCGGCACGGTCAAAGTCGATGAACGTCTCCGTCACCGTGACGGCGGCGACGCCGCCGCGGGCGCGGGTCTCATAGCCGTTGATGCACTCCTGCGTTGGGGTGCCGTCCGGCCAGACGGTGCGGTCGGTGGTCATCGGGCTGGCCATGACGCGGTTCTTGAACGTCACGCCCTTGATGGTCATCGGTGCAAACATATGAGGGTATTTGTTGATCATCGCTGCATCTCCTTTTCTTTATCCGGAAATTTGTTTTACAAATTTTTGCGCTATGTTATAATGAAGTACAAGCTATATGGAACCGACGGAGGTGGAACGGGCACAATGGAAATGACGCAACTGGGTCATTTTGTGACCACGGCCAAACAGGAGAGTATCACAAAGGCGGCAAGCATGCTGAATATCACACAGCCGACCCTGAGCATTTCGATCTCCCGGCTCGAGGATGAGCTGGGCGTCAACTTATTTGATCGGACGGGCAATAAGATCCGGCTGAACGATACAGGGCGGGTGTTTTTGTCGTATGTCGAGCAAGCGCTCGACCTGCTGCGCTACGGCGTAGAGCAGGCTTGCGCGAACGACGGGATCCTGACAAGCGTCGTCGCGTTCTCGATCCCGGACAGCGGCCTCATCACCGAGCCGTGGCAGGCGTATGTGGAGGCGCACCCGGATGTGGTGTTCCAGCAGCACTCGCTCTCAGCCGAGCAGGCGCGCATGAGCATCCTCGACGCGACGCTCGACTTCGCGTTCAGCTATATCCCCATCCGCGACAGCCTGATCGAGTGCCGGCTCGTCATGACGACGCCGGTGCGGCTGTACGTCACGCCGGAGCATCCGCTCGCGGGAAAAGCTGTCAAGGTCAGCGACCTGCGCCGTGAGAATTTCATCATGCACAAGGGCAATAAGGATATGGTCGACTGCTTCGCGGCCTACTGCCAAGAGGAAGCGTTCTTCCCGCCGCGCGTGGTCTACGCCGGCGACAATCCCGCACTGTTCGACTTCTTTATGCGCCGCGGCGACTGTATTTTGGTGCTGCCGATGCCCTCGCTGGTGCCGGAGCAGACGCCGTATCCGGTCGAGCTGCTCAACGTGACGGACTGGAACTTCAGCCTGTCCATTTGGCAGGCATATCACAAGAGCAAGGCTCGCACCCAGGCGGGCAAAGCGTTCTGCCAGTACCTCTACGAGCAGCTTCGGACTTGATCCATGAGCATTATATCATTAAAAAATGTGTTTTGTATATAACCACTTTTCAAATCTGGCATAGCCTGAAACCTATGCTGGAACGGGTTCAGCATAGCATGGGGTGAATGAAGAAACGGCCGGCCGGATCGTGCTTGCCGAAGGTCTGGCAGTCAAATATGCCGCAGAAAGATCAAGGCGGCGCGGCATGGGAATCCATGCCGCGCCGCAGCTTTACACGATCGTTTTGATTGTCTGCAAGCAGGTGAGCTTAAGATAAAAACAGCAGGCTTCACAAGAAGCCTGCTGTTTTTGGTGACCCGGACGGGAATCGAACCCGTGTTACCGCCGTGAAAGGGCGGTGTCTTAGCCGCTTGACCACCGGGCCGGATTGGTAGCGGCAATTGGACTCGAACCAATGACACTCCGGGTATGAACCGAATGCTCTACCAACTGAGCTATGCCGCCATATGTAGGCCCGGCATCAAACGGGCAAGGATTATTGTACAAGAAAGAGCTGGGTTTGTCAATAAGAATATCCTTTGATATTTTGAAAAAATCATTCATATAATACCGTATGTAAACGGAGGGCAGGATGGATGAAAAAGGTCTGGAAAACCATCATTCTCATGTATATCGGCGGGATGATCTATGTGCTGGCTGAACTGATGTGGCGCGGGCGGTCGCACCCGAGCATGTTTGTAGTCGGCGGGCTTTGCTTCGTGCTGATCGGCGCGATCAATGGCGGAGCGGGGCGCGGCCTGCCGCTGACGGTGCAGGCGCTGCTCGGTGCAGTCATCGTGACGGCCATCGAGCTGCTGTCAGGGCTGATCGTCAACGTGTATCTCGGATGGCAGGTCTGGGACTACAGCAGTCTGCCCTATAACTTTATGGGGCAGATCAGCCTGTATTTTTTCTTGCTCTGGATCCCGCTCGCCGGCATCGCGGTCGTGGCAGACGACCTGCTGCGCCATGCGCTGTTCCACGAGAAGATGCCGATCTACCGCTGGTTTTAGATCAAGTAAGCTCGCCCGTCACGCCGTCCGCGTATAGCCCCGTCACGCGCACGGCGCGAAGCTGGTTGTGCAGAGCTTTGCCCGGGACGTAGAACTTCACATAGTTTGGCGCGTGGCCGGTGAAATATTCCCCCTCGGGCTGTTCAAACAGCACCACAAACGTCTGCCCGATCAGACCAGAGCGGAAGGCGCGGCTCAGCTCGTCCGCCGCGGCGGCGGCGCGCGCGGCGCGCTCTTCTTTTACGCTGTTTGGGAGCTGGTTCGGGAGCCTTGCGGCGGCGGTGCCGTCGCGCCGGGAGTAGGGGAAGATGTGCATGGCGGCGAAGCCGCACACGCGCAGGAACGAGAGCGTTTCGGTAAAATCCTCCTCCGTCTCGCCGGGAAAGCCGACGATCAGGTCGGTCGTAATGGCGCAGCCGGGGAAGGCCGCGCGCAGGAGCCGAACGCTCTCAAGGTAGCGTGCGGTGTCATAGTGGCGGTTCATGCGCTTTAAGATCCGGTCGCAGCCGGATTGCAGGCTCAGGTGGAACTGCGGACAGAGATTCGCGCAGGCAGAGAGCGCGCTGCAGAAGACATCATCTACCACGCGCGGCTCGAGCGAACCGAGGCGGATGCGCACATCCGGCGCGGCAGCGCAGATGGCGGCGAGCAGCGCGCTGACAGGCGGCTTGCCCGGCAGGTCAACGCCCCACGAGGCGACCTCGATGCCGGTGACAACGATCTCGCGGTAGCCTGCGGCGGCGAGATCGCGCGTCTGGCGCACTGCGTCAGCAATGGGCATCGAACGCACTGCGCCGCGCGTGTAGGGGATGATGCAGTAGGTGCAGTAGTTCTGGCAGCCATCCTGGACTTTGAGCATGGCGCGTGTACGCGTCTCCAGCCCGCCGGCGGGCAGCAGCTCGAAGCCATGGCGGAGACGCGGGTCGTCGATGGATTCCAGATAAGTCCGCTCGCGCGCAGCGCGCTCGATGAGCGCCAAAAACGCGGCGCGGTCGGCGGTGCCGGCGACGACGTCCACGCCAAGCGCACGGATCTGTTCAGGATGCGCCTGCGCATAGCAGCCGCAGACGGCGACGAGCGCGTCCGGATTGAGCCGGCGCGCGCGGCGGATGATATTGCGGGATTTTTTGTCGCTCACCGCCGTGACCGAGCAGGTGTTGACGACATAGCAATCGCAGAACTCGTCAAACGAGCCGATCTCGTGGCCGCGTTCGCGCAGGAGCTGTTCCATTGCCTGCGTTTCATATTGGTTGACCTTGCAGCCAAGTGTGAAAAAACCAAATCTCATGTTGAAAACCACCAAAAACACGATTTGAAAGCTGTGCAGATTCGCTGCCGCAGCCATTGCATTCATCGTTCGCCTCCCGTATAATAATGTATGAACGGGCGGGTGATCCCCTACATTATACCCCGCCCGCCCAACGTTGTACAGCTGTTTTTCGGAGGTAACCCATGCGAGAAATCTCTGTCCGGCTGACGTCGCTGGAGGACGTCAAGGCTTTTGTAGACGCAGCGACTGCCGTCGAATGCGATGTGGAGGTCGTCGACGGCGACCGGTCGGCCAATGCACGATCCATCAAAGATATGTTCGATCTGAACCTGAAGCGGACGCTGCAGGTGGCGATCATCGGCTCGCAGGCCGCAGTCGAGGCCTTCTGCGATACCGTATCGAAAATGATTGTCCTGTAAGCGCTGTTTTGTTTACATATTCACCCCTTTCGCTTCATATGCTTGACCAGCAGGATGAAACGAAGGGGTTGTTTTTTATGCGGAAAAGATGCCTTTGCATGATTTTGGCGATCGTGCTGGCGGTCGGGACGCTAGGCAGCGTGCCGGCGCGCGCGGCGGTGGAGATCACAGCGCCGTCAGCGGTTTTGATCGATGCTGCGACGGGGACGGTGCTGTTCGAGCAGAACGCGCACGAGCGTCTCGCGCCGGCCAGCGTGACCAAGGTCATGACGCTGCTGCTCGTGATGGAGGCGCTCGACGCCGGGCGCATCGGCTGGGAGGATCAGGTGACCACCTCCGCTGCCGCCGCAGCCAAGGGCGGCAGCCAGATCTACCTGGAGGAAAATGAACAGATGGGACTGCGCGATATGCTCAAATCGGTCGTTGTCTCGTCGGCGAACGACTGCGCCACAGCGCTGGCCGAGCACGTTGCGGGCAGCGAATCGGCGTTCGTGGATCTGATGAACGCGCGTGCCGCAGAGTTGGGAATGGAGGACACGCACTTTGTCAACTGTACGGGGCTTGACGATGAGCCGTCGGCGGCAGAGCACCTGACGAGCGCATACGACATTGCACTGATGAGCCGCGAGCTGCTCAAGCACGACGAGATCCGCGAGTATACCACCATTTGGATGGACACCGTCCGGAACGGCCAGTTTGGATTGTCCAACACGAACAAGCTCGTGCGCTTTTACCAGGGCACGACGGGGCTGAAGACCGGTTTCACCCGCGCGGCGGGCTACTGCCTGTCGGCCTCCGCCGAGCGCGATGGGCTGGAGCTGATCGCGGTCGTGCTGCACTGTGAAAGCTCGACCGACCGGTTCGAGTCGGCCAAGGCGCTGCTCGACTACGGCTTCGCCAACTACTGCCTGGTGTCGAGCGAGCCGGATGAGCCGCTGCCCGCGGTGCCGGTCGTGTTGGGCGAAAAGAACGAGGTGCAGGCAGTGCTCAGCGACGCCACACCGATCCTGGCCGACAAGGGCGCCGCCTCCAACGTGGAAAAGACCGTGGAGATGGCGGACTCCGTCACTGCGCCGGTCGAGGCCGGGCAGAAGCTCGGCACGATGGTCATTCGATCAAACGGCCAGCCGCTCGGCCAGGTGGACATTGTGGCCGCCGAGGCCGTGGAAAAACTGACCTGGGGTCAGATCCTGGTGCAGCTTCTGCGCGCCGTCTGCCTGAGCGGATAAGCAAAACGGGATTGAGTTTTTTCACCGGATGCGCTATGATAGAGCAAACGCTATGAAAGAAGGAACCGTATGATCACTGCCGATATTTCCAACATTTGGGGCGAAATCAGTCTGCCCGAGCTGCTCGGCTGCGAGAAGCAGATCTTCGATGCGCACAACCTGATCATAGACGGCGGCGGCCGGGGAGAGGAATACCGCGGCTGGGTCGTGCTACCCGACCGCGTGTTCCCGGAGGAGATCCAGCGCATCCGCGACGCGGCTGACCGCATCCGGGCGTCGAGCGACGTGTTTGTCGTCGTTGGCATCGGCGGGTCATATCTCGGCGCGCGCGCGGCTATTGAGCTGCTGTGCGGCGCGAATCACAATCTGACGCGCCGGCCGCGGGTCGTCTTTGCAGGCAACAACATGTCCACGCGCGCTTGGAACGAGCTGTGCACGTTGCTCGAAGGGCACGATTTCTCTGTCAACTTTATCTCCAAATCCGGCACGACGATCGAGCCGGCACTGGCCACGCGGTCGCTGCGCTGGATGCTTGAGCGGCGCTACGGCACAGAGAAGGCGCGCGAGCACATTTTTGTCACAACCGACCGCACCTCCGGCGCGCTGCGCGCAATGGCAGAGACGGAGCAGTGGGAGTCGTTCGTCATTCCGCGCGACGTCGGCGGGCGCTACAGCGTGCTTTCCGCGGTGGGGCTGTTGCCGATGGCGGTCGCGGGCATTGACATCGAGGCCGTGCTTGCCGGCGCTTCACTCGCGCGCGAGACGCTGAATATCCGTTCATTTGAGAATCCGGCCTGGCAGTATGCTGCGAGCCGCTACCTACTCGCGCAGACAGGAAAGGAGATCGAGCTGCTGTGCGCGTGGGAGCCGGACTGCGCCTACTTTGGCCGCTGGTGGCAGCAGCTCTTCGGCGAGAGCGAGGGGAAGGAGGGCAAGGGGCTCTTCCCTGCGTTCTTGGAATACTCGGCCGATCTGCATTCGATGGGTCAGATGGTACAGCAGGGTCGGCGCAATCTGTTTGAGACGATCCTGCAGTTCGACCCGCCGCAGAAGAAAGCGGAGATCGAGTTGGATTGGAAGGACTTGGACGGGTTAAACTATCTCGAGGGAAAAACGCTCGACTTTGTCCAGCGCCAGGCCTGCGCGGGCGTAGTGAGCGCGCATGTCGACGGCGGCGTGCCGGTCATTCTGCTCGACGCCGGCCCGCTCGATGCGTCCAAGCTCGGCGAATTGTTCTACTTCTTTGAGCTTTCCTGCGGCCTGTCCGCGTATCTGCTCGGCGTCAACCCGTTCGATCAGCCGGGCGTGGAGCTGTACAAGCAGAACATGTTCCGCCTGCTCGGCCGACCCGAAAAATAACAGCGCGTCAAATTTCGGAAAACGGTTGAAAAGACAACGTAAAACTGGTAGAATAACGACAAGAACGGCTCGGCCGATGTAAAAGGGGGAATTTCACATGGTGAAAGTAATTATGGGTCTGAAGGGTTCCGGCAAAACCAAGCAGATGATTGACTCCATCAACAACGCGGTGAAAGAAGAACCCGGCGTCATGGTTTGTATCGAGAAGAGCGACAAGCTTCGTTTCGATATTGATTATCGCGTCCGCCTGATCGAGTCGGGCGAGTACGATATGGACGGCTACAGCAGCCTCAAAGGCTTCGTCAGCGGCCTGCACGCCGGTAATTTTGATATTACGCACATTTTTATCGACAGCCTGTACAAGGTGGCCAACTGCGGCGGCGACATCGCCGAGACCGAGGCGTTCCTCGCCTGGTGCGAGAAGTTCGGCGAGGTCAACAGCATCAGTTTCACCATCACGATCTCCGATGACATCAACAAAGCGACTGACGGTATCAAAAAATTCTTCTGATCTGACCGGCCTAAGACGCGGAGCTGCTGCGCTCCGCGTCTTTTTTTGCCCGCAGGCGGGCGCGAATGGTTCATCCTCGCGGAAGGGCAACAAAACGGCGGGCGAGCGTCAGGCAGGTGGCTCTGACTGCCGCCGGATCGATCTGCCCGGCAAGGATAGGCCATGTGCCGGGAAACGGCATATGGCGTTTCCGATCAGAAAATCGAGCTGTACCTATTGATGTTACAACAAGGCCGTGCTATAGTATTGCTGTAATAAAGAAAGTTACAACAAGAAGCCGAAAAGAGCCGCCATGATCGATGAGACAGCCGGGGCGCATAGCGATCCAAATTTTACAGCAGCTCCCGAAGCGCTGACTGTTTTTTGATCGATCCAGGCGATCTTGTTTTGAACGCTGTCCCATAAGGGCGATCGTAAGAAGGTGTGATCCATGACACAAGCAGAGCGAAGAGTTTTCTTGATAGAAGAACTCTTGAAAGAGCAGTCCAGCTATGCCGGTTTGAAGATCCCGACAGAGGAGCAGGAACAAAAAAATATGCTCCGCGCCTTGTTCAATCTTCGTATGCCAAGACCTGCGGGCAAAGAATTTTTGACGATACAAGACGCCTATTTGCAGGAGGAAACCAGGAGGAAGGGGATCGTAGACCTCGCCAGCCTAAGCCCCGTGGAGGAGGGTCTATATCTCTGGCAGGGAGATATCACAACATTGCGCTGCGACGCCATCGTAAACGCGGCGAACAGTCAAATGCTGGGCTGCTTTTGCCCGGGTCATGGCTGTATTGACAATGCGATCCATACCTATTCAGGGATCCAGCTTCGAGCGGCCTGTGAGGAGATCATGAGAAAACAGGGGCATGAAGAAAAAACCGGCAGCGCTAAAATCACGCCGGCATATAATCTCCCCTGCAAATATGTCCTGCATACGGTCGGCCCCATCATTCGCACCCGGCCTGCGGAAGAGGACAAAGACCTGCTGGCCTCCTGCTATCGCTCCTGCCTGGAGCTGGCAAAACAAAACGGTGTGCGGAGTATCGCATTTTGCTGCATCTCCACGGGGGAGTTCCGCTTTCCCAATGAGCTGGCGGCAGAAATTGCAATAAAAACGGTGAAGGCATATCAAGCCCAAACAGACAGCCAAATGAAGGTGATATTCAATGTTTTCAAGGAAATCGACTATGACATCTACCGAACCTTACTCAAAGCAGATCGAAACGCTGAAGCGTGAAGTGGAGACAGCGGATGCGATCCTGATCGGCGCAGGCGCGGGAATGTCTGCCTCGGCCGGCATGCGGTATGATGGGGAACGGTTTGAGAGATACTTTTCAGATTTTCGCAAAAGTATGGGATCGAGGATATGTATTCCGGCGGCTTTTATCCTTATGATACCCTGGAGGAATACTGGGCGTGGTGGTCGCGGCATATTTTGGTCAATCGCTATGATGCTGGTATCGGTAAGCCCTATACAGATCTGTTGGCTCTGGTAAAGGATAAGAACTATTTTGTCCTGACGACCAATGTGGATCATCAGTTCCAGCTTGCGGGGTTTGATCACCAGAGGCTATTTTATACACAGGGCGATTATGGCCTGTGGCAGTGCTCCAAAGCCTGCCATGACAAAACCTATCAGAACGAAGAGACCGTCCGCCGGATGGTGGCCGAACAAAAGGAGATGAAGGTGCCGGCGGAGCTGATCCCCGTATGCCCGGTCTGCGGCGCGCCGATGACGATGAATCTGCGCAGTGATCACACCTTTGTACAGGATAAAGGCTGGTATGCCGCGGCAAACCGCTACAGCGATTTTCTTCGCCGGTATAAGGATCAGCATATCCTGCTTTTGGAGCTTGGCGTTGGTGCCAACACCCCGGGGATCATCAAGTATCCTTTCTGGCAGATGACGGCGCAAAATCCGCGGGCGATCTATGCCTGTATCAATTACGGCGAGGCGATCGCGCCGCGGGAGATCGCAAAACAGTCTCTTTGCATCGATGCGGATATTGGAAGGACGCTTTGCGACCTTGCTGAATAGCACGCTGCCGGCAGCGCGCTGCGAGGGAAACGGCCAATTCGCGAAAGCGGATTGGCCGTTTCAGCTTGTCAAAAACCTCGTAGAGTTTCGCCGCCGCAGCGGCGAAATCAAATCAGGATCGTTTTCTCCGGCGACCAGTGCGTCGGAGAAAACACCGCTCGGCCTGTAAACGTGCGCCTTGTCCGCCAGCAGCGGGCAAGGCGTGCGCTGCGGCAGGCCGCAGTCCCCCTGTCAAAGAACGCCTACGGCGTTCTTTGACAGGCTTAAACGGCCAATTCGCGAAAGCGGATTGGCCGTTTCTCTGCGATCATGACCATCTCTGCTCTGCTGTGCGGAGCTTTTTGCGGGCGGTACGCCGGTTTTCCTTGTAAAAGCGGGGCATTCGTGATAAAATAAATCGGATTATTTGACAGGACAGACCTGAGGAGGAGCTTCCCATGTAGCAGCCTGCGGGATCAGACATCAGAATTTGAAAGTAAGGGAGGAGCCTCCATTGGCATCCATGCAAGAAGAGATTTCCCGGCGCCGCACCTTTGCAATCATCTCGCACCCGGACGCCGGTAAAACGACGCTGACCGAAAAATTCCTGCTCTACGGCGGGGCGATCGCGCAGGCCGGCGCGGTCAAGGGCAAGAAGAACCAGCGCGCCGCTGTTTCCGACTGGATGGAGATCGAAAAGCAGCGCGGCATCTCCGTCACCAGCTCGGTC
>CAZJBT010000046.1:0-14999 GCA_964544345.1 uncultured Oscillospiraceae bacterium
CCTGTTATGGGATCAGCACTTCTCGAAAATCGTGGCAACGCCCATGCCGCCGCCGATGCACAGCGTGGCAAGACCCTTCTTCGCGTCGTCGCGCTTGGCCAGCTCGTGAAGCAGCGTGACGATGATGCGGGCGCCGGAGCAGCCGACCGGGTGGCCGATGGACAGCGCGCCGCCGTTGACGTTGACCTTGCTCATATCGAAGCCAAGCTCACGGGCAACTGCGATCGACTGAGCGGCGAAGGCCTCGTTGGCCTCGACGAGATCCATGTCGTTGATGGTCAGGCCGGCCTTGTCCATCGCCTGGCGGGAAGCCGGCACCGGGCCGGTGCCCATGATCTTCGGGTCGACGCCGCCCTGACCCCAGGAGACCAGCTTGGCCATCGGCTTCAGACCGTACTTCTCAACAGCTTCGCCGGAGGCAAGAACGATGGCGGCAGCGCCGTCGTTGATGCCGGAGGCATTGCCGGCGGTGACGCGCGGCTGGCCGGCGTCGGCCTGAGCTTCCTTGCAGGCCTTGGCGCCGAAGGTGTCCTCGACCGTGCCGCCGTTGGCGACGAACGCGTTGTCGGACGAGGTCGGGAAGGCGGTCTTCAGCTTGGCCAGACCCTCGGCAGTGGTGGAGGCGCGCGGGAACTCATCGACCTTGAACTCGACGACCTGCTTCTTCACCTTCACCGGAACCGGAACGATCTCGTCGTCGAACTTGCCGGCGGCCTGCGCAGCGGCGGTCTTCTGCTGGCTGGAGAGCGCGAACTCATCGAGGTCGGCACGGGTGATGCCCCAGACGTCGCAGATGTTCTCAGCGGTGGTACCCATGTGGTAGTTGTTGAACGCATCCCACAGGCCATCCTTGACCATGGTGTCGACGAGCTTCTTGTCGAACATACGGGCGCCCCAGCGAGCGTCCGGCAGGACGTACGGCGCAGCGGACATGTTCTCGGTGCCGCCGCAGACGACGATCTCAGCGTCGCCGGAGGCGATGGCGCGGCCGGCCTCGATGACGCTCTTCATGCCCGAGCCGCAGACCATGTTGATGGAGTAGGCGGGGACGGAAACCGGCAGACCGGCCTTCAGGCAGACCTGGCGGGCGACGTTCTGGCCGAGACCGGCGCTGATGCAGCAGCCGAACATGACCTCATCGACCTGCTCGGGCTTGACGCCGGCGCGGTTGAGGGCTTCCTTGACGACGATCGCGCCAAGCTCGGCGGCGGGGACGTCCTTCAGGCTGCCGCCGAAAGAGCCGACGGCCGTACGGCAGCAGTTGACAACATAAAGATCTCTCATGGTGTTTAACCTCCAGTTTTTATCGTTTTCGCAGCAGCGAAATGCGAAGTATAACTGCATCCATTATAAGGTCTTATTTTGCATCCGTCAACGTCCAGTCGGTATAAAAATCGTGGGATTCAGATTGTAAAACGCTGTATGTTTGCGCCAAAGCTCCGCTTGCCCGGTCAGTGCGTCACGACCTGCTCCGGAAAATGAAAACAGTCGGAATAATACCGCTCCGGCCGAATGGAATAGGATTCGACCGGCACGGGAACCTTGCGGAAGCGGTAAGCGCCGTCAGGCTCCCGCAGGACGTGCTGCCAGCACAGCCAGGCGCTGTCATCGTAATGCGGATAGTCTGCGCGGTAGTGGCCGGCTCGCGACTCGGTGCGCTCAAGCGACGCGCGATAGAACAGCTCGGTCAGACAGGCGGTGCTGCGCGTGTCGTAGATGCGCTTGAGCTGGTGCAGATCGCCGCCCGCGCCCATCTGGGCGAGACTGCCGGTGCGGATGACGTCAAGCCGTGCGAGCGCATCCAACAGCGATCGCTCCGTCTTGAGCAGCCACACGTCGTTTGGAAGGAGCGTTTCGAGTATTTCTCGGCGCGCCTGCGCCGGCGTGACCGTACCGGCGCGGTCAAGATCGGAAAAGGTACGGTCGCGGATCCGTTCATACTGCATCGGATCCGGCGCAGGAGCATCGGTAAAGCGCGACGGATCGTACGCTAGAAATTCGCCGGTCAGGTAGCCGGAGTTCGCGGTAACGCACAGCGCAAAGCCGCCGATATAGACGCCCGGCTCAAAGCTGCGGGTGCGGCCGACGGCAAACAGGCCGGGCACGCAGGTTTCGCCGTACAGGTCGGTCGCCAGACCGCCAAGCGTTTCGCTGCAGCCCATTTCCACCTCTTTGTTGTCGAACTGCGCGATCAGCTCCTGCGGAACGGTGTGTTCTGTTCCGGGCGGGAGAGTGAGTTTGGCCTGGATCGGGCCGTTGCCGGCAAGGTACTCGAATGCCATGGCGCGACAGGTGAAGCTGCCGTCCGCACTGCACCCGAGGGAGGGCGCATAGCGGTTCATGAACGCTTCGCCGTGGCGGTTGACCAGCTCATAGGAGGTGCCGACAGGCATGAAGACGTTGGGATTTCCGCCGCCGCGCACAAGCCATGTCGATTTGACGAATTCCATGTTTCGGGCTTCCGCGCCGGCACGCAGCGCCGGGTCGATCCAGCCGCCGGGGTTGACGATCCCGTTCCAGCCCTGCGGGCCGCCGCCAAGTACGACCGCGCCGGCGCAGAAGGTGTACAGCACACCTTCATGAAAGTCGAAGCCAACCGCGCCGCATGCGCGTCCGTCTGTGACAAGGATATCGGTGATGCAGATATAGCCCATCTGGCGCAGACCGAGCGAGGCGACATATTTCGTCATTCCCTTTGCCATTGTAAAGCCGCCGCAGCTCCGATCCTCGTGCGGATATTTTTTGACATGGGTGAGCGCGCGCATCGGGGCGCCCCAGAGCCTGCCGCTGCCGTCGCGTCGAAAACGGCAGCCAAAGGACTCATAGTTGTTGATACGCGCCTCGGAGTGCTCGAGTATCGTGCGCATCACATCCTGATCGCACAAGCCATCCCAATAATAGGCCAGATCACCAATACAGCCGTCCATACTGTCGCCGTCAATGACAGCGTCAACGTCGCCCTCGGCCATGGCCATCAGGCCGCCCCAGCCGACAGGGCCGTTGTCGACGATCAGTACATCGGTTTCCGGCCGGAGCTGCTTGAGGCGCGCGGCTGTCCACATCCCGGACGCGCCGCCGCCGATGATAAGTACATCGGCCGTTACGGTCTGTTCACGCAGAGCCAGCATATTATCGCTCCTCCTTTCCGCGGGAAATGGCGCCAGTGGGACAATAGCGCGTGCAGAGCATCATACCAAGACAGTCGTCAGGATAAACCTGTTCGATGGCGCCGTCCGCGCCGATGCGAAGTGTGTCATAGGGACAGCGGCGTACGCACATTCCGCACCGGGTGCAGAGCGCTTTATCAATTACAATGTGTGGCATGGAGCGTATCTTCCTTTCCTCAAGGGCTCAAGCGGCGAAATGACAGTACCATGGATTGAAGCGATCCGGTGTGACACAGGGGAAGTCTTCAATATAGGTGCGGTAGCAGTAGCAGGCGTTGATGTTGAGAATCGGCACGTTGTAGCATTGATCGAACATGAGCTGCTGCGCCTCGGTATAGATGGAGGCGCGCTCCTCGGAATCCATCGTGCTGTAGCCGGCGACGATCAGTGCCTGCAGTACGTCATCGTGTATCATGCCGGTAGGATCGGTTCCGTTCGTATCATATTTTTCGAAGGTCATGGAGGCGTCGAATGCGTTGCTTGCGCCGAGCAGGGTGATGTCCGCCTCGCAGTCGCGCAGCATCGGGATGGCGGTCGGCTGTACATAGGTCTCGACATTGACCACAATGCCAACGGCGGCCAGATAGGCCTGCACTGCCTCGGCAAGCTGCTGCTTGACGGTGGTGTTGAACGTGATCAAGCGAAGCACGATGTCACCGTCGCTGTAGCCGGCTTCGGCCAGCAGCTCCCGCGCTTTTTCCGGGTCGTACTCATAGGAGCCGGTGGGCATATAATATGAGCTGTAGCTGCCGATGCAAGAGTCCATCGGGGTAGCGAGGATGCCATACGAGGCGTCGATACAGCCCTGGCGGTCGATTGCATGCGCAATGGCCTGGCGTACCCGGATGTCCTGGAATACGTCGACATAGTCGCACAGCGCGAGCACCTCAAAGTTGAAGGTTGGCGCGATCTGGTAGGTGGTGTTTGGCACATCGCCGTTGATGATGCGCTGCGCGTCAGCGGACAGAATGCTCATTGCCGCGTCAAGCTCGCCAGATTCATAAGCGATGAACATGGCGGTCGAATCGGCAAAGGATTTCACAGTCAGCGTCGTAGCCTCGGGCGCGCCGTTCCAGTAGTTCTCATTTGCAATATACTTGGTGTGCGAGCCGTCCACGTTCTCCACACAGATATAAGGGCCGGAGCCGACCGGTGAATCCCACCACTGTTCATCGGTTACGGTCTGCGCCCAAGCCTCCGGATAGATGCCGGCGCATGGGAATGACAGTGAGTACATGGTTTGTGCGTCGACCGTATTCATTTCCATCACAAAGGTGAAATCGTCCGGGCAGCTAGAGCGTTCAAAGTCGATTTTGGAGAAGTTGGCCGAGATCATACTCGACGAATTCGCCAGTGTGGACAGGCAGTAATAGACGTCATGCGCGGTGAGCTGCGTGCCGTCGGTGAAATAGACGTCATCGCGCAGGTGGAAGGTGCAGGTCAGGTAGTCTTCCGACCACTCCCAGCTCTCGGCCAGCCAGGGGATCAGCTCGCGCGTTTCGGGATCCATGGCGATCAGTGTGTCAAAGACCATGCCGAGTCCCATACTCGTGGTGTTGACGACTGGGTTGAATCCGAGAATGGAGCCGCTGGTACCGATGGTCAGCGTGCCATCTTCCGTCTTGCGAACAAAGGAGCTGTCTGCTTCCGTGGTGCCGGTCTGCGGGTTGGCCGGTTTATTGTCAGCTTGCGTATCGTTGTTGTCAGAGCTGCTCGGAGGAGCGGTCTGCTCGTTGGAATCCTGCGCATTGGGATCGTGTACAGTGGGATCCTGCGCATCCTTTGCGCATGCGGCGAGCGCCAGGCAAAGAAGCGCCAGCGCCAAGAGCAGGGCGATCGGCCGTTTCTGCTTTTTCATGGTATTCCTCCTTTTTATTTGGTACAGCGGCGAATCCTGCGGAGCTATGCTGGATTTATTTTAACATTGTGGAAAGTGACAAGGGAAATAGCGAAATCAAATGACGAACTTGTTGAAATTGAAATTTTCAAATTGCGTTTTCATATCGTTTGCAGTATAATATTGCATTACAAGTGAGAGGAGGGCGCGTGATGGAATTCCGACAGCTTCGATATTTTGAAGCGGTTGCGGCGGAGCTGAGCTTTACCCGAGCCGCGGCGGCGCTGTTCGTGAGCCAGTCCACGGTCAGCCAGCAGATCTCGGCGCTGGAGCAGGAGATGGGTGTGTAGCTCCTTGTCCGGGATACGCACAGTGTCCGCCTGACGCAGGCCGGCGCCAGCTTTTTCCGCAGCGTGAAGCGGCTGCTGCCGCTCCTTGACGACGCGGTGGAGGATGCGCTGGTCACGGATCGGACGAAGCACTACGCAGAAAAGCTGACGATCGGCCTTCCACCGTCGGTCAACCGCGCCCTGCTCAGCGTCGCCCAGCCGATCCTGGACACAAAGGCGGCGTATCCGTTTCTGACCTTTGACATCATCGAGCTGAAGGCGGACGGCATGGCGCAGGCGCTGCTCAATGGACAGGTCGACGCGGTTCTGACGCTTGAGCATCCTGGCGAAGAGCTGGATCAGCTTGGACAGATCGACTCGCGCACGATTGCAACAAGGAAAATCTACATTGGCCTGTCCCGCTTTCGGATGGAGTTGGACGGACTCGATACATCCACGCCGGTGCGGACGCTGCTGGAACGGTATCCACTGAATATCCAGGCGACCAATTCGGGTATGGTACAGCAGGCGTATTCCATCTATCGGCACTTTGGCCTGCCGCCGTATGTGCAGTATTCTGAGAGCCAGATGAAGATGCTGCTCTCGGCGCGGATCGGTGACGGGCTGCTGCTTGCTCCGGAGTTTCAGGTCTTGGAGGATGACAACCAGCGATACCTGCAATACTTTGACGCCGGTATCGACAGGCTCTGCCTGGAAGAACGCCTCTATTTGGACAAGGGGCAGCGTTTCAGAACCGCTCGGCTATTTCTTTGGCCGGCTGATCGCCCTGGCCGGGCAGGAGACGAAACCGCTTCCTGTCGCCGGCGGGCAGAAGGAAAGTGAGGAGACCAGATGAAAAAATTGAGATGTTCCAGCCGCTGTGCTGCGCTGCTTTTGGCGCTTGCGCTGGTATTTGGCGGATTCCGGCCAATGGCGCTGGCGGCGCCGGCGCGTGTTGCCTTTGACGAGCTGGAGGCCGGCACGATCGACCTGGCGGCGCTCAGGACGCTGACTGCGCAGACGCTCTCGCTTGCGCAGAGCGCAGAAAACGCGGGCGCGGTACTGGGGAAGGTGCTGGAGATGGACGCGTGGCTGACGGGTGCGCTGACCACCTATACGATGGATATGATCGCATATTACCGTGACACAGGCACTGCTTCCGGCGCGGCCTACCGTGCGGCGAGTGCGGATTATGCCAGCGGATCGGCAATGATTTTCGACTGCCTGCGCGCGCTGCTGGACACGCCATGCGCGGATGTGGTTTATGCCGTGATGACGGAGGAGAGCCTCACGGCGCTGCTCGCAGGCGACTCTGACCGGCTCATGGCGCTCAGCTCCATCACCGACCGATATACGGAGCGGTACAACACGGTGATCTCCGGCGCATACGATTCGTATGAGGAGCAGGCTGAGGCGGTCGGCACGCTGTATTTGGAGCTGGTCGGTGAGCTGAAGCAGGCGGCTGGCGGCGGGGAGGAGGCCGTTCGGCTGTATTATGAGGCATATGGCCGCGACGGCTCATTTGAAACCTACGAGCCGCTGCGCAAGGCGGTGCGCGAACAGATCGCGCCGATGCTGCTCGAGCTATGGCTGCTGTGCTCTGATGTGGAGACGGCGCCGGAGAGCGGCGAGGCCGCGCTGGACGCGGTCGTCCGGACGGCGGAGGCTCACTTCCCGGACGTCGCGGAGGCAGCGCGGTACATGGTGGACTTTGGCTATTACGACGTGACGCCCGGCGCGAAAAAGTTCGACGCAGGCTTTACCACTTATCTGTACCTGTATGAGGCGCCGTATCTGTACTATCCGACGGCGGGCGGCTTTGACGGCGTCGCCGGCCTGAGTCACGAGCTGGGTCATTTTGCGAACTACTACAACTATGGCGCAAACGCCGACACGGATTCGGCCGAGGTGCATTCGCAGGGTCTTGAGCTGCTCTATACGCTCTACTATGATGAGCTGTTTCAAGACAGCGCAGTACAGGCCGAACTGCTTGAGCTGACCAATATCCTGACGGCGGTCGTTTTCGGGTGCCTGATGGACGAGTTCCAGTATACGGCCTTCACGCAGACGCCGGAGAGCGCTGCGGAGCTGCAGGCGATCTACCAGTCGCTGCTGGCTGACTATGGGCTGGGTGTGACGGCGCAGTTCCCGGCCTGGGCCTACTATTGGATGTGGGTGCCGCACAGCTTTTCACAGCCGATGTACTACTTAAGCTACGCGCTCTCCGCGCTGCCGGCGCTGGAGATCTGGTCGATCGCGCAGGAGGATCCGGATCTGGCGCTGGCACGCTACTCCGACTTCGTTGTCCTGAGCAATGAGAATGGTTTTGCCCTCGGGCTGCGCGGCGCGGGGCTTTCCTCTCCGGCCGAGGGCGCGGCGGTGCCCGCCGTTACAGACGAGCTGCGCACGCTCGCACGGGAGAGCGGCGCGTGGCTCTATTCGGATATCAGCGAGTGCTGGGGTGCGACGGAGATCCAATGGTTTGGACTAGAAGGCGGCGTCAACGGCTATGCGGACGGCACCTACCGCCCGGACGGCACGCTGACGCGGGCGCATGTGGCTCGGGTCATCACCAACCTGTTCGCGCTCGAGAGCGTGGAGATCGACCTGACCATCGTGGATGTGCCGGACGACTACTGGGCGCATGACGAGATCGCGTTCGTGCTCTCCATCGGCGCAATGTCGCTCGATGAGGCGGGGGAGTTCCATCCCAATGCGCCGATCACGCGCCAGGAGATGGCGAAGATCGTCTGCGAGCTGCTTTTGGCCAACGGCATTGAGGCGGACGGTTCGGTGAGCTATACGGACGCCGCTGGGATCGACGCGGACTGCCTGGAGGCGGTACAGATGCTTGCTGCGCTCGACATCATGCACGGCCGCGCCGACGGCTCGTTCAATCCCAATGGCATCCTGACCCGGCAGGAGCTTGCGGTGATCTTTTTCCGTACCTTCGCCTGCTTGGCGACTGCATGAGGACACTGTTAAAAATGTGCAAAAGAAAAAGCTATTTTTGGGAAATGCTCCAAAAATAAAATAGTATTCTAACCATAACTTGTGAATTTTGACCAAGCGTGTTATTCTTAGTTCAGAAAGCATACTATAATACCGTACAACGCGCGAGGAGGTTGCAATATGATCATCACAATCGGCAGACAGTATGGTTCCGGCGGCCGCGATATCGGCGAACAGGTTGCGCAGACGCTTGGGTACAAATTCTATGATAAAGAGATCCTGTCGTTGACGGCAGAGCGCGAGGGCTTCAGCATTCCCGCGGTGCGTCAGTATGACGAGGCGTTGACCAGCTCGCTGCTCTATGGCACCTATCTGACGGCGGCCGGCGGGACGGATGTTCTGCCGCTCAACCAGAAACTGGCCATCGCGCAGTTCGACGTCATCCGCCGCATTGCCAAGGAGGGCAACTGCGTCATCGTCGGCCGCTGCGCCGACTATGTGCTGCGGGAGGAGCCGCACTGCCTGAACGTTTTCGTCCATGCGAATCCCGAGTTCCGCAAGGAGCGCGCGATCAAATACTACGGCGTGGCGGCTGAGCTGGCGGAAAAGACCATCAAGAAGCAGGATAAGCGCCGCAGCGACTACTATGAGTTTTTCACGCAGAAGCGTTGGGGCGATGCGAGGACGTACAATCTCACGATCGATTCCGGCGCATTCGGCATCGAAGGCGCGGCGGAGGCGATCGTGCAGCTCGTGCGCCTGCTTCAGGCGAAATAAGAAAGAACAAAAACCGGGTCGCTTCCGTTGGAAGCGACCCGGTTTTTTTGGATCATTCCTGTTCAGGTGTCTCGCTGTAGCGGCTGTAAGCGACCACGATACGGCGGTTCGGCTCAGTGCCGGTGGAGTAGGTGGTCACGTTCGGGTAGTCCTGCAGCGCCGCATGAATGACGTGGCGCTCATAGGCGTTCATCGGCTCAAGCGTCATGTTGCGGCGGTAGCGGACGACCTTGCCGGCGACCTTCTGCGCCAGACGCACCAGCGACTCCTCGCGCTTGGCGCGGTAGTTCTCGGCGTCGACCGTGATGCGGACGCGCTTGCCGGAGCCGCGATTGATGGCGTAATTGGTCAGGTGCTGGATGGCGTCGAGCGTTTCGCCGCGGCGGCCGATGAGCATCCCCAAGCTGCTGCCGACCAGCTCGGCTTGGTAGCTGTCGTTCCGGCAGACGGCGTGCGGCACGGCGTCAGAGCCCATATGCTCGAGCAGACCCTTCAAAAAGGTCTCGATGCGCTCCTCGGTCGAGCCGGGCGCCGCAGGCTCGTAGTGAACGGGCGCCTTGGGCGTTTCGGGCGCGCTCGGGCGCGCGGGCGCGTCAGCTGACTTCGGCTCGCGCTTCGGAGCAGGCTTCGGTTTCGGCTCGGACTTTTTCTCTGCCTTGACCTCGGGCTTTTTCTCCGGCGCAGCAGGGCTCTTTGGCGCGGCGGGACTCTTCGGTGCGGGCGCAGTCCAGGGTTTGCGCGGCGAGCGCGAAGCAGATGAGAGCGCCGGCGCGGGCGCTTCGTCGGGCGCCTCATATGTGACCTTTACCTTGGCCGGACTGGCGCCAAAGCCGAGAAAGCCGGATCTCGGATTATCCAAAACTTCTACGGAGACGCTGTCGCGGTCAAGCCCGAGCTGCTCGAGCGCAGAGGCCACGGCCAGATCGATCGTCTTACCGGTCGCGGTAATAAACTTTTCCATATGTCTTTTCTCTCCTTGGGTCAGTCGCTGGCTTCGCCGCCTTCGGGCGCTGTCTCATCCGGCGAGGTCTCCAGCGAAATGGGCTGGTAAGTGTTTTTTTGCGGCGAGGGATAACGGTCGGCCTTATAGCCGCGGCCCTTTGCGTTCGGACGCGCAGGATCGCCGGACGGCGCGGCGGACTCGCCCTCCGAGGGGGTGGCCGGAGCTGCGGTGGCCTGCCGCTCGGCCTTCTTTTTGGCCTCATAGGCCTCGCGCTCGGCCTTCAGCCGCGCTTCCTCGAGCGCTTTGGCCTTCTTTTTGCTGGTGTTGGGATCAGGCGCATCGCCGAACTGGGCACGGCGCTCCTCACGGCGGCGCTCCTTTTCAGCCTCGATGGCAGCTTGCTCGGCGGCCTTCTGAGCCTTGATGGCGTCCTCGGCGTCATAGACCTTGCGGTAGTGCTTGGTCAGAATATAGTCCTGGATCATCGTGAACAGCGCCTGCGCAGTCCAGTAGACGTTCAGGCCGGCCGGAACGACAAAGCCGATATAGACCGACATAAGCGGCATAAAGATCAGCATGGACTTACCGGTCTGATTGGCCATCTTCGCAGCTTCCTCGTCGCGGTCGCCGTTCTCATCCGTCGCGACGGTGTTGTTCATCCGCTGCGACAGCCAGGCCGACAGGAACTGGGAACCGCCGGAGAGCCACGGCAGCAGGAACAGGCCGATGCTGGCCCAGGAATAGCCGGACTTCCAGAACTTGAACTGCGGGATCGCGCTCAGGCTGATGCCGAAGAAGTTGAAGTTCATATTGATAACGTCCGGGACGGCGGCCTTGATCTCGGAGAAAAACTCTGCGATATGGCCCGCGAGGGTCATCTGATAGTAGTAGCTTGAGGTATCGACCTCAATGCCGTGCGCAGTGACGATGTTGACGATCTGCGTGACCTCGTCTGCGCTCAGACCCATGATATAGGTCAGCGGCTGCCGGATGACATAGTACAATGGGAGGAGCAGCAGCACCGGGATCAGTGACCAAAGGCAGCCGCCCGTCATGCTGACGCCCTCGTCCTTGTACAGCTTCGTCATGGCGAGCTGATACTTCTGCTTGTCGTCGCCGCACTCTGCCTCGAGTGCCTTCAGACGCGGCGAGAGACGGGAGATCTTCATCATGCTCTTTTTCGATTTGATCGAGAGCGGCAGCAGAATGATCTTGATGAAGGCGGAGAAGAGGATCAGCGTGATGCCGTAGTTGCCGACCACCTTATAGAACTGGAGCAGGATCCAGCCAAAGGGGATCATAATGAGGTACTTAAAAGGGTTCATTCGATTCCTCCAGAAATCTGCCTGTCAGGGGACAGGATCGTAGGGGCACGAGTGGTTGAACGGATTGCACCGCATCAAACGCTTGAACGCAAGCCAACCGCCTCGGCGCGCGCCATACCGGTCGATCGCCTCCAGCGCATACTGGGAGCATGTCGGGGTAAAGCGGCACCGGGCGGGAAAATACGGGGAGATACTCCGCTGATAAAACCGGATCAGCTTCATTAAAATAGCTTTCAATCCTCGGTCAGATCCTTTTGCAGCAGATGGAGCGAATCGGCCAATTGGAGCAGTGTGCTCTCGAGCGTCTGAAACGGGGCGTCGACCGCGCGGCTGCGCGCGACGACGACAATGTCCCATCCGGGGACAAAGCGCGCTTCATTGAGCCGGTAGGCCTCGCGCAGGCGGCGGCGGATCCGGTTGCGGACGACCGCGTTGCCGATCTTTGCGCTGACGGTGTAGCCGATCCGGTTGCGCTCCGAGCCATTGCGGCGGCAGTAGAGCACCAGCTCGCGTCCCGCGCGGCTCTTTCCCTTGGCATAGAGCCGGCGGAACAGGTGATTCTGCTTGAGGGAGACGGAAAAACGCATGGAAAATCCCTCAACTCCTCATGAAACGAATGGGGCGAACAGAAGCTGCTTCTTCCATTCACCCCTGGCTTGGTTCAAACAGTATCAAAGCGGCACGCGGCGCAGATCAGTGCGTCAGTCTGGCTCTGCCCTTGGCGCGGCGGCGGGCAAGAACCTTGCGGCCGTTTGCGGTCGCCATTCTCTTCCGGAAGCCGTGCTCTTTGGATCTCTGGCGCTTTTTGGGCTGGTAGGTACGCTTCATTCGGGTACACCTCCTAAAAGATTATGCTCAACAGCCGCATGAAATAAGCGGCCGCAGCGTGCAATAGAGCCTGTCCATCCGAACAAGCTAAATTATTATATCGTATGGGAACCCGCTGTGTCAACCAGATTTTTGCGAAAAGCGTTATTTCCGCGGCATGGAGCCGCATCAGCGCCGCGTCGCCAGCGGCGTGGAGGCCTGCTGGGCCTCAAGCAGCGCGCCGATGATCTGGTTTGAGACGAGGAAACCGGACGGCGTCAGACGCCAGACGGCTCCGTCAAGCTGAGCCAAGCCCATCGCCTGATGCTTTGTGAGCACAGTCTCGAGCGGGGCAAAGGGCATCAGGAATAGTCCGGTGTATTCATCCGCCGAGATGCCGTAGCGCGTGCGCAGGCGAAGCATCAGGTATTCGCCGGCCCGCTCATGCGTCGGCAGATCCTCACACTCGGACAAGATCGCGCCGCCGCCCTCGACACCCTCAACATAGCCCTTGAGATCTGGCGCGCAGGTGAAGCGCCGGCCGGCGAAGTCCGACGCTGCGCTCGGCCCGAAGCCGAGGTATTCACCGCCAAGCCAATATTTTATATTGTGACGCGACTCGCGCCCGGCGACAGCGAAATTAGAGATTTCGTACTGCTCATAGCCGTAGGACTCCAGACAGCTCACAGCGTACAGATACATGTCGGCCTGCATGTCGTCATCGGGCAGATTGGCACAGTCACGGTAGCTGTAGAGCGGCGTGCCCGGCTCGACCTTCAGCCCGTAACAGGAAATGTGATCCGGGCGAAGCTGGAGCGCGTGCTGCAGCGTTTCCATCCACTGCTCGCGCGTCTGATTGGGCAGGCCGTACATCAGATCGATGGAGACGTTGTCGAAGCCGGCGCGCCGCGCGTCGCGCACGGCCTGCACCGCCTGCTGGTAGCTGTGCGGCCGGCCGAGCGCCTTGAGAAGCTCGTTGGAGTCGGACTGCACGCCGATGGAGATGCGGTTGAAGCCTGCGCGCTGGAGCTTGCGCAGCTCGTGCGGCGCGACGCTGTCCGGGTTGGCCTCGAGCGTGATCTCCGCGTTTTTGGCCACATTGTAGCGGCGGAAGATCTCGGTCAAGATCGGCTTGAGCCGGTCGGCGCCGAAATACGACGGCGTACCGCCGCCGAAATAGACGGTGTCGACCGTGCGGTCTCCCGCACGCTGCGCGGCCTCGCGCAGGTGCGCAATAACGGCGTCTACATAGCGATCCATCGCATCCCGGTCGCGGCCGGCGGCGAGCGAGTAGAAGTCGCAGTATTCGCATTTGCTGCGGCAGAACGGGATGTGGATGTAAAGCCCCAGCGGCTTCTGAGGAACGGACTGCGGCATACGGCGGTCTCCTTTTTGGTGTGAAAGCAACAAAAGTCTCGCAGAGTGGCGGCGCGCGGGTCGCGAAAAGACAAGGGATCACATGTGTATCGAAAAAACGCGCTGCGCGCAGCGAAGGAACTCGCCCAAGGCGGAGAAGCTGCGCGAAGCGCGATCCCCGTGGATGGCGAAGACTTCAGTCGTCGTCATCCAGCTTAAGAACCGCCATAAACGCCTCGCTCGGCACCTGAACCGTGCCGAAGGTGCGCATGCGCTTTTTGCCTTCCTTCTGCTTCTCAAGCAGCTTCTTTTTGCGCGTGATATCGCCGCCGTAGCACTTGGCGAGCACGTCCTTGCGCAGCGCCTTGATCGTCTCGCGCGCGATGATCTTGCCGCCGACCGCGGCCTGCACCGGGATCTCGAACATCTGGCGCGGGATATTCTCCTTGAGCTTCTCCGCGATGCGGCGGCCACGCGTGTAGGCGTTGTCCTCGTGGACGATGAACGAGAGCGCGTCGATCAGGTCGCCGTTGAGCAGAATGTCGAGCTTGACGAGCCGGCTGACGCGATAGTCCGACAGCTCGTAGTCGAGCGACGCATAGCCGCGCGTGCGGGATTTGAGTGCGTCGAAGAAATCGTAGATGATCTCGTTGAGCGGCATATCGTAGTGCAGCTCAACGCGGTCGGTGTCGAGGTAGGTCATGTCCTTGAATTCACCGCGGCGGCCCTGGCACAGCTCCATGATGTTGCCGATGTATTCCTGCGGCGTGATGATCGAGGCGTTGACGAACGGTTCCTCCTGCGTCTGGATCTCGGCCGGAGGCGGGTAGTTTTGCGGATTGTCGATCAGGCAGACCTCGCCGTTGGTTTTTGTGATGCGATAGACGACGCTCGGCGTGGTGGTGATGAGATCGAGATTGAACTCGCGCTCGAGCCGCTCCTGGATGATCTCCATATGGAGCAGGCCGAGGAAGCCGCAGCGGAAGCCGAAGCCGAGCGCGATGGAGCTTTCCGGCTCGAATGAGAGCGACGCGTCGTTGAGCTTGAGCTTGTCGAGCGCGTCGCGCAGGTCGCCGTAGCGCGCGCCGTCAGCCGGGTAGATGCCGGAAAACACCATCGGCTGCACCTCGCGGTAGCCGGGCAGCGCTTCGGCCGCCGGGTTCTCCACGCCGGTCACGGTGTCGCCGACCTTGGTATCGGCCACGTTCTTGATGGAGGCGGTCAGGTAGCCGACCTCGCCCGCACCCAGGCCGTCGCACGGCTCCATGCCCTTCGGGTGCAGGTAGCCGACCTCGACGACCTTGTATTCCGCGCCGGAGGCCATCATGCGCACGTCCATGCCGGGCTTGACTGCGCCGTCCATCACGCGGAGAAAGACGATGACGCCGCGGTATGCGTCGTACTGACTGTCGAAGATGAGTGCGCGCAGCGGTGCGGCGCGGCTGCCGGACGGCGCGGGCACACCGGCGACGATCTTGCTGCCGTCGGTATTTTGAAAATGGTTTT
>CAZJBT010000047.1:0-14568 GCA_964544345.1 uncultured Oscillospiraceae bacterium
GAAATCGCGGATGGCCTCATGCATCCAATCCGGCTCACGGCTCGGAAACGACGAGGCCACGCGGATCAGGCCGCTGACGCTGCCGCGCAGGTCGCGCAGGTGGCGCTCCATCGACTCAAGCTCTGCAAACATCGCATTCGCATGCGACCGGGCAGCGCGACCCGCGTCATTGAGCCGGATCGTCTTGCCCTCGCGGTCAAACAGCCGGACGCCCAGTTCCTCTTCAAGCCGCGCGATCATGCGGCTCAGCGCCGGCTGCGTCACATGCAGTGCCTCCGCCGCACGCGTCATATGCTCGTACTGCGCGACGACCAGAAACGCGCGCAGTTGATTCAACTCCACCATGTCGGACACTTCCTCTCACGGAGAGCATAGCACACAATTCATCAAACCGCAATGTTTTATAACACAAGAGATATAATCTCATAGCAATTCGTCATTGGACTTTACGCGCGCTGCGCCCTATACTGGTTGCAGAAACATCACTTAAAGGAGGAACCGCTCTTATGGATGCAAGAGAACTGCTCAAGGTTCGCCAGCAATATGAGGCCAGGCGGCGGATGCTCGAGCCAACACGCTACTGCGCGATGCAGGAGTTCCGCGACACCTGCTCCGGCGCGCTGGATGCCGTCGGAATGGTTCCGGGTCGCTCGCCGGAGGAGATCGGCCGGGAGCTTGTGGAGCTGGACGCGCGCACACTCCTGCTGCAGGATTTTCTCTCGGGCAAGGAGCTGGATGCCGCCGAGGCAAATGCGGTGCTCGGCGTTTCGCTGGAGGAATATAAGGCGCTGCTTGCCGATCGCTCGCCCATCGTGCGCGAGGTGCCGGAGCGGCTCGTCCTCATGACCTTCGACGACGCGACGATCGATCACATCGAAGCCGCCGCGCCAATCCTGGAGAAATACGGCGGCCGGGGCAACTTTTTCGTCTGCGAGATGGCGACCGGCATGTACGGCGGGCCAGGCTTTTCGGACAAGTCGCTGTTCATGACGTGGGAGCAGATCCGCGAGCTGTCCGAACGCGGTCACGAGATCGTCAATCACTCCATGCACCACGATCCGGCGGCCTATCTGACGGGCAGCGACGACTATATCCTGGACGAGGCCGCGCAGATCGAAGCACGCTGCGAAGCTGCAGGGGTGCCGAAGCCGGCCGTGTTCGGCTATCCGGGCGGTCAGTGCCAGGCGCGGCATGAGCAGCTTCTGCACAGCCGCGGCTATCTCTGGGCGCGCGGCGACATGCTTGGCGACCGGTTCCACCGTGCAGGCACCGCGCACTACGATCCGCTCGTCGACTCACCGCTCGCGATGCCGTCATTCAACAACGCGCCGATGATGACGAAAGAGCGCATGGCCGAGGTCATCTGCGGCGCGGCGGACGGGCGCGTCGCTGTGTTCGCCTACCACACCGTCACAGGGCATGACTTCAGCTCCATGACATTTGAAGATGAGGTGCGCTTGGTCTATGACCTCGGCGGCCGCTGTATCACGTTCTCCGAGCTTGCCCAGTACATTGACCCAGTTCGGGCCTACGACTACACCCATTTATAAAGAGGAGGAATCCCCATGGCGTTTCAGTATCCGCATCTGCTCGAGCCGGTCAAGGTCGGTAATGTCGTGCTGCGCAACCGGCTGATCTGCACGGCGTCCAATCCGCACTTCATCCAGGCCACGGAAAAATGGCCGACCGAGGCGCTCATCACACACTACGCCAACAAGGCGAAGGCCGGCGCCGCCGTCGTTACCTGCAAGGGCAACAACCCGGTCAAGACGACTGATCCGCACTCGCTCACGCTCGACATACACACCGGCCAGCACCAGCACATGTTCGCGCAGGTGGCCGAGGCCGTCCACTACTACGGCGCGAAGGCGTCGTACCTTGTCCTGCCGGACATGAACATCGTCAAGGGCTATGACGCATCGGACGGCGTGCTGTCGGAATTCGTCGCCGGCGACGGCTCAAAGGCCGAGTACGGCAAAGCGGCGCCAAAGGAGCTGCTCTACCGTATGGTCGAGGAGTACGGCAAGGAGGCCAAGCTCGCACAAAGTCTTGGGTTCGACATGTGCTTCATGCACATGGCCTACCGGCTGATGTTCCCGGGGCGGTTCCTCTCCCCGCTCTCGAATAAGCGCACCGACGAGTTCGGCGGCTCGATCGAAAACCGTGCACGCTTCCCGCTGATGATCTGCGAGGAGATCAAGCGACAGTGCGGCAGGGATTTCCTGATCGAGATCTCGATCTCCGGCCGCGAGGACGACCTGTTCGAGGGCGGATTGACCCTGGAAGATCAGATCGAATTCGCCAAGCTCGCACGCGGGAAGGTGGATATTCTCCAGATCCGCGGCGGCTCCATCGATCCGTCCCAGCCGACCTATCTCGACCCGCGTGAGATCCCGCAGCTTCCCTCCGCCGCCGCGATCCGCAAGGGTGTGCAGGATTCCGGCGGCGGCATCCTGATCGACGTCGTCGGTGGCTGCCAGGATCTCGCGCATTGCGAGGAGATCATCGCCTCCGGCCAATCCGACTTCATCGGCGCAGCGCGCGCGTTCATCGCCGACCCGCAGTGGGGCATCAAAGCGTATGAAAACCGCGGTGAGGACGTCGTGCCCTGCCTGCGCTGCAACAAGTGCCACATCCCCGGCCCAGAGAAATGGAACACGGTCTGCTCAGTCAATCCGGAGTGGGGCATTGAACACAAGGTGGAGCGCATGGTCTCGCCTGCTCCAGCAGTGAAGAAGAATATCGCAGTCGTCGGAGGCGGCCCGGCGGGCTGCGAGGCAGCGCTTATCGCGTCGAAGCGCGGCCACAGCGTCACGCTGTTTGAAAAAGAGGATCGGCTCGGCGGCCTGCTGAACACAATGGACGGCATCGCACTGAAGTGGACAGTCGCAAAGTTCCGCGACTATCTGACGCGCCAAATCGAAAAATCTGACGTCTGTGTGAAGCTCGGCACACACGCAACGCCGGACATGCTGACGGAGTTCGATGAGATCATCGTCGCGATCGGCTCTGTACCCGCCGTTCCGCCGATCCAGATCGAGGACGGAGCCAATGTCAGCTTCGCGGTCGACGCCGGCAAAAAGGAACCGGAGATGGGCGAGCACGTCGTCGTCATTGGCGGCGGCGAAATCGGCGTCGAAATGGGTCTTCACATTGCGTCGAAGGGGCACAAGGTGACGGTCGTGGAGATGCTTGGCCAGCTCTCGCCCGAGAGCGTCCCAGTCCACTTCCGCAGCCTGCTCGAAGCAAAGTGGAACAGCGAGCCGAACTTCTCCTACGTCCTGAATGCGCGCGTCACGGCCATCCGTGCCGGACGGGTATTCTATGAAAAAGACGGTGAAGAAACCTCTCTGCCCGCTGATCATGTCGTGCTCGCCGCCGGCATGAAGCCGCGCTCCGACGAGGCCATGTCATTCTTCACTGGCCGCGTGCGCGTCCACATGATCGGCGACTGTGACAAGGTCGGTTCGATCCAGACCGCGATGCGCGCAGCATATGCTCTGGCCAGCAATCTCTAAACCGCACAAAAGGCCCGGCTGTGAAAATCACAGCCGGGCCAGCTTGTCGAAAAACCTCGTAGAGTTTCGCCGCCGCAGCGGCGAAATCAAATCAGGATCGTTTTCTCCGGCGACCTGTGCGTCGGAGAAAACTCCGCTCGGCCTGGAAACGTGCGAATCGTGCGGCCTCGACGCATGATTCGTGCGCTGCGGCAGGCCGCAGTCCCTTTGTCAAAGAACGCCTGCAGCGTTCTTTGACAGTCTCACCCGGCTGTGGAAATCACAGCCGGGCTTCATTGTTGTCTTATACGTCGCCGAGCGCGTGCGTCGCCTTTACCTGATAGATCTTGTCATAGCAGGCGAACATCTCGCCGATCTTTTTCTGATTCGGCTTCGGCGTCACCAGACTGACCAGCGGAACAAGGATCAGGCCGAGGATCATCGTCACCGCGCCGGAACGAACCGACGAGGCAAACAGATAATTCAGCACGGAATTGCTGAAGTTATTGCCCGTGAGCGAAATGTAGAGCTGAAGGATCATCAGCCCGCAGCCGACCACGAAGCTGACCCAGACCGAGGCTCTCGTCGTCTTTTTCCAGTACAGGCTGTACAGATACGGAGCCAGAAACGCACCAGCGAGCGCGCCCCAGGAAATGCCCATCATCTGCGCGATGAAAGTGAAGCCGAACGCGTCCTTGACGATGGCGATGACCGCAGAGATCACGATGAAGAACACGATGAAAAGGCGCAGGATCAGGATCTGCTTTTTTTCGCTGACCTCGGCCTTTTTCTTCTTCATTGCGGGCACAATAACGTCGAGTGAGAGTGTGGAGCTAGACGTCAGAACCAACGACGAGAGCGTGGACATCGACGCGGAGAGCACCAGCACAATGACGACCGCGATAATGATCGGCGCAAGGTTCGACAGCATCGTCGGCACGATCGAGTCGAAGCTCGGCGAGCCGGACGCCGTGTAGGTGATCTGGTCGGCATAGAGCCGCCCGAAGCCGCCGAGGAAGTAGCAGCCGCCTGCAACGATGATGGCAAAGAGCGTGGAGATAATCGTTCCCTTTTTGATGGCCTCTTCATTCTTGATCGAGTAGAACTTGCCGACCATCTGCGGCAGACCCCAGGTGCCGAGGCTGGTCAGAATGACGACAAACAGCAGCGCAAGCGGCTGCGGGCCGAAGAACGCAACAAAGCCGCCCTGCATTTCCGTGCCTGCGTCGAGCTTTGAAAGCGAGATCATCGCATTCATGAAGCCGCCGTTGTCCATCAGCACGGCCGCGATGACCGCCACAATACCGAACAGCATGATGATGCCTTGAATAAAATCGTTGATGGCTGTCGCCATATAACCGCCAAAGATGACATAGAGTGCCGTCAGCGCCGCCATGACAACAATACACACCCAATACGGGAGGTTGAACGCCATGTGGAACAGGCTGGACAGTCCATTGTACAGCGAGGCCGTGTACGGGATCAGAAAAATAAACACGATGACGGACGCCGCGATTTTCAGCGCCTTGGAATCGAACCGCTTGTCAAAGAAGTCCGGCATGGTGCGGCTGTCGAGCTTCTGCGTCATGAGACGCGTGCGGCGGCCTAGGATGATCCACGGCAGCAGCGAGCCGATGAAGGCGTTGCCCAGGCCGACCCAGGTCGCTGCCAGGCCGAAGTTCCATCCGAACTGGCCGGCATAGCCGACAAAAATGACCGCCGAGAAGTACGAGGTGCCAAATGCGAACGCTGTCAGCCACGGGCCGACCGCGCGCCCGCCAAGCACGAAGCCGTTGACATTCGTCGCATGGCGGCGGCAGTAGACGCCAACGGCGACCATGACAGCAAAAAACACGATCAGTAGTCCAATTGCAATGCCCATGTCTCTCTCCCTTTTCTGATTTAAAGTTTTACGCTTTAAATCAAGTTATAAAGAGAGTTTATCACTTTAAATGGATAGCGTCAAGCAGAATCCGCACAAAAGTCCTGTCTTTCTTCCATAAATCGTCCAGATCCGGCCCGGCAGGGGCTTTTTTACTTCTTTCCGCTGCTTCGCCGGCCACAAAAACAGCATCCCTTGTCCAGAGGATTTTAGCCGTCTGCGAGGCGGACGGCTTGCTTGGTCACTGTTGCCGGTCACTCCTGCGTAAAGAGCATCGTTTGACCCAGCACGCCGTAATTGGCCATCCGCCCGCGCCGCCGCGGACGCTTCAAGGAACGTCGAGGTCACGGAATTCATAAATGCGGTTCCAGGTTTTTGTCCGCTCGTCGTACTCCACAGAGCTGCGGTGCGCGTCAAGCAGGCGGACAATGTCGTACACATCGACCCAGATCTCGGAGTTGCACTCCTTCTGGCTCTCGTCAAAGATGAGCTGCAATCCAAAGTGCAGATGCACCGTCTCGATGTTGTTGACATTCTCCCGCGTGGAATAACCGGTACGTCCCATAAAGCCGATCACCTGCCCCGCCTGGACGACGTCTCCCTCCTTCAGCCCCTCGGCATACGGCGCATCCTTACGCAGGTGCGCGTAATAATAGTACCGTTTTTGGTCAAAGGAGCGGATGCCGATGCGCCAGCCTCCGTACTGGTTCCAGCCAAGCGCTTCGACCGTACCGGACTCGACCGCGACGATCGGGGTACCAAGCGAGCCCATCAGGTCATTGCCGAGGTGGCGGCGCGCAAAGCCATAACTGCGGGCGTTTCCGAAGTCGTCATAGTGGTTGTACCAGTAGCCGGCAGCGATCGGCGAGAACGCCTTTACGCCGTAGCTCGCCTTCCAGACCTCGTTTCCCGCGTCGTCCGTCGTCTTGATCGCGTAATTGCCGACCAGTCCTCCGAGCACGGCCGTATAAGCCTCCTGATAATAGGTAAAATATTTGTACTGCGCGCCGAGCAGCTCCTCCATCGTGAGATCAGTGTCCAGCTCCTTTGCCGCCGCATCCACCGCCTTGACCGAAAAGCTTCCGCCGCCGTTTCTCGTTGCGGCCAGCGCAAGCAGGTCGATCCAGGAAACCGGCTTCTCCATGCCCTGCGACTCGATGTCATAGGACAGCGCGCGGCGCATCGCCTCATAGGAAACGTCAAAATCGACCCATGTGATGTAATCCGTTGCACGCACTGTGCCGGTCAGCAGTACGGCTACGGTCAAAAAGGCAAAAAATTTCTTCCCCACAGAACTCACCTCCCGGTTAGTCTGTGGGGAAGAATCCATTCTATGAATGGCAAGATTTACGGTACGATCACCAGACACGCCGGATCATCGTCGCCATAGCCGCTCTGGACGGAGCACGATATATCGAAGTCGGCCTCATACCGTTCGACCAGTGCCAGGATCTCCGCCGCCGTGCCGAAGTAGCAGTTCGGATCGCCATCCGATCGTTCCAGCGTGTCCAGCTCTGGAATCGCCGCGAGATCCACCGCGCCGTACAACTCGGCGTAGACAGAATACGCCGCCGCCCGGTCGGCCGGTGCTTCAGCCAGGAACGCTTCTCCAGCCTCTGCCGCACTGTCAGAGGCCGACGCCCAATCATCCCACAGATTCTCTGCGCTTTCCAGCGCTGCGTCCAAACTCGGAGATGCCTTGTTGGAATCGCTCACCGTCTGGCTCTCCATCGCGCTTTCGCCGCTGGTTTCCTCTTCAACCTGCGCGCCGGTCAGAGCAGACCCCGCTTTCTCGGAATCTGCAGCATCAGAAGCGCTCGTCTCCACCATGCCCTCGTCAGCAGAGGTAGCTTCGCTTTTCATGCCGTCGCTCCAACCGGGCAGCTCGACCAGACCCGTTCCGACCAGGAGCGCCAGCGCCGCTGCGACCGCTGCAATGCCGGTGATCGGGCCGAAAGCAAAGCGCTTTTTCTTTGCGGGCGCGCCGTCCGTCTCCTTCATGATCCGATACATCACGCCGGACGCGAAGCGCTCAGGCGGCTCCGCTTCAAGCGACGCCACGCCGGCCTGGATCTCCTCGTAGGCAGAAAGGAGCGCGCGGCATTCATCACACTCGGCGAGGTGCGACTGGAGCAGCGTCTCCTGCTCCGGTGTGAGCTGCCCTTCAATATGCAGCTCGATCAGCTCCAAATAATCCACACAGTTCATTCCGCACCCGCCCCCTTTCTTTTCTTTGTTGACGAACGCGAAACCGATTTGTTCCCGCTTTGTAACAACTGCTGCCGCATTTTTTCTCTGGCTCGGGAAATGCGCGACTTTACGGTGCCCGCCGGGATCTCGAGCACCTCGGCGATCTCTATGTAGCTCATCCCGTGGATCGCGCAGAGCGTCAGCGCCTCACGGTACTCCGGCTCGAGCGCGTTCAGCGCTGTCTCGATCCGCGCACGCTCGTCGGCGCGGATGACCCGATCCTCCGGCCCCGGCGCGGGGTCGGGCCGCGCCATTTCCCGCTCCTCGTTGTCCGCGTCGATGAAATTCAGGCTGACTGTTTTCGAGCGCTTTTTCTGCCGCAGGAAGTCGATGCAGACGTTGCTGGCCAGCCGGAAAAGCCAGGTGGAAAACAAGGATTCAAACTTAAAGAACGGCAGGCCGCGCCACGCGCGCAGAAACGCCTCCTGTGCAAGATCAAACGCATCGTCCTCATTGCCGGACATGCGAAGCGCCAGGTTGTAGACCGGTTTTTGATACTGCAGAACCAACTGCTCAAACGCTCTTTTGTCGCCGTCAGCCGCCCGCTCAACCAGTGTCTTCTCATCCACGCGATCACCTCAAATCGTGTTTGATCCCCTTCGCGATGCGGTCGAATTCTCCGCACGACGAAAGGGTGGAAATCTGCTCTTTATAGTACCCGCTGTAGGGCACGCCGCGCAGGTACCACGCCAGGTGCTTGCGCGCCTCCATGCAGGCGATATGCTCACCTTTGTCCTCGACCGCAAGATAAAACTGCCGCTCGGCCACCGCGATACGCTGCGCCAGCGGCGGCAGCGGCGGGACGGGCAGACCTGCCAGGGCGGCGCGCGCCTGCTCAAAGATCCAGGGATTCCCGAACGCAGGCCGGCCGATCATCACAGCATCCGCGCCCGTGCGCTTCAGGCACCGTACCGCGTCTTCCGCTGTGAACACATCGCCGTTGGCGACGACCGGGATCTGCACGGCGCGCTTGACCGCCGTGATCGCGTCCCAGTCCGCGCGGCCGGAATAAAGCATGGCCTTTGTCCTGCCGTGGATCGCGACGGCGGAAGCGCCCGCCTGCTCCACGAGCTGAGCAAGCTCCACCGCATTGATGCAGCCTTTATCCCAACCGAGGCGCATTTTGACCGTGACCGGCACGGAAACCGCGCGCACCACGGCCTCAACGATGCGCCCGGCCAGCTCCGGCGTGCGCATGAGCGCAGATCCGTCGCCATTGTTCGCGACCTTAGGCATCGGGCAGCCCATATTGATGTCGACGAAGTCGCAGCCGGACAGCTCCAGCGCAAGCGCCGCGCCCTCGGCCATGATCTGCGGGTCATTGCCAAAGATCTGCACGCCGGAGACGCCAGTTTTCGTTTTCTGCGCGATACGCGCTGTTTTTTTGTCGTGGTAGATCAGCGCGCGCGACGAGACCATCTCCGTCACCGTCGCCGCCGCGCCCAGCTCCGCACAGACCGCGCGGAAGGCCGGATCGGTCACGCCCGCCATCGGCGCCAATACAGCGCCGGCCGGGATCGTCAGTGTTCCAAGCTGCACAGCCATTCCCCTCCATAGGGTCTTATCATAGCACATCCGGTTCGTTCTGACAAATCCTTCGGCGATTTTTCCGGTTTCTGCTCAGAACAATACGCTCAAGACCCACGCGAGGCCGACCAGTCCGCCGCCTGCCGCTGCCCAAACAGGCCGCGGCAGCCGCCAGCCGTGGCCGCGCGCGCCGGAGACCGCGCTTTTCAGATAGCCGTTCGCCGCGCTCCGCGCCTGCTCGATGACCTGCTCCTCGCTGACGCCCTCCTCGCCCAGCGCGTCCTCGCGCAGAATGAAGATCGCCTGATCGAACAGCCGGCCATCCGGCGATTTGACGACAATGACCTGCTTGGAGATCCCTTTTACCATCCGAATCTCTCCTTTCTGGAAAGAGTTTCCCCGTTCCGGCGCGCAGGTATTCAAGACGCTTGCCTGTTCAGCGGGAAAATGTTATGATAAAAATATCCAAAACGACAGGCGGCACCTTTGATAAGCACGGTGACTTTCTCCGGCGCTATTTTGACGCGAATCCCCCAGCCGCACGATCCCGCGGCTGCCGTTATTCTATAATTTGATGGGAGGAACTATCATGTCCACAACACTCCGCGAGCTTGACCCTGGCTTTTACGCACTGGAACAGGAGATGGTACGCGCATTTCTCATCGTCGGCGACGAGCGCGCGCTGCTTGTCGACGCGGGCGCGGAGCCGTTCGACGCAATCGCCATGGTGCGCAGCGTAACTGCGCTGCCCTGTGACCTGTTTTTCACCCACTGCGACGGCGACCACACTGCGAGCAATGCGCAGTTCGAGACGGCGTATTGCCACCCCGACGACCAAGAACTTCTATTGAACGGCCGCGCGCCGGTCTCCTGCCGGCTCATCCCGGTGGAGGACGGGTATGTCTTCGACCTCGGCGGCCGCCGCATCGAGGTACTGCACATCCCGGGTCACACCGCCGGTCACTGCTGCCTTCTCTGTCGAGATGAACAGTGGCTCATCTCGGGCGACTGCGTCTCCTACGATACGGTGTTCCTGTTCGGCCCACACCGCGATCCCAAGCGCTACCGCGACTCGCTTGACGACCTCGCCGCGCTGCGCAATGAGTTTTCACTGATTTATCCGTGCCATGGGCAGTGCCCGATCCCGTCGAGCGCTGTCGATGAAGAACGCGCCTGCTTCGACGGCTGGGCTTCCGGTGAGCTGCCCGCACAACCGGCCGATTTTCCATTTGAGACGGACGAAAAAGTTATGTGCTATTCCCTGGGGAATTGCTCTATTTTTATTGAGGAGAAGGAGTAAGATATGGAGCTTCGTTTTGACGGTAAGACCTGCCTTGTCACCGGCGCCGGAAGCGGCATCGGCTTCACCTGTGCAAAAATGATGGCGGAGGCGGGCGCGAGGGTCGCCATGGTTGGCCGTGACCCCCAAAAAATCGAAAAGGCGGCAGCGCTGCTGCACGAAAGCGGCACCGTCCGCGCCTATGCGCTCGACGTCGCGGACGTGGGCGCGATCGCCCCGGTTGTAGAGACCATCCGCGCCAAGCTGGGCGAGATCGACTGCCTGATCCAGGCCGCCGGCATCATGGACGGGTGCCCGGCCGTCGAGCTGACTGAGGAGCGCTGGGATCGCGTGATGAACGCGAACGCCAAGGGGCTGTTCTTCGTTATGCAGCAGGTGGTCAAGCAGTCGATGGCACCGGCGCGGCATGGCGCCATTGTCAACATCGCCAGCATGGCCGGTATCCGCGGCATGACGCCGCCGATGTGCTCGGCACACTACTCGGCCAGCAAGGGCGCTGTCGTTGCGTTGAGCATGCAGGGCGCGGTCGAGTGGGCTTCCAGCGGCATCCGCGTCAATGCCATTGCACCGGGCGGCGTGCGCTCGATGGGCGTCGGCGTCGGCGCGCCGCAGACTGTCCCCGGCGGCCCTGGCGACGGCGGCGGGCCTTCGATGGATCCGATCCCGACCAGACGGCTCTCCTCCGTCGAGGAGATCGCGGGCATGGCGCTGTATCTTCTCTGCGACCTCTCCGCCAATACGACCGGTCAGGTCATGGTGATCGACGGCGGCTCCTCCGCAGTCGGCTACTGAGCATCCGATATCGTTTCAGAGCAATACCGATATCCCAAATCGGTATTTTACAAAAATACCGCGCTGTGCTTCAATAAAGACAAGAAAATGAGTTGGAGGGATTGGCCTTGAAGGTGAAAAACGACCTGTATCCACATGTGTTCCAACCGCTGAGGCTCCGCGGCGTCACGCTGAAAAACAGGCTCGAATACGCACCGACCGTCGTGCTCAAATGCTCGCCGGAGGGCGACGTGACGCAGGAGATGATCGACTACGTCGCCTGGCAGGCGCGCACGGGCGTAGCCTATCTGACCATCGGCAACACACCGGTCGTCCACACGGACTCCTCGGCATGGACGTGCGAGCTGAACGTGACGGAGGATCGCTGCATCCACGGCATCGAGCAGATGGTGCGCGCCGCGCGCGAGAACGGCGCTGAGATGTCCATTGAACTGGCGCATGCCGGACGCGGCTCGAGTCATGATCCAAAGACACCTGCGCTCGCGCCGTCCGACGTGCCGCTCAACGGCGGGCCGCTCGGCTTTATCAAGCCGATGAATCGGATGGATATGGATTTCGTCCGCGATCAATACGTCGACTGCGCTGTCCGCTGCGCCAAGGCGGGGCTGAGGATCCTAATGATCCACTGCGCGCACAACAACCTGCTCGCGCAGTTTCTCTCCCCCGCGTCGAACCACCGCACTGACGAGTACGGCGGCAGCTTGGAAAACCGGATGCGCTTCCCGCTCGAGGTGCTGCGCGCCGTACGCGAGGCCGTGCCAAACATGGTGATCGAGTGCCGCGTCAGCGCACAGGAGGATACCGCCGACGGTCTGCAGTTGGAAGAATCGCTCCAATTCATGGAGAAGGCGCAGGAATTTGTAGATATCATCCACGTCTCGCGCGGCAATATCTTTTTTAACTACGGCTCGACCTATACCATCCCAACCTACTTCAAAGGCCGGCAGCTCAATGTCGCGTTTGCGGCCGAGGCGAAAAAGCGGCTGCACATCCCGGTCGCGGTCGTCGGCAACATCACGTCGCTCGCAGAGGCCGAGGAGATCATAGGCTCCGGCAAGGCCGATATCGTCGTCATGGCGAAGTCGTATATGGCCGACGGCGACCTGATCCACAAATCTGTCCGCGGGTGCGCCGAGGAGGTTCGTCCCTGCACGCGCTGCGATTGGTGCGGCAACGCCAACAACTATGGAACGTCCATGCGCTGCGCTGTCAACCCGCTGCTCGGTAAGGATATGGATCTTCGCGCGCTCGTCAAGCGCGGTCAGGAAAAGCGCGTCATGGTCGTCGGCGGCGGGCCGGCAGGCATGATGGCCGCGCAGACGCTCACTGCCATGGGGCACAGCGTCACGCTCTATGAAAAATCCGATCAGCTCGGCGGCCTGCTGCGCGACGCGACCATCGCACCATTCAAAGAGTATATGCGTCTCTATCTGCAATGGGATATCCGCCAGACGGAGAAGTGCGGCGCGAGGATCGTCTACAACACTGCCGTCACGCCAGAGCTGGTCGAGCAGGAAGATCCAGATGCCGTCATCGTCGCCTGCGGCTCGACCTATCTGCGTCCGAACATCCCAGGAATCGACGGGCCAAAGGTCGTCACAGTTCGCGACGCGGAGCATCACTCCGCTCCGGTCGGAGACTCCGTCGTCGTCTGCGGCGGCGGTATCGTGGGGCTGGAGTGCGCCGTCATGCTCGGCATGGAGGGGAAAAAAGTCACGGTCATTGACCAGCTTCCTGTCGAAGCATGGGCGAAGGAGATGCCGGTGTTCAACCACATCGAGCTGAACTACCAGCTCGACCATTACGGCGTCCGGCGCATCGGCGGCCAGGCCATCACCGCATTCACTGAGCGCGGCGTGGAGACGGCGGGCGGCGTCTATGAGGCGGATACCTATGTGCTCGCGCTCGGCGTCAAGCCCGACCGCGCGCTGGCAGACGAGCTGCTCGCACGCTACCCCGAGGACGTCTATGTCGTCGGCGACTGTGTCAGCTCTGCCCGTGTGCTGGCAGACGCCAATCAGGACGCATTCTACGCAGCGATTCGGATCCGTTAAAGGGAGGAAACAATATGGAAAAGAGATTTGTTGGAAAAACAGCGCTCATCACGGGTGGTGCATCGGGCATCGGCAAGGCGACCGCGCTGGCCTTCGCGGCAGAGGGCGCGAACATCGTCATCGCCACGTCCACCATCGTCGACAAGGCAGCCGCGCTGGCTGAGGAGATCAAGACTACATATGGTGTCGGCGCGACCGGACTGCGCTGCGACGTGCGCGTCGAGACAGACGTTGAAGCCATGATGCGTACTGCGCTTAGCGCATTCGGCTCGGTCGATATCGCATTCAATAACGCTGGCGTCGGCCCGGACGGCGTGACCATCCCGCTCAATCCCCTGACCGATGTGTCCGAGCACGACTGGGACTGGGTCATCGACGTCGACCTCAAGGGTGTGTTTCTCTGCATGAAGCACGAGCTGCGCCAGATGAAGAAGCAAGGCTTTGGCTGCATTGTCAACACAGCCTCGACAGCCGGCATGAAGGCCATGGCCAATTTTGGTGCCTACGGCCCTGCCAAGGCCGGCCTGATCCAACTGACCAAGTGCGCCGCGGTCGAGTGCTTCAACACCGGCATCCGCTGCAATGTCGTATGCCCCGGCCCAACGCTCGGCACCGGCATGGCTGACCGTATGTTCGGCAAGCCCGAGGACGTGCATCCCGGCGATCCCGGCATGCCGCCCGTCACCGGCACGCCGGAGGACATTGCAGATGTTGTGCTGACGCTCTGCTCCGACGCATGCTGCAAGATCACTGGCAACGTTGTCACCGCCGACGGCGGCCTGGATGTGCTTTGACGGGTCAAAGCACGATGCAGATATCAAAACAGCAGCCAGTATTCGCAGAACAGTTGATCCTCCGTATGGCTTTGACCGTACGGAGGATCATTTCTTGTATCTCTGATTCAAATTCGCCGGTGTCGATCGGCTGATCAAACCGTTTGGCGCCAACGGCGCTGCGCTGCTACTTACGCCTTATTCCTCGACCGTGCCAAGAAGCGTATCGTCGTTGAACACCCAGTCGCGGACATTGATGATGGTATACTTCTCCGGCGTGTTTCGGATCACGACCTTGGACAGCCCTGCGTTGATAATCAGCCTGCGGCACATGGCACAGGAGATCGCATTTTCCACCAGCTCGCCCGTCTGCGCATCGCTGCCAACAAGGTAGATCGTGCCGCCGATGCAATCCTTTCTTGCGGCGGAGATGATCGCGTTCGCCTCGGCATGGACGCTGCGGCAAAGCTCGTAGCGCTCACCACTCGGCACA
>CAZJBT010000048.1:0-14463 GCA_964544345.1 uncultured Oscillospiraceae bacterium
TCAGCCGACAGTTGATAAGTGATTTAGTTCCTTATCACTGTTAAGCCAACGGTTCAAGGCTTTTTTACTTTCACGCATCCATGCAGTCAATGCCAACACAAAGGGCAAAGAGCCGTGTCCTGTTGGACACGGCTCTTTGCTTTTTAGAGGACAACATGGGAATTGGAAGGATACCAACTATTTGGGCGGGTCAAGCTTATATGGATCAGTTGAAGACTGCAAACTTTGCAAGCGGCTCGTCGGCGCACGGCATCACAAAGCTGGCCAGCTTATCGGTGTTGTAAACGGTCATATTCGCACGGGTGCAGACCGGAAGAATGCGGTACTGGCCGACGGCCCATTCCTGCATCTCCTCAAAGCCCTCTGCGCGGAGCGCCGAATCGGTGTTATAGTGCGCCTTGTCGAACGCAGCGACCCAGACCGGATCCGTCATACCGGCCGGCGGCAGCGTGGAGGTCGGGCTTAGGGTCTCAAGAAGCAGCGCGGCCTCGTCGATGTACGCACCGCCCTCGGCCTGCTTGCAGATGAAATCGGACTCCATGGCCTGGAACATCGGGATGGCGGTCGAGCTGTCATAGGACTCGACCGTGATCTCAATGCCGCCGGCGCTCAGGGACGCCTGAAGCGCCTCAGCGAGAACCTGCATATCCTGTGTGACAATAAGCTTCAGCGAAATGCCGTCAGGATAGCCGGCCTCGGCAAGGAGAGCCTTGGCGCCTTCCGGATCATAGCTGACCATTTTGTCAGCCTGCGAGACATAATAGGTCAGAGTATCCGGCAGCAGAGAATCGGCCGGGAGATACAGGTCGCCGTACATGGCAATGGAGATGCTCTCACGGTCAACTGACATCCAGAATGCCTTACGGACATTGATGTCATCAAAAACAGCAGTCTCTTCCGGCAGGCAGATCAAAAGGTTGTCATTGATCGAATTGACATAGTAGCCGCAGAAGTCCGGACAATCGCCGGCGAGGACGCGCGTCGCGTCAGCGGTTCCGATCGCGTTGGCAGCATCAAGCGTGCCGGTTTCAAAATCGATGTACATGGTGGCAGTCTCGGAGTAGTATTTATAGGTGACTTCCGTGCACTCCGGCAGTTCGCCCCAATAATCCTCGGCATCCTTGCGGGCATAGGTGACATGAGAGCCATCGACGTTCTCCACGCAGTAGTACGGAGAGGTGCCGTTCGGGCTGGACATCCATTTGTCGGAATCGGCCGGGTTGGAGCCATAGGACATATCCTCCTCGCAGAGAATATACCACGCTCCCATAAAGGTGACGGCAGGCCCATACGGCTGGTTGAACGCGAAGTTGATGGTATAGTCATCAATGATTTCGGTCTTGTCCCAGTCGTAGGCGACAAAGTAGCCGGACTGATGGCTCTGCGCCCAGTAATCTCTGTACGAGGTCAGGACGTCGTTTGCCGTCATGTGCTGACCGTCGGTGAAGTAGACATCATCGCGCAGCTTGACCTGCAGGGTCAGCTCGTCGAGGTACTCCCACTCGGTGGCAAGCGCCGGAACCAGCTCACCGGTAGCGCTCTGCGCGAGCAGCCGCTCATAAATGGTGAGCATCTGATAGCGTCGGGTTCCCTTGGCCGTCGGGTCATGGGTCATCGGCGAAGTGGTGACGCCGATCGCAAGGGTGTAGTCTTTCTCGATTTCAGGAGCAGGATCTTCGCCGCCCGAAGCTCCTCCGCCAGCGGGGGAACCAGTGTCGACAGAGCCTTGTTCTTCCGTCTCGATGTCGCTATTTGCACAGGCCGCAAGCACAGAAAAGGCCAGTACCAATACGAGCATCAATGCCAACAATTTACTTGTCTTTTTCATTTGTTTCTCCCTCCAAAATATATTGCTTACAGATCACTCTGTTGAAGCCTTTGACAGAAGCGAATAAACAGGCTGCTACGCGTGGCCTTGTACACGGACGGCGTTATTGACCCACTTGCCCTTGAACAGGCGAAATGAGCACCAAATACTTTTAATGATCCAGTCAACAAACAAGCTGATATACACGATATACGGCGGCATTTTCAGCACAATGCCTGTGAGGTATCCGAGCGGGACAGAGACGCACCAAAGCAGCAGGATATCGGTGATCATCAAAAAGCGCGTATCGCCCGCGCCGCGGAGGACGCCCTTGGTCAGAACGCCCTGCGTCGGCCCGAACAAAACGATCACGCAGATGCCATAGCACATCTGCCGCGCGACCTCCGCGGTTTCATTCGTCAAGTTGCAGAAAGAGAGGAACGGCGAGCTGATCACAAAGAAGACGACGGCAACCAGCACGCCGACACAGGCAGAGAGCGCGAGGAATGTGACGCCGTTGTGGTAAGCCTTCTCCTTGTCGCCCTCCCCGAGCGTATTGCCGGTGAGCACGCTCGCAGAGTTGGAAAGCCCTGTCGTCAAAACTGTAAACATGCGGGTCATCTGGGAGAGAACAGCGTACGCTGCAACAAAATTTGCGCTGATATGACCCATGACGACCGAGACCATGTTGTTGCCGAGTCCGAGCAGCGTATCGGAAACCAAGACTGGGACGCAGTAGCGCACATAGTCGTGGACGTATCCTTTGCAGGAGCAGAAAAGGTCTCGGATCCGGTATCCGACGCGCTTATCCAACAGCAGGAAGTACCCGGCGATGATGCCGCACTCCACGATCCGGGCGATCAGCGTGCCGAGCGCCGCTCCCCTGACCTCCAGGGCGGGCGCGCCGAGGTGGCCGAAAATAAACACCCAGTTGCAGAAGATGTTCACGAAAAACGCGATGATCGAGGTGATGAGCGGCAGCTTTACCTGCCGGACAGAGCGCAGCACGGCTGTGAGCGTCTGAGACAAGCCGTCGAGCAAGAACGCAAAGGCGCAGATTTTTAAATAGAGAACGCCTTCTTCGATGATCGCCTCATCAGGCGTGTAGATCCGCATGATCGTGCGCGGCGCCGCGAGCGTCACAGTGGTAAAGACCAGGGCAAACACAATACAGATGCGGATCATCAGCGTCGCGACCTTCTTGATGCCGGCGGTGTCCCCGCTTCCCCAAAATCTCGCGGTCAGCACAGACGCGCCAAAGCCCAGTCCCATGCACATGAGTTGGAAGATGTGGATAAACTGGTTCGCCAGCGACGCGCCGGACAGCGGCGCCTCGCCGCAGTTGGTCAGCATCAGGGTGTCCATCATATTGACGCCCGTTGTGATCAGGCTCTGCAGTACAATAGGAAGCGCAATCACAAACACAGTCTTATAAAAGCTCTTGTCTCGTACGAAAATTTTCAAGGTCGTTCCCCTCCTTGTCCCGCTAAAACCATCTCTCTGTTCTCTCATCAGATCTGGTGCGCGGCGGCGTAGGCGGAACGGTTGCAGCGCTGAATATTGCCGACCTCATAGCAGTCGCCGATCATGATGACGCGCTCCGCGGCGCCATAGAACGCCATAGCCTCGTCCTGCAATGCGCGCATACCGCCAAGCGCCACGACGGTATCGCACTCGATGATGTGTTCAGCGCCATCCTGATCGACATACCTGACCCAGCCGTCGCCGACCTCCGTCGCAGCAGCGCGCTTGATCGCATGAAACTTCTCAAGCTTGGTATGATAGTTCGTGAAGTCCTGGCGGTAGTGGATCGGCGTGGTGTCAGGCGCAAGCACCGCCGAGCGGGTCAGAACAGTCGCATCTATGCCTTCCTCAGCCAGATACATCGCGGTCTCGCAGCCGGACTCGGATCCGCCGATCACGACGACCTTCTGTCCAAGCTGGTCTGCCCTGCCCCAGACGGCGAAATGGCTGATGGCCTTTTCGACCCCCTTGACCGGCGGCTTTTTCGGTATCGCGCCAATGGCGATGAGCGCGGCGTCATAGCCGACCGGCTTGAGCATCTCCGGCGTCGCCTTGGTATTGAGGACAACCTTGACGCCCTTCTTACTCAGTTGCGCGACGAGCCACAGACGGTAGCGGCGGAGCGGCCACTTGAATTTGAAGTAATCCGCGTGCTTGAGCTGGCCGCCGAGGTAGTCGGTCTTTTCATAGAGGGTGACGTCATGGCCGCGCTCGGCACAGTACAGCGCAGCGCGCATCCCCGCAGGGCCGCCGCCGATAACAGCAACCTTCTTCGGCGCGCCGGCCGGCTCGGTCAGGAAATCAAGTTTGTGCGCAATGCCCATCTCCGGATTGACCGTACAGAAGCTCAGCCAGGTATCAGTGATGCTCGGGACATGGCACTTATTGCAGCGCACGCAAGGCGTGACATCCTCGCCGCGACCCTCGAGCGCCTTCTTGTAGTAGTCAAAATCGCAGATGAACGCGCGCGCAGCGCCCATAAAGTCAGCCTTGCCGTTGGCAATCATTTCTTCTGCGTCATCAAGCATCTGGAAGCCGCCGATCGGGTTGCAGAGGATCGTTGTGCCGGACTTCTTGAGCGCCTCGGAGTAGTGCAGCGTCAGATAATCGTGCTCGGTGGAATTGTAGCCGACGGGGTGAGAGTTGTTCGCGGAGCCGTCGCGGATCTGGAAGACGTCGACGTAGCCCTCGAGCTGTTTGGCGATGATGCACATATCCTCGATGGTATTGCCGCCGATCTCAGCGCCCGAGATCTGCATCTCGATCGGAAAATCCTTACCGCACAGCTCGCGGATGCGCTTGCACAGCTCGATCGCGAAGCGGCTGCGCTTCTCCGGAGAGCCGCCGTATTCGTCCGTACGGGTGTTGCCGATCGGTGAGATAAAGCGGGCAAACAGATTCTGGTTATAGGCAAAGTGAAGCGTGCACAGGTCAAAGCCCATGGTCTTGTAGAACAGGATCTTCTGTGCCTCCTGCTCGATGAGACCGCGGATCATCTCGTGGGTCATTTCCTTGACCTCGCCGTTGACCGCGCCTCTGATGTGCAGCTCCGTGATGTCCTCCGGCCTGTCGTTGATGACACCCAGGCTGGCATCAGAGGGCGGGGCCGGCAGTTTGTAGTTGCTCACGTCATAGCCCGCGATATAGCGGGTCGGCATAATGGCGATGGAGATGCGGGAATTATAATAATGCACCTGATCCGTCATCTGGCAGAGGTAATTTTGCAGCGACGGGTCGTTGATATCGTACATCGGGAAGTGCTTGCCATCCACGTTGAAGGACTCTGTGCGCTGACCTTCCCAAGTCCAGTCGGCAAAGGTGACGACAGCGGCGCCGTTCTTTGCCATACGCACCATATGGTCGATCACTTGCTCGCTCGGCCAAGATTCCGGCCCCTGCAAATAGTGCGGCAGCGCATTGCCAGACCACAGGCGGTTTTTCAGAACCATGCCGCGAATCTTGATCGGGCTTAGAAGATGGGAATAGCGACTACTCATATTCAACAAGCATCCTTTCTGTCTGCAAATCTTCCGTAGCATACGAACTAATTAAATTATAAATGTCTGCAGGGTTTGGTTCAATTTCAATTTTGGAATAAAAATATTCCAATTCCGTATTCCAAGCCCGCCGTTGACTTCGTTTCTGGATTCTGTCATAATCAAATCATCAGGAACGATCCGGAGGAAACTGCCATGACAACGACACAGATGCAGTACTTTCTGGAGCTGGCAGCACTGAAGAAATATACAGTTGCCGCCGACCGGCTCTATACCACACAGCCGACGCTGAGCCGTCAGATCAAAAGCATGGAGGATGAGCTGGGCTTCAAGCTGTTTACGCACACGGGTCACACCATTTCTCTGACCGCTGCGGGGCAGGCGTTTTACGAGGGTCTCAAACAGATCTACGACAGCTACAAGGAATTGTGTCAGCGCGCCGTATCGATCGACAAGGGACTCATCGGAGAGCTGCGCATTGCGATCTTGAGCGATCAGCTCTTTGACGCGCCGCTGAAGAAGGCGATCCGGATCTTCTGCGAGCGGTACCCAGAGGTTCAGATCCGCTACGAACGATTGGACTTCCAGCAGCTCCGCGCCGCACTTTTGGCTGGAACCTGCGACATTGGCGTCACGCTGCTGCGCGGCGGAAACACCGATGACCGGATCCGGTTTTTCCACCAGACGTCGGAGCCGATTTGTATTACGCTGCTGAGAGAGCAGTTCGACGAGATGCCGGAGTCGTTTACCGTTGATGACGTCGCCAGTCTCTCCGGTTCGCTGACAGGCCCGCATCTGAAGCGCCAGGCTCTTGAGCAAGACGCCGGGAGCCATGACAACGGAGCGGTCGCAGAAGTCTCGCACAGCGGCAATTCCCGCCGGCTCGACGAGATAAATACGTTCGCAGACTATATCACCACGGGGCTCGGCTATGCAATGGTCAACCAGCACAACACCGTTGCGCTCGATCCGGCGATCTCCCTAGTGCCAGTTTTGGACGCGGAGCCGGTTCAGCGTGCATGCTGTTGGTGCAGCCTGTACCCGAAGCCGATCGTGGACAATTTCGTGCGCATCTGCGAGGAAATCGACGCAGAGGCTGAATAAGGCAGCAGCTTTCCATGGCTGCCGTGCAAAAAGCGCCCCAAAGGTCAGAATGAGATCTAACCTTTGGGGCGCTGTGCTTTCGGTCTGGCATCCGGCGGCCTGGCCGCGCCGGAGATTCCGCTCATCCCGGAACGCTCAGATCAAAAATACTCCTTGCGCTTTTTGCAGAACTGCTTCTGCGCTCGATCATTGGAACACGGCGTAGAGCGCAGCCGGTTCGTCGGCGCACATCATTTCAAAACTGACGAGCTTATCGGCATTGTAGACCGTCATATTGGCGCGTTCACAAATCGGGAGCATCCGGTACTCCCCAACGCCCCACTCCTGCATGGCCGCGAAGCCGGCAGCGCGGGATTCGTCGCCGCGCGTGTACTGCGCCTGCGTGAACGCTTCTACCCACGCATCGTCCTCCATGCCGCACGGGATCAGCGCAGAGTTCGGCCCGAGCGTATCGACCAGCAGACCCGGCTCGTTGATATACGCGCCGCCGTCGGACTGCTTGCACATAAAATCAGACTCCATGCTTTTGAACATCGGGATCGCGGTGGCCGCATCGTAGCTCTCGACCGAGATGTTGAAGCCGCCGGATGCAAGCGACGCCTGCAGCGCCTCGGCCAGCACCTGCATGTCCTGCGTGACGATCAGGCGGAGACTGATGCCATCCGGATAGCCCGCCTCGGCCAACAGCGCCTTTGCGCCCTCCGGATCATAGGCCGGAATGCTGTCCGCCTGAGACTCATAGTATTTCACCGCCTTTGGGAGGATCGAGTCTGCCTCCATATACAGCGGGCCGTACATGGCGATCGCAACATTCTCGCGGTCAACAGATTTGAAGAATGCCTCGCGGACGCGGACGTCGTCAAACGCAGCGGTCTCCTCCGGAAGAACGACGGTCAGAACGTCCTTGATCGGGTTCACATAGTAGCCGGTGAATGCCGGGCACTCGCCGCTGAGCACGCGCTGCGCATCTGTCGAGGAAATGCCGCAGGCAACATCGAGCGCGCCGGTCTCGAAGTCCATATACATGGTGGAAAGCTCGGAATAATATCTGTAGGTAGCCTCCGTGCAGACCGGAAGCTCACCCCAGTAGTCCTCCGCGGCTTTCAGCCTGTAGGTGACGTGCGATGCAGCGATGTTCTCCACACAGTAGTACGGGCCGGTGCCATTCGGGCTGGACATCCACTTGTCCGCGTCCGCCGGGGTTTCACCGACGTAGTCCTCCGCGCAGGCAATGCCCCACTCGATCATGTAAGAGACGACCGGGCCATACACCTGATTGAATTTGAACTCGATGTTGAAGTCGTCAAGAATGCTGGTGTTCTCCCAGTCGTAGCAGACAAAGTACGACGCGCGCATACCGGCCGCCCAGATGTCCCGATAGCTGTACAGGACATCCTCGGCGGTCATCTGCTGACCGTCCGTAAAATAGACGTCCTCGCGCAGCTTCACGCGGATCGTCGTGTCGTCTATGTACTCATACGACTCGGCCAGCTTGCCCACGATCTCGCCGGTCTCCGGATCCTCGCGAAACAGCGGCTCATAGATCATTCTGACCTGGGTGCGCATCACGGACGCGCTCAGGTCATGCGTCGTGTTGGCCGTGGCCACGCCGATGGTCAAAGAGTAATCCTTTGCACCGTCGCTGCCGCCTGCGTCAGTCGTTCCCGCGCCGTCTCCGTCGCTCTCCGATCCGTCGGAGGCAGTGCCGTTATCCTGGGTATCAGGCGTTTGCGATTCGGTCTCGCCGTCCGAGCCGCAGGCGGCCAGAACGCCGAACACCATGGCCAGCGCAAGAAGCAGAGCCAGGATTTTGCTGATTCGTTTCATATTGATCCCTCCATAATTTTTTTTGCACCCGTCGATGCGGTTATTCCAGATGAAGAAGGCGCTCGATATTCCCATGGAAGATGTTCTCCTCCTCATCCGAAGGAAGACCAAGAGCGCGGATCGTCTCAATGTTCGGTGCCAGCTCAGCCTCCGTCGGCAGAGGGAAATCCGTCCCGAACAAAACATGGTCTGCGCCGAAGTAATCGAGACACAGGCGGATCGCGGACGGGCAGTTCCCATAGTAGGCCGTATCCACATAGAACTTTTTCAGATTCTCGTAATACATATCCGTCAGCGTGCGATCCGGCTCGACATAGCTCGGATCATACTTGCTGGTCGTCTCGAACATGTCGCAGAAATATTGGGATTTCAGGCGCGTGTGGAACTGCGGAACAAAGGAGCCGCCATGGTGGGCGATGATCTTGAGGTCGGGATGCTCCTCAAATACGCCGGAGCAGGCCAGATGCAGCATCGCGTCCGCCGTGTCGGAAAGCATCTCCCAGCCGCCGCTGCCTGTGACCGGTTTGCGGCTCGAGATCACCGGGCACGGATGCAGCCAGATCGGCAGGTCGAGCTCCGCCATCATGTCGAGCAAGGGTCGAAACTCCGGGGACGACGGCTCGTTTCCAAAGAAATCGCACGGCAACAGGATCCCCTTCAGGCTGAGCCTGGTGATCGCACGCTCGGCCTCGCGCATGGCGCTCTCCACGCTGTGGATCGGCACGGCCGCGACCGACGCGGCGATCATGTCAGGGAACTGCGCTTCCAGCTCCGCCAGCGCGTCGTTGTAGATGCGTGCCAGATCCTCCATCGCCTCATCCGGCAGGCGGTGCTGAAACGGAAGCTGCATCGGAATACTGATGTTCTTTGTGCCGGGGAAGTCTGCGAGCAGCGCGCGGCGGTCGTTCATATCCGCCAGATAGCGCGGAATATTTTTGTGATCGGTAATACCCAGATTCAGCAGCGCCCGGCAGTAGCTGTACGGCATCGTATGGGAATACGCGTCAATCATCATAAGCGTTCTCCTCTTTTCAAAAATTTCAGAAGGACTCAAAGGCCGAGCAGCCGCTCGATATTTCCGTGGAATACCTTCTCCTCCTCCTCTTCGGACAGGTGGAGCGCCCGGATCGACTCGATGTTGGGCGCCACCTCCGCGTCAGTCGGCAGCGGGAAGTCCGTGCCGAACAGGACATGATCCGAGCCGAAGAAATCCAGGCTGGTTCGGATCTGCGGCGCACACAGGTTGTAATACGCCGTGTCGACATAGAACCTCTTCAGGTTTTCGTAATTCCGAAGCTGTTCCGTATGATCCGGCTCCACATAGTCCGGGGCATATTTCAGCGAGACGTCGCCGACGTCGTAGAAATACTGGGACTTCAGCCTTGTGTGGAACAGCGGGATATAGGTGCCGCCGTGATGGCAGACGATTTTCAGATTCGGGCACTCCTCGAAAATGCCGCAGCAGGCCAGATGCAGCATCACATCCGCCGTGTCGGAGAGCATCTCCCAGCCGCCGCCCTTTGGATTGAACGGGCGGCCGCAGATCGACGGGTTCGGATGCAGCCAAATCGGGCGATCAAGCTCCGCCATCAGTTGAAGCAGCGGTCGGAATTCCGGTGAAGCGGGATCCTTGCCGAAAAAGCTGCACGGGAGCATGATGCCCTTCAAGCCCAACTTCTTGACAGCATACTCGGCCTCGCGCAGGGCGCTGTCCACGCTGTGGATCGGAACCGTAGCAACGGCCGCAGCAATGATGTCCGCGTTCTGCTCAGCCAGCTCCGCCATGCCCTCGTTGAAAATGCGCGACATCCGGTCGAGCGTGTCCGGCTCCTTGTCATAGCTAAGGAACAGCTCCATCGGCGCGACAACATTTTTCAGTCCGGGAAACCGGCTCAGAAACTCTCTGCGCTCGTCCATATTGCTGAGATGGTGCGGAATGAACGGATGATCCTGAATTCCCAGCTTACGCATCGTATCGATATAACTGCTCGGCGCCGCATGGGAATACGCGTCGATCATCATAAGCGATCTCCTCTTTTCTTTGTGATTATGTAGCAATGCAAGCCGTTAACGTCTTATTGAAATTGTAGACTATAACAAGCATAAAGAAAAGCAACGGCTTTTGTACGATCGTTCACTCGGCGTGATGGATCGCCTGGAGAAGGCCGACAAAAAAGGCTCTGCCAACGGCAGAGCCTTTCAACGGGGATCCATGATAGTCCAAAGTGTCAGGCATCCTCTCCCGAGCCGACATCCGGCTCTCCCAACAGCACGCCTGTCGCATAATCATATGGAGCGGGCAGCACACCCGTTGCGATCGACAGCGCCGCACAGCGCCGCACGAACGCCAGAAAGTCCGCCGCCTCGGGCGACAGCTTTCGATTCTTGAGGTAAGAAAGATACAGATGGCGGCGGCAAAACGGTTCTTCCAAGGGAACCGCCCGGACAAGACGGTCATGGTAATCCGGCCCGCCCGCGTTCGGCAGGCTGCTCCACCCGACCAGCGTAGATGCCTGCATCACCCAAGCTACGCTTCGAACGCCCAGCTCATCCGTCTCTTCGTGTCTGACTCTGGCGCGGAATCCCGCTCGCCCGCACACCGCGTCAAACCAGAGCCGCGCTCCATATCCCTCCGGGCAGGTCACAAAGGAATGCTTTTTCAGCTCGCTCAGGCAAACGCTCTTAGCGCCGGCATACGCATCCGACGCCGGAAGCAGCACAAAGGCCGGCTCATCGAGGATCTTAAATGATTCAATGTTCGTGTCGTCCTGCGGGTCATAGGTAATGGTGAAATCGACCGCGCCGGATATCAGCTTGTTTTCGGTCGCAAAGCGCATGTCGGTCGACTGCAGAAACCGAACCTTCGGCCGGCTCTCCTGCAGATACCGTATCCTGAGGCGGTTGCTGTAATCCGCATCCTCCGAGGAGAGCGTGATGACCGCCAGCACCTGGCTCTTGCGCCGGATGATCTCCTGCTTTGCATGATCCAGGCTCGCCAGCGCGGGGGCGACCATGCTGGCAAAGGTTCGGCCGGCTTTTGTCATCCGGATGTTTCGTCCGTCCTTTTCGATCAGCTCCACGCCCAGCTCCTCTTCCAGCCGTGAGATTGCCATGCTGATGCCTGACTGGCTGATGTTCAGCGCCTGCGCGGCGTCTTTGATCTTCCCGCATTGTGAGACCATGACGAAATACTGCAATTGGGACAGCTCCATTCCGATCTTCCTCCTCCCCAGGAGCCGCAGGCTCCGCGCCTTGTGATTCAGCCGCGAACCGCTCCCCAAATCTTAGTTTTATTTCCTAACTAAAATTATACCACATAACAGATACAAAAAAAGCAACGGCTTGTGGCCGATCGTTCAGTTTCAGTGATCAATTGACACAAACCATTACAAACGTCCGGCAGAACAAAAAAGTGCTCCGGAGGTTTGCCGTATCGCAAACCTCCGGAGCATTTCTCTTTTCAGAGCTTGCCCTGCAAATACAATACGCGCAGACAGTAGTCCTGCAAGCGCTCACTAGGCAGGGTGTACCCAAAGCAATCAACACAGCGTGTGGAGCTGCGCAGGGAGCTGCGTGATGCTCTGGATCATTCGATCTGCGCTGCTCCATTCTTCCGCGCCGCCGAAGCCGTAGGCGCAGGCGATCGAGAAGATGGAATGCACTTCGGCGACCTTGAGATCCGAGGCTCGATCCCCGATCATGACATACTGCCCTGGATGGCGCTGTCGGATCACGGTAAAGATCTCCTCTTTGGGCGCAAATGCATAGTCTCCGCTGCAATAATAGCCGGAAAACCAGCGGTCGAGTTGGAAGGCGACCCGGTGCGCTGCGAGATACGCAGACCCGCAGTTCAAGAGGATCACCATCTCAAGACCCTGCTCCTTCAGCACATCCAACGTCGCCTCCGTCCCGGGATAGAGTGTCGCTCCGCCGTCCTCGATCGCCGCGATCATCCGGCTGCCGATCATGGCGCTGGCCTCATCCCTGACCGCCTCCGGAAGCTGCGGCATAAAGCGATCCCACATTTCCTGCGCCGTCATTCCCAGGTAGCCGGAAACCTCCTCATCCGCATACTCCCGCTCCTGCGCCCAGCCGCCGGACACAAGATAGCGATACGCGTCCCGGAACGCATTGCCGTACAGGCGCGCCGTATCGTGCAGCGTGCCGTCGTAGTCAAAAATCAGCGTGCGGATCATCCAAGCTGCCGCATCAGATTGACCATCTCAATGGCCGACAGCGCGCAATCATAGCCCTTGTTGCCCGCCTTGGAGCCGGCGCGCTCGATGGCCTGCTCGATGTTCTCCGTGGTCAGCACGCCGAACAGCACCGGCTTGCCGGTCTGCAGGCCGACCGAGGCGATGCCCTTGGACACCTCGGCGCAGACGCTCTCATAGTGGGTAGTGGAGCCGCGGATCACCGCGCCGACGCAGATGACCGCGTCATATTGCTCCGAGCGCGCCATCTGCTGCGCCGCGACCGGGATCTCGAACGCGCCGGGAACCCAGCACGCGGTGATGGCCTCTGCCGCGACGCCGTGCCGGACCAGTCCGTCCACAGCGCCGTCGAGCAGCTTCTGGACGATAAAGCTGTTGAAACGGGATGCGACGATGCCAACCCGCATTCCCTCAGGGGCGACGACGTTTCCTTCTAAAATCTGAATGCTCATTGTAATTCCTCCTATATCTGTTGCGCGGCATTTGCCGCTGTTTGACGGATCAGTTCACTCAAACGTGGATCGTCTTGAAAATATGTCCCATTTTCTCACGCTTCGTGCGGAGATATTTCAAGTCGTACTGTCCCGGCTCGATCTCGATCGGGACGCGTTCTTTGATGCGGAAGCCAAAGCCCTCCAGCCCGTAGAGCTTGCTGGGATTGTTCGTCAGCAGCCGAAGTGATTTTACGCCCAGATCCTGCAAAATCTGCGCACCGCTCCAGTACTCCCTCAGATCCGGCGCGAAGCCAAGCTCCAGATTGGCCTCCACAGTATCGCGCCCCTGCTCCTGCAGCTCATACGCGCGCAGCTTGTTGATCAGGCCGATGCCGCGCCCCTCCTGCCGCATGTAGAGGATGACGCCGCGCCCCTCAGATTGCACCATCTCCATTGCAGCCTGAAGCTGCGCGCCGCAGTCGCAGCGAGCTGAGCCGAACACGTCGCCGGTCAGGCACTCCGAATGCACACGGCAGAGCAAGTCCTCACCGTCGCCGATCTCGCCGCAGACGAGCGCCACGTGGTGCTCGCCGGTGATGTCGTTGACATAGCCGTAAATCTGAAAATCGCCATGCGCGGTGGGCAGCTTGGCACAGGCCTCACGGCGCATATGGCGCTCATGGCGGCGGAGATAGTCCTGCAGATCCCGGATGGTGATAAAACACAAACCGAACTCCTGCGCCATGGCTTGCAGCTCCGCCGTGCGCATCATAGTGCCGTCACTGCGCATGATCTCGCAGCAAAGCCCGCACTCGGTCAGACCCGCCAGCCGGCACAGATCGACTGTGGCCTCCGTATGGCCGTTGCGCGCCAGAACGCCGCCGCGGCGAGCCACCAGCGGAAACACATGACCCGGACGGCGCAGCTCCTCCGGCTTTGTCTCCGGATCGCAGCAGGCGCGGCAGGTGTACCCGCGCTCCTCAGCGGAAATGCCGGTGGTCGTGTCCACATGATCGATGGAGACGGTAAACGCCGTGCAGTGGTTGTCCGTGTTTTCAGACACCATCTGCGGCAGACCGAGCCGGTGCGCGATCTCCGCCGACATCGGGGTGCAGATCAAGCCCTTGCCGTGCGTCGCCATAAAGTTGACGTTCTCCGTTGTGGCAAACTGTGCGGCGCAGATGAGATCGCCCTCATTTTCCCGATCCGGGTCGTCCGTACACAGGATCAGCTTGCCCGCCCGCAGCGCTTCGAGCGCCTCCGGAATGGTACTGTACTCAAAAGACAATTTTGATTCCTCCCGTCTTTGCGTGTTAAAAGCCGTTTTCGGCCAAAAATTCCAGGGTGATGCCGCTCTCCCGCCGCGGCGCTGCGCTCGGCCGCAAAAGGCTTGCGACATACTTCCCGATCACGTCGTTCTCCAGATTCACCCGGTCGCCAGAGCGTTTGGTCAGCAGGATCGTCTCACTCCCGGTGTGCGGGATGATGGAGACCTGGAATTCCTCTTTGCCGACCGCAGCCACCGTCAGGCTGATGCCGTCGATGGCGATGGAGCC
>CAZJBT010000049.1:0-14428 GCA_964544345.1 uncultured Oscillospiraceae bacterium
ACCTCGAGGATATCGCCGCGCCGCGCTGCTTTGAGATCGAGCGCAAGCTGAAAGAGCGCTGCGACATTCCGATCTTCCATGACGATCAGCATGGCACCGCGATCATCGTGGCCGCTGCGCTGATCAACGCGCTCAAGATCGTCGGCAAAAAGTTTGAGAACGTCACCGCCGTCTTTTCCGGGGCAGGCGCGGCAGGTACCGCAATTTTCCGCCTGCTGCACTCGATGGGTCTGAAAAACGCGATCATCTGCGACTCAAAGGGCGCCATCAGCCGCGACCGCACCGACCTGAATGAGGAGAAAAAGGAGCTGCTCGCGCTTACCAATGCGGAAAACATTTCAGGCACACTGGCCGATGCGCTGCGCGGCGCTGACATTTTCATCGGCGTGTCCAAGCCGGGGCTTGTGACACAGGAGATGGTTCGCTCGATGGCGGACAAGCCCATCCTCTTCCCGATGGCCAACCCCGTGCCGGAAATCATGCCGGACGAGGCGAAGGCTGCCGGCGCCGCAGTCATCGGCACAGGCCGCAGCGACTTTCCAAACCAGATCAACAACGTACTTGCCTTCCCGGGCGTGTTCCGCGGCGCGTTCGACGTTCGTGCATCCGACATCAACGAGGAAATGAAGATGGCCGCCGCACACGCGCTGGCCGACCTCGTCGGCAAGGAGCTGAGCGCAGAGTATATCGTCCCCGCGGCGTTTGACCCGCGTGTCGCTCCCGCCGTCGCCGCTGCAGTGGCAGAGGCCGCGAAGCGCTCCGGCGTTGCGCGCATTTGACCGCATCGTCCTTCTCGGGCGGCCGCCGCATTGCCCGGTGCCGCCCGCATTCTTTTTCAATTTTCTGACAGGCAGGCGAATCTGAAATGCAGTTAAACGGCAGTGTGACCCAGCTTCCAGGCGTTGGAAAAGCAAAAGCCGCTCTCTTTGAGACGCTCGGCATCCGTACGGTCTACGATATGATCTGCTATTTTCCGCGCTCATATGAGGATCGAACGAAGCTGGTCGAAATCCAGGATCTGATCCCGGATGAGCCGGCCTGCTTTCGAGCCATGGTTGTCTCGCAGCCGCATACGTCACACATCCGCAAGGGACTTGACCTGACGAAGGTCATCGTCGCAGACGCCACCGCGCGGCTAAATGTCACCTTTTTCAATCAGAAATACACTGCTGAACGGCTGCAATACGGGCAGGAATATCTCTTTTATGGCGCAGTCAGCGGCGATTTCATCGGTTATCAGATGCAAAATCCCACGGTCGAGCCATGCGACCAGCCCGGCGTGATGACGCGGCGGATCCTGCCGGTCTACCCGCTGACGGCTGGTCTGTCCAACAAGGCCATGATACGCACCATCCAATTGGCGCTCGACGCCTGTCTGCCCGAGCTGCCAGAGCTTTTGCCTGCGGCGATGCGCGAGAAATTTGACCTTTGTAGCGCGCAGGAAGCCTATCAGACCATCCACACCCCGGAGACGTTTGAGATGCTTGCCCGCGCGAAGCGGCGGCTGACGTTTGAGGAGTTTTTCGTCTTTTCCGCCAAGCTGACGCTGCTGCGCGCGCGGCGGTCGGCCGTCTGCGGTCTCCGGTTTGCAGACTGCGATCTGACTGCTTTTTTGCAGGCGCTTTCCTTTCAGCTTACCGGCGCGCAGATGCGCACGATCGGTGAGATCGTGTCCGACTTGACGAGCGGCAGACCAATGAATCGGCTGGTACAGGGCGACGTCGGCAGCGGAAAGACGATGATCGCTGCCGCCGCTGCCTTTCTCGCGGCAAAAAACGGTTGTCAAACCGCGCTGATGGCGCCGACTGAGATCCTGGCCGAGCAGCACGCCGAGACGCTCACACCGCTGTTTCGGCCGCTTGGCATCGAAACCGTCCTGCTCACCGGCTCGATGGGCTCGGCCGAAAAGCGCAATGCCCGCGCAGCCATTGCAGACGGGCGCGCGCAGCTTATCATTGGGACACACGCGCTTCTCTCTGAATCCACTGAATTTTTCCGGCTCGGCCTTGTCATCGCCGATGAGCAGCACCGCTTTGGTGTGGCGCAGCGCGGCGCGCTCCAGGCCAAGGGCGAACAGCCGCATCTGCTCGTCATGTCGGCGACGCCGATCCCGCGTACACTGGCGCTGATGCTCTATGGCGATCTCGACGTATCCATCGTTGACGAGCTGCCGCCGGGACGCGAGACAGTCGACACATTTCTGGTGGACGAAAGCTACCGCGCCAGGCTCAACGCATTTATCCGCAAACAGGCAGAGGCCGGCCATCAGGTGTTTGTCGTCTGTCCGGCCGTGGAGGAAAGCGAGACGATGTCGCTCAAATCGGCCGAGACCTGGGCCAAGGCGCTGCAGAAAAGCGTATTTCCCGACCTCCGCGTCGCGCTGCTGCACGGGCAGATGAAGGGTGCGGACAAAGAGCGCATCATGCGCGCTTTTGCCGCGCACGAGGCAGATATTCTGGTCGCTACCACGGTCATCGAGGTCGGTGTGGACGTGCCAAACGCAACGCTGATCGTCATTGAGAATGCCGACCGCTTTGGACTCTCGCAGCTCCATCAGCTCCGCGGGCGGGTCGGGCGCGGCAGCGCAAAGTCGTTCTGTGTGCTGGTCTCCTCAAATAAAAATGAGCAGACGCTCTCGCGGCTCCGGGCGCTGTGCAAAACGAATGACGGCTTTCGCATCGCCGAGGAGGATCTCGCGCTGCGCGGCCCCGGCGACTTTTTCGGTGCGCGTCAGCATGGTCTGCCCGCATTCCGCATGGCCAACCTGATGGACGATATGGAGACGCTGAAAACGGCACAGCAGGCCTGCGCAGAATTTCTGAAACCGGATCGAATTCAGTCCGATCCGGAATACCAACCGCTGCTGCAGCGGATCCATGCGCTCTTTTCCAACACAAACACAGTTTTGAATTAACCGGACATTCCTCTTTGGGCATACTCTAGATATGAGAATGTGCAAGGAGGAATTTTCATATGTGTGGAATTGCAGGAGAAATTGCGACTGACCGGCTGCTCGAGTGCAGCGCGCCGTACTATGAGGAAATGTCGAGAGCGCTCTCACGGCGCGGCCCGGATCAGCACGGCACGTACCACTCATCGCGCTGTGTTCTGATCCACCGACGGCTTGCCGTCGTCGACCTGGAGCACGGGCGTCAGCCGATGGAGTTTGACGGGCTGGTTCTCGCATACAATGGCGAGCTGTACAACACCGAGGAGCTGCGCCATGAACTTGCACAGCTTGGATACGCCTTTGACGGCCACTCGGACACAGAGGTGGTACTCAAATCGTATCACGCCTGGGGCGCAAAATGCTGCTCAAAATTCAATGGCATCTTCGCCTTCGCCGTATTTGAGACGCGCACACGACGGCTGTTTCTCGCGCGCGACCCGATGGGCGTCAAGCCGCTCTTTTACGCACTGCGGGGCGGCAGCCTGATCTTTGGTTCGGAGCTGAAGGCGCTCTTGGCGCATCCGGACGTCAAGCCGGAGATCACACATGAGGGACTTTACGATATCATGTTTCTTGGCCCGGGCCGCACGCCGGGGTTGGGCGTATTTCGGGATGTCTCTGAGCTTCTTCCCGGCCAGGCAGCCTATTTTGGGGCCGAGGGATTGCAGCTTTCGCAGTACTGGAAGCTGCACGATGCGGCGTGCACCGATTCGTTTGAGCAGGCATGCGAAAAGACGAGATTTCTGGTGACCGACGCGATCCGGCGCCAGCTTGTCTCCGATGTCCCGCTGTGCACCTTCCTGTCCGGCGGCCTGGATTCCTCAATCATTTCTTCCGTCACAAAAAACACACTCGGCGCGGTCAGCACCTATTCCGTCGATTATGTGGACAACGAAAAGTACTTTCAGTCGGGCAAATTCCAGCCCAATTCCGACAACGCCTATATCCAGATCATGCAGCAATTCCTGCATTCAGATCATCATCAGGTGACGCTCGACACACCGGAGCTTGTGTCGGCACTGTATGAGGCGGCCGAGGCGCGCGACCTGCCGGGCATGGCGGATGTGGACGCGTCGATGCTCCTGCTCTCGCGCGCTGTGCGAAACACGCACACTGTTGTGCTCTCCGGCGAGTGCGCGGATGAGATATTCGGCGGCTATCCGTGGTACCGCGATCCGGATGTGCGGGCTGTCAACGGCTTCCCGTGGGCGCAGACGACAGACTATCGCGCTTCCTTCCTTCGGCCGGAGGTGCTTGCCGAGGAGGATCCGCACGCATATGTCATGCGGCGCTACCGCGACACGCTCTCCACCGTCGACGTGCTGCCTGAAACCTCGCCGCAGGAGACACGGATGAAGGAGATGATGGTGCTCAACCTGCGCTGGTTCATGCAGACGCTGCTCGACCGCAAGGATCGCATGAGCATGTGGTCGGGTCTGGAGATCCGCGTACCGTTCTGCGACCGGCGCATCGTGGAATACCTCTACACACTGCCTTGGGAATATAAGGACTATCACGGCCGGGAGAAGGGGCTCCTGCGCCACGCGATGCGCGATATCCTTCCGGATGAGATCGTCGAACGAAAGAAGAGTCCGTATCCCAAGACTTGGAATCCAGCCTATATGCAGGCGGTCAGTGACTTGCTGCGGCGCGAACTCGCAAACGATTCTCCCCTGCTTGCGTTCTGCCGGCGCAGCGCGCTGGAGAATCTGCTGACAGAGAACCGCAGCCTGCCCTGGTATGGACAGCTCATGACCACACCGCAGACAGTCGCCTACTTCCTGCAGATCGCGCATTGGATGCGAAAATATCAGATTTCCGTTGTCTAGTGCGCGGATTTGTTGTAGAATAGCCTTACTTTCGACAAAAGCCCGCTCGCAGGCTTGCAAAGGAGAATGCCTTATGTCTTACCAGGAAACCGCCACCGCGCTCCACGAGAGCGGTCAGAATTGCTGTCAGTCCGTGCTTGGCGCGTGCTGCGAACGTTTTGGCCTGACGCCCGATCAGGCCTCCCACCTCGGCGCATTTCTTGGCGGCGGCGCCCGCAAGGGTGAGTTGTGCGGCGCCGTCTCGGGCGCACTGCTTGCGCTCGGTCTCGCCTATGGAGATGAGAACAACCGTCAGTGCACAAAATCCGAGGATATGCTCGATGCCTTCGTGGCGAAGTTCGGCACGCTGCGCTGCGGCGAGCTGGTCGGCTCCGACAAGGCCGAACGCAGGCAGGTCTGCCCCGCTTTCATCAACTGGTGCGCGCAGTATCTGGAGGACGAATTCAAATGAAAAAGGTCGTTTTGATCGTGATGGACGGCGTCGGCTGCGGTGATGGCGGCGCAGGCGACGCTGTCCGCGCGGCAGCCACGCCGAACCTCGACCGGCTGCTCGCGTCGTGTCCGCATATCCGCCTCAAGGCGCATGGGACTGCGGTCGGCCTGCCGTCCGACGATGACATGGGCAACTCTGAGGTCGGTCACAATACGCTCGGCTGCGGCCAAATTTATGCGCAGGGCGCAAAGCTCGTCGGCGAGTCGATCGCGTCCGGCCGGCTCTTTGACGGAGACGTGTGGAGAGAGCTGGTGCAGAACTGTACGGACAATGATCGTACGCTCCATTTCCTCGGACTGCTCTCCGATGGCAACGTCCATTCCAACCTCGCGCACCTGAAGGCTATGCTCCGACGCGCAAGCGCGGACGGCGTAAAACGCGTCCGCTGCCACATCCTGCTCGATGGACGCGATGTGCCGGCGAGCTCGGCGCTGGTCTATGTGGACGAGCTAGAGGCCTGTCTTGCCGAGTTGTCCGGCGGCGGATCCAGCTACGCCATTGCCTCAGGCGGCGGCCGCATGCAAATCACGATGGATCGCTATGAGGCCGACTGGGAGATGGTGCGCCGCGGCTGGGATATCCATGTCCGCGGCCTGGGTCGCCGGTTTCCAAGCGCCAGAGAAGCCATTAAGGCCTACCGGGCGGAGCTTGGCTGCATCGACCAGGATCTCCCCGGCTTTGTCATCGAGCGCGGCGGCAAGCCGGCCGGCCCGATCGAAAACGGCGACAGCGTGATATTGTTCAATTTCCGCGGCGACCGCGCGCTGGAGATCTCCCGTGCGTTTGAGGAACCGTCCTTTGACCGCTTTGACCGCGGCGATTATACTGGCGCTCTATATGCTGGTATGCTCGAGTACGACGGCGACCGCCATATCCCGTCGCGCTATCTTGTCGCGCCGCCGGACATTCAGAACACACTGACCGAGCTGCTCTGCGCGCACGGCATCCGGGAATATGCAGTCTCTGAAACGCAGAAATTCGGCCACGTCACCTACTTCTGGAACGGCAACCGCAGCGGAAAATGCTCGGAGGAGCTGGAAACCTATGAGGAAATCCCGTCCGATCTGCTTCCCTTCGACCAAAAGCCAGAGATGAAGGCAGCGGAGATCACCGAAGCTCTCCTTGCCGCGATGGAGTCCGGCAAGTATGATTTTTTGCGCTGCAACTATCCAAACGGCGATATGGTCGGCCACACGGGCGTATTTCAAGCCGTGGTGCGTGCGGTCGAAGCGGTCGATGAAGCCATCGGCCGCGTGGCTGACGCCGCAGAGCGGCTTGGCTATACCCTTCTCATTACGGCCGACCACGGAAACAGCGATCAAATGCTCGACTATGCGAAAGACGGATCATCGAGCATCCGCACAGCGCATTCGCTCAATCCTGTCCCGTTGATCCTCTGCAACGCCGCCGACGGCCTGTCGCTCAAACAGGACTGCTTCGGGCTGGCCAATATCGCAGCTACGGTAGCTGAGCTTCTGGGGCTGCGCGCGCCGGACATCTGGCAGGAAAGCCTTCTGGTTCAGAAATAATACTTGTGTTTTCCGCCTTTTTGGGCTACAATAGTTTGGCAATTTCTTTGAAGGAGGTCAGGCATTATGATGCGTCTGCACAATGAAAAAGGCGATATCTCAGTCAGTACCAGCGTCTACACGAACATTGCCGGCGCCGCCGCCACGAACTGCTTCGGCGTCAAGGGCATGGCGGTTCGCTCTATGACCGACGGCCTTGTGCATCTGCTGCGCAAAGAAGCGATGAGTAAGGGAGTGCGCGTCACGTTCCTCGACGACAACTCCATTTCGATCGATCTGCATATCATCATTGACCAAGGCGTCAACATCACCACGATCGGCGCGTCCATCATCAACGAGGTTCGCTACGTCGTGGAAAAATCGACCGGCACGGAAGTGCGTGAGGTCAACGTATTTGTCGACTCTATTATGGCCGGCTGATTCGCGGGTTTCCCGCACACGGAGGTGTATTGTTTCATGATCCAGACCATCGACGGCGCTCTGATGAAGCAGATGCTTATCAACGGCGCCGCTTCAGTGGAGCTGCACAAACAGCAAATCAATGAGTTGAACGTGTTCCCCGTCCCTGACGGCGACACCGGCACCAATATGAGCATGACCCTGACAGCCGCAGCCAGCGAGCTGCGCAAGTCAGAGCAGGATAGGCTCTGCGACATCGTTCAGGCCGCCGCTTCCGCCATGCTGCGCGGCGCGCGCGGCAACTCTGGCGTCATCACTTCTCTTCTGTTCCGTGGCATCGCGAAATTCATGAAGGGCATGGAGACGATCGACTGCGCCGGGTTCGCCGGCGCACTCGCCTGCGGCGTCGAGGCAGCCTATAAGGCGGTCATGAAGCCGACCGAGGGCACGATCCTGACGGTCTCGCGCGTTACGGCAGAGCATGCCGGTGCGGACAGCGCGCCGGATGGCGACATGGACGCCATGCTCGCTTTCATGATCGAGAATGCGAACGCCGCACTTGCAGAGACGGTGGAGCAGAATCCCGTTCTGAAAAAGGCCGGCGTGGTCGACGCAGGCGGTCTCGGCTTTGTCTATCTGCTCGAGGGCATGCTTGCCGCGCTGCGCGGCGAAATGATCGAGCTGACCGCTGAGACGGCGACCGCACTGAAGGATCAGGCGGACTTCACCGAATTCGAGACGGAGGACATCGTCTTCGCCTACTGCACAGAGTTTATCGTCTCGCGCGAAACAAACAAGTCTCCGGAGCTGCTGCGCAGCTTCCTGACCGGCTTGGGCGACAGCCTGGTGCTGGTGGACGACGACGAGATCATTAAGGTTCACGTCCATACCAACAATCCCGGCAAGGTGCTCGAGGAAGCTCTGACCTATGGTGGTCTTGTCACTGTCAAGATCGAGAACATGAAGCTCCAGCACACGGAGAAAGTCCTCTCTGTCGCCGAGGCCAAGCCGCAGGAGCCGGAGATCGCCCCCGCAGAGAAGCCGCTCGGCGTCGTGTCCGTCTGTGTCGGCGAAGGATTGGAAGCGCTCTTCCGCGATCTCGGCGTTGACGGCCTGATCCAGGGAGGTCAAACGATGAATCCCTCGACCGAGGATATTCTCCGTCAGGTCAACCGCACGCCGTCCGACACCGTTCTGGTGCTGCCCAACAATAAAAATATCATTATGGCAGCGCAGCAGGCCGGCCCGCTGACAGAGAAAAACGTCGTTGTTATCCCGACTGCGTCCGTACCTGAGGGCATCGCCGCCATGCTGTCGTTTGATCCGGATGCCGAGGTCGCCAGCCTGATCGAGGATATGACCACTGCTTCCCAGAATGTCGAAACAATCCAGATCACCTACGCCGCGCGCAATTCCGACTTTGACGGTGCGCAGATCCGTGAGGGCGACTATATTGCCTTCAGCGGCAAAACGCTTCTGGCCAATGAAACGGATGAGGTTTCCCTGCTCCGTCAGGTCGCTGACTATGCCGCACGCCAGGAAAAAGAGTTTATCACCATTTACTCCGGAGAAGGCGTGGACGAGGATCGTGCGCAGCAGGCGCTTTCCCTGTTTGAACAGACGTGCCCGAACTGTGAGGTCACGCTGGTCGCCGGCGGACAACCGGTCTACTACTACCTGGTTTCCCTCGAGTGAAAAAACAAGCCCGCGGCAGGACAGGCCTTGCCGCGGGTTTTTCTTCTAAAGCTAAAGCGCCGCGCCGAAAGCTCCCGGCGCGGCGCTCAATCATCTCAGCCGGCGTAACCGTAGCCGTACGCAAACGGCCAGTTTCCATAGCCAGAGCTTCCAGAGCCGCCGGCGGGCGTCTGCGTCTCAGTCGAGGCATCCGCCTGATCCTCCGCCGGGCGTTCATCAAAGGTGATGGTCAGGTCTTTATACGCGCCCGACTGGAACACCGTGATCGTCGTCGTATCGCCGGCCTTATAGTTGCGCAGCGCCGCGACCAGATCGGAATAGGATTCGATCGATTCGTCTCCAAGTCCAGTCACGATGTCGCCTGCGAGGATACCGGCAGCCTCAGCGCATCCGCCCTCTTCAACGCTGTAGATGTATGCGCCGTCAGGAAGATTATACATCGAGGCGTTCGCCATATCGGTCACCTGAACCCCCATGTAGGCGCGGCCGACCACATGGCCGTACTGCACGAGATCATTGACTATTTTCATGACATCGTTGATCGGAATGACAAAGCCAAGTCCTTCGATCTCGTCGCTGGCATACTTGGCCGTCGTAATACCGATGACGTTGCCCGCCATATCAAACAGCGGCCCGCCGGAGTTGCCGGGGTTGATAGCCGCGTCGGTCTGGAACATATTGATCGGCTTTCCATCGGTGTTGATCTCGCGGTCGAGTGCGCTGACATGGCCGCACGTCAACGTGAAGGTCAGCTCGCCAAGCGGATTCCCAATGGCGCAGACCTGCTCGCCGACCACGATCTGGTCAGAGTCGCCGATGGCGACGGTGTTCAGCCCGGTCGCGTCGATCTTCAAAAGAGCGACGTCATTCTCCGTGTCATAACCGACGACAGTCGCATCGTAGCTTGTCTCGTCAAACAGCATGACGCTAATATAGGTACCGTCCTCGATAACATGGCAGTTGGTGACAATATAGCCGTCTTCAGAAATGATAAAGCCGCTGCCTGAACTAGCCGAGCTGGAGACCTGACCGAACACGTTCGTGGTGGTCGACTCCACCGAGATCGCGACGACGGCGGACGCATAGCGTGCGTAGACTTCGCTCGGCGTCATGGTCTTGTCCCCTGTGTTGCTCGTAGTCAGGATCGGTGTATTGACGCCGGTCGCAGTCAGATCGGAAGCGGCATCCGCAGGATCACCGCCCGTGGCAGCGAGGGTCTCTGCCGCACCGGAGAATTCCATGGAGTTGACCACGGAAGCCATGATCGCGCCGCCGCCGATTCCTCCGAGCAGTGCAACCACGAGCACGAGCGCCGTGACCTTCAGGCCGGTCGAGAACTTTTTATGCCGGGTCTCCTTCTTCTCCGCCGCTGGCTGAGCCGGCGCCTGGAGATTCGGTTCGGATTCATACATATTGTTGTTAAAATTCTGTTCCATTTGAAAACCGCTCCCTTCGGTTTGCTTTTGATGATATCAGCATATCGCCAATTTGTGAAAAAACTATGTACATTGAGAAAACGAAATTTAAACAATTCCTCCACCAAGGATATTGCTGATATGACGCGAAAAGTCACGGCAATCGTCCAATGTAGCGTCAAACAGGCCCAGGTGATAAAGGTTGATAAACATCATACACAGAACAGGAGCCAGGATCATACCCACCACGCCGCCAAGCCGCATGCCAACATAGATGCAGGCAAGCGAGAGCAGCGTAGAAAGACCGGTCTGTCCGCCGACGACGCGCGGCTCGGCCAGTTTGCGGAACAAGAAGAGACCGCCGGCCAGCACCGCCAGCACCGCAGCTTTTGTATAGCCTCCGGTAAACAATAAGATCACCGCCCACGGAACCAGGATCATTCCGCTGCCGAAAATAGGAACAAAATCGACAATACCGATGACGACCGCGATCAGTACCGCAAACGGCTGCCGCAGGATCAGCAGCACGACCAGACAAATGGCCGCGACCACCGCCGAGAGGATAAACTGTGCCTTGAAATACCCGCCAATGGCGGAAGCCGCGGCGCGCTTGATCTTCGACAAGCCGGACTGGACGCCGGTCGGAAGCGCGCGCTCAAGCAGATAGCGGAAGCGCGGATAATCGCTCATGATATAACACGACACAAGCACAAACACAGCCACCGTGATCAGCAGATTCGCCGTCACGGTCAGGATGTTGCCCGCACTCTCAAGCACAGGCGGATCCCAGCCGGTCAGCCACTCCGTCAGCTTTTCAAGCAGCCACTGTACGCCGCTTTCCAGCCCGGAGGCAGCGGCGTCTTGCACGCCAAGCAGACCAGTCAGCCGATCGAACGCTGTCTGTAGGTTGACAAGAAATGACGAGAGCAGATCAGGCCAGTCGTTGACCAAGATCCGGATCTGACTGTATACCAGATAGACAACGGCAGAAAGTCCAACGGCCAGAACGACCATGATGAGCGCCGTAGAGCAAACGGCCCAGACCCGCCGCGAGCCGCCGAAGTGCCGCTGCAGCCCGCGAATCAGCGGATTGACCGCCCAAGCAAGCAGCAGCGCCGCCAGGAACGGCAGCAGAACAGAGAACAATACTCCGCCGAACTTAGCAAGCAGCAGAAGCGCCGCCGCCAGGAAGACGATGCGGAGCGCAAGCCGCCCGCACAACATTCGGAAACCGCTGCCTGATTGTAGCTCGTCCACATTGCCGCCTTCTTTCCTGTTATTTTCTTTCACTATACTGCAATTCCGAAAAAAAATCTACAGGAATGTTGCGGCGGAATTGCGTTTTGGATATTGACAATCTTGGGAATTTCCTGTATCATAATGAAGCTGTCCGTGAAAGTCGACCCGCGGCGGCGCCACCGTGGAGAGATGGCTGAGCTGGTCGAAGGCGCACGATTGGAAATCGTGTAGGCGTTGATAGCGTCTCTGGGGTTCGAATCCCCATCTCTCCGCCACAAGCCGGCAGGTTTCAACAGAAGTCTGCCGGCTTTTCTGTTCCCTAATCCGCATGCGCGGCTCGCAGGGCTGTGCGCTCCAATACAGTTTGCGGCGTTCCTCCAGTTGCATCCGAATCGGGACAGTGCTAAAATACGGAATCAGGGAGAATGAAAGAGGTGTGTTTATGAAAAGGAAAGGTTGGCTCTTGCCTGTGCTCATCGTCCTCGCCATGTGCATCACTGGCTGCAGCGGGGACAAAGCGATGAGCGAAGCTCCTGATCCAGAACGTGAAGCATCTTCCGACTCTGCGAAGGATCAGGACAGCGAAACAAGCCAGCCGTCTGCTGAGATGAGCGGCGAATCAGAACGCGATGAGATGGAGGCCGCGCCGGACAGCGAGGTTCTCCTTGCAGTCTGCGAGGACTTTTTCTCTGCATACGCAGCGCTTGATGGCAGCACAGCAGGCAGCCTGCTGCAGAGCGGCAGCTCCATTCATTTTTCAAACCTGCACGGCGCGCTGTCCCGGCATGTAGAGGCGGAGCTTGGCGCTTGTGCCATAGACGGCGACACAGCAACCGTGGACGTCTCGATCACAAATGCAGATATCGCCGCCGTCATTGCCGCACTGCCATCTTATATCGCCAGCCAGGAGGAGGCGTCGGAAGCGATGATCGATGCGCTCGGCGCGTCCGACGTACCCACCGCGGTGTTTGACGTTACGCTCTCGTTGGCCCGCTGCAGCGGCGAGTGGCGCATTGAAATGACGCCGGAGCTGTCAAACGCCCTACTCGGCGGCTACCACACCCTGGTTGATTCAATGGCGCAGACGATCGTGGAGGAGGAGGCATCCCAGTGAAAAAACGGCTTTTGACTCTGCTGCTGGCGGCGATCCTGCTCGTACAGCTCGCGCTCCCATGCCTGGCCGCAGCGCTCGATGATGCGCAGAACACTGATATTCTCGGCAAAATCAGCATCTGTTCGTCCTCCTGTCCCGGCGAAACCGAATGGGACGCCGTACTGCACGACGAGGAGCTGATCCTGATGACGCCGGAGGACATCATGACCATTTCCGGCGCAGATTCCGTGACGTTCGACCCGTACAATAGCCGTTATACCTTCCGCCGCGGGGCTTACCGTGTCGAGGTAGATCTCGAGGCGGAAAAAGCGCGGGTATTCATCGATATTACCTCGAATGACGTCGTTGAGCCATACAGCTCTTCGTTCCCGCTCCCCTATGTCTCGAGCATGGAGGTCGAGGGCGAGCTGCGCGACTTCTTGCCGCTTAAGGAGATGCTGTACCTGCTGAATGTCCAGTGGAGCTGCTCTAACCTGACGGTCTATGCCTTCGCGCCGGAGGAGACGCTTTGGAACCTTGTCGGCGACTACTGTACGATGGTCTCCGACCTTCCTAGCAAAGCGGAGGTGCTGGGCGATTCTATTGGACAATATTACGGCAACGCAGCAAAATATGCGATGCTCTCCCTGGCAGACGAGGTCGATCTCACGCTTTTTGTTCCATTTGTGGACAGCTTTAGCTCCAACAAGGAGGTCAGTGCATTGCTTCGGCTCGCAGGGCCATTTGAAACAGTGCAGACCGAGCTGGCAGACTCGGCTGCCTCGGCGCTCAGTAAATCGCTCTCGGATCTTGGCTCCCTGGCGCAGAATTTTTCCGACGTCGCGGGCGGCGCCGACGTTGTACAGGATCTCGTAAAAGACTTTTCCAAGTGGCTGGATGTGGACTCGCCGCTGGACATTCCTCAGCTTTCCGCCGGCTCCACCGCGCTGAGCGCAGTGACAGGACTATTCAACGCCACGCTGACTGCCACACGCTATTACACATGGAGCGCCGGTTTTGTCGATGACATGGAATATCTTTCCACAGTTCAGGACAAACGATACAACAGCTATACCACAGAACTCAATCGCGCTGCAGGCAGCCTGAGCAGCGAATATGGCAATTTGGCCGGAAATATCGCCTGGGAGTATGCCTGGTCGCTCGCCGGCACGGCTGCCGACACGCTGGTCGGGCTGACGCCCGGCGGAAAAATCCTCGACATCTATAAGGCAGCGGTCGCGATGGCTGATCAGCTCTCCCCTGCTTTCTCAGGCGCGCTCGATCAGGCTGACACGATCGCCGACTCGCTCTATCTGTGTAATCTGACGACCTTTATGCTCTCGCAGTATCAGACAGCGCTCGACGCATTTCAGGGGAAGGCCATCACACAGGATAGTCTCGACAACATCCGTCGCACCGGCGCGCTGATGATGAACGCCGCAGGTCACAGCAGAGACGCGCTCTACTCAGTTCGCAAAGCGGAGGGGGCATCCGTCGACGCGCTTGGCAAAAAGCTCGTCTCCGATTTTACGGACTATACGCGCTTTGTCGAATCTGCGCAGTATGATCCCAGCCTGCTGCTCTATTCTGACTTCCGCAACCTCGTCAGCGACGTGGCCGGCGCTAAGCGAGACGAGATCCCGCCGGAGTATGTGCGATATGGCGTGCCCGTTCTTTTCTCGTCGTGCATGGCGAGCTGGAACGGTGCGGTCTATGAAAGAGGCGTCGGCACAACCAACTATTCTCTTGAGGAGATGGGTCTGACGCGGCTCGAAGTCGAGGCTGC
>CAZJBT010000050.1:0-14132 GCA_964544345.1 uncultured Oscillospiraceae bacterium
CGTGTTCTCCGTTCTGGTCGGCTGCGCGATCCTCGCGCTCATTATTTTTAATAGCCAGTTCTTTATCCGCTCGATCATTGGCCCTGTGCGGGAGATCAATGCCACGGCCAAGCGCATCGCCGCGGGCAGCTACGGCGTGCAGATCCAAAAACGCTACGACGACGAGGTCGGCGAGCTGGCCGACACCATCAATGATATGTCCATCAAGATCGGACAGGCTGAGAAGATGCAGTCGGAGTTCGTCTCCTCCGTCTCACACGAGCTGCGCACGCCGCTGACCGCCATCACCGGCTGGGGCGAGACGCTGCTCGCAGCCGAGGAGCTCGACCCCGTGCAGACGCGGCGCGGCATCCAGACCATCCTGCGTGAGACGCGCCGGCTGACTGATATGGTGGAGGAATTACTCGAATTCACCCGGCTCCAGGACGGCCGCTTCACGCTCAACGTGGGGCAGTATGACATCCGCGCCGAATTTGAGGACACGGTCTTTATGTACGGCAGCCGCCTGAAGCAGGAGGGCATCGTACTCAACTATCTGGAAAACGACGAGGAGATCCCAGAGATCCCCTGCGACCCTGCGCGGCTCCGCCAGGTGTTCCTGAATATCCTCGATAATGCGGCCAAGCACGGCGGCGAGGGCGGAAAGATCGACGCCTCCATTCATCTGGAGGACAAATTTGTCGTCGTGCGCATCCGTGATTACGGTTCCGGCATCCCGGAAGAGGAGCTGCCGCACGTCAAAATGAAGTTCTATAAAGGCTCGAGCAAGGCGCGCGGCAGCGGCATCGGCCTGGCCGTGTGCGATGAGATCGTCACCATGCACAACGGCACGCTCGACCTGGAAAATGCTTCCGGCGGCGGCACGCTCGTCACCATCCGGCTCCCGGTCGGAGAACTCTAAGAAAGGCAAACACACAAATGAAAAACGAAAGTGGCGCAAGCCAGGAGCAATTCAAAACACTCATCGGCGGGCAGGCGCTCATTGAGGGCATCTATATGCGCGGCCCGCAGAAGCAGTCCATTGTCGTCCGTTCGCCGGATGGGCTGGTCGAGAAAGTCGAGGATCTCAAGCTCATCAAGGACAAGCATCCGATCTGCGGCTGGCCCCTCATCCGCGGTGTGGTCAACTTCGGCACGTCGCTAGTCCGCGGCGTTAAGGCGCTGATGTTCTCTGCGGACTATTACCCGGACGAGGATGAGAGCGAGCCGTCGAAATTCGACCTGTGGCTGGAGAAGAAGCTTGGCTCGGAGAAGCTCGAGAAGGCGGTCATCTACTTTGCCGTCGCGCTCGGGATCTGCTTTTCCGTCGGCCTTTTCTTCCTGCTGCCGACGTTTCTGGTCGGCTTGATCCGGCCGGTACACGATCACCTGATCGTGCGCAACCTGCTCGAGGGTGTGGTCAAGATCCTGATGTTCGTCGGTTATCTCGCGCTTGTATCGCGGATGAAGGACATGCGGCGCGTATTCTCATACCACGGCGCGGAGCATAAGACGATCCGCTGCTATGAGGCGCAACTGCCGCTCACGGTGGAGAATGTGCGCCCGATGAGCCGGCTCCATCCGCGCTGCGGCACCAGCTTCCTGTTCGTCGTTATCATCATCAGCGTCCTGGTGAACGCCTGCATCCAGATCTCCAACACCGCACTGCGGATGGTGGTGCATCTGGCGCTGCTGCCGGTTGTGGTCGCCATCAGCTATGAGTGCAACCGCTTTGTCGGCCGGCACGACAATTTCTTTACGCGTATTTTGTCCGCGCCCGGCATGTGGTTCCAGTACCTGACGACCAACGAGCCGGACGATTCCATGATCGAAGTCGGCATCGAGGCGCTGAAGCTCGTTTTGCCGGAAAGGGAAGGAGACGACCGCTGGTGAAAACCTATGCCGACCTGTTCCTGGACGCTCGCCGCGCGCTGCTGCCTACGGAGGGAGAGAACGCGGCGAGGCTCGCGCGCGAGCTTCTCAGCCATGCGACGGGCAAGCGCATCGAGCAGATCCTTGCCGAGCGCGAAGAGCCTGCCGATAAATCGGTGGAGACGGCGATGGACGAGTCGGTGGAGCGGCTGCTTCGCGGCGAACCGCTGGCCTATGTGCTCGAGCAGTGGGAGTTCCACGGCCTGCCGCTCGTCGTGACGCGCGATGTGCTCATCCCGCGCAACGACACCGAGGTCGTTACGGGGCTTGCCATCAAGCGGGCGCTGTTTCTCGAGCAGAATCCGCGCATTCTCGATCTGTGTACCGGTTCGGGCTGCATCGGCCTGGCGGTTGCACGGCGCGTGAAGGATGCGCGCGTTACGCTCGCGGACGTATCGCAGGAGGCGCTTGCCGTTGCGCGGCGTAACTGCTCGAATCTTGGGCTGTCGCGGCGCGTGAGCTGCGTGTGCGTCGATGCGAAGCAGCCCGCGCCGGATTTCCTCGGTGAATTCGACCTGATCGTCTCCAACCCGCCGTATGTCACGACGGCGGAGCTGCAGACGCTCGACGTCTCCGTGCGCGAATTCGAGCCGCACCTGGCGCTCGACGGCGGCACAGATGGGCTGGATTTTTACCGCGCGATCGTGCGCAATTTCCGCCGCGTGCTGAAGCCGGGCGGATATCTCTGCTTTGAATTCGGACAGGGGCAGGCCGGCGCGGTCTGCCGCATTCTCGAACAGAATCAGTTTCAAATCATGCAGGTGGCGGCGGACACGGCTGACATACAGCGTGCTGTGATCGCCCGAGACACCAGAGAGGAAGCGTGAATCACTTGGATAAGAAAAAGACCGTTTACGAGGCTCCGACCCCGGCGGCCGACAAGAAGAAGGCGCTCGAGACCGCGGTCTCGCAGATCGAGAAGAACTTCGGAAAGGGTGCGATCATGCGGCTCGGCGATAAACCGGAGATGCAGGTGGACGCGATCCCGACCGGCTCGCTTGCGCTCGACGCCGCGCTCGGGATCGGCGGCGTGCCGCGCGGCCGTATCATTGAGATCTACGGCCCGGAATCCTCTGGTAAGACGACGCTTGCGCTCCATATCGTCGCCGAGGCGCAGAAGCGCGGCGGCGAGGTCGCGTTCATCGACGCCGAGCACGCACTTGACCCCGACTACGCGCAGGCGCTCGGCGTAGACATCGACTCTATGCTGATCTCCCAGCCGGATACCGGCGAGCAGGCGCTTGAGATCACCGACGCGCTTGTGCGCTCGGGCGCGCTTGACGTCATTGTTGTCGACTCGGTCGCGGCTCTGACGCCGCGCGCCGAGATCGAGGGCGAGATGGGCGATGCGTTCGTCGGCTTGCAGGCTCGTCTGATGAGTCAGGCGCTGCGCAAGCTGGCCGGCTCCATTTCTAAGACCAACTGTGTCGTGATCTTTATCAACCAGATCCGTATGAAGATCGGCGTCATATATGGCAACCCGGAGACGACGACGGGCGGCAATGCACTGAAGTTCTATGCCTCTGTCCGCATTGACATCCGTCGTATCGAGGCGATCAAGGAGGGCACGGCGGTCATTGGCAACCGCACGCGCGCCAAGGTCATCAAGAACAAGGTCGCGCCGCCGTTCCGCGAGGCGATCTTCGACATCATGTACGGCGAAGGCATCTCCAAGTGGGGCGAGCTGGTCGACCTCGGTGTGGAGATGGGCTACATTGAAAAGTCCGGAAGCTGGTTCTCTATCGGCGACGAGCGCATCGGCCAGGGTCGCGACAACGCGAAGCAGTATCTGAAAGATCACCCCGAGTTCACCGACGAGCTGGAAGAGAAGATCCGCGTCCGCCTGCTTGAGAGCCGCTCCCGCTCCAAGGGCGCAGGCACCCCGGCGCCGGCCAAGCCCGCTGCCGGCGGCGTGAACGTGAGCGCGGACGATTTCAGCGATGAGGATTGAATCTGTCACGCGTTCGCCGCAGTCTGGGCGCTTCACGCTCGTGTTTGAGGATGGCCATCGACTGCGCGTCGAGCCGAGCGTGGTTGCCGACCTCGGGCTCTGCGGCGGGCGAACGTTGACAGAGGATGAATATGAGAGCCTGCTCGAGACGGCGCGGCGCGCCTCGAGCCGCGCGCGGGCGGTGCGCATCGTCGCCTCGTCCGGCGTATCGCAGCAGGAGCTGCGCCGCCGCCTCCTGCAAAAAGGGGAGCAGAAGTCCGATGCGGAGGAAGCTGTGGAGTGGCTTTCTGAGCTTGGCCTGCTTGACGATGAAAAGACCGCGCGCGATATCGTGCTGCGGGCGGCGGCCAAGGGCTACGGCGCGCAGCGCATCCGGCAGGAGCTGTATCAGAAGGGCATTCCGCGCGAGCTATGGGATACGGCGATGGAGGATATGCCGGAGCCGGACGACATGATCGATCGGTTTCTTGCCCAGAAGCTGCGCGGGCAGCGGCCTGATCAGAAGGAGCTGAAAAAGGTCACTGACGCGCTCTGCCGCCGCGGCCACAGATGGTCGGATATCCGCGCGGCGCTCAACCGCTATCAAGATAGACTCGATGAGTCATTGGAGGAATAGTTTTATGCCAACTGTGGGATTTGTCTCCCTTGGCTGTGCCAAAAACCAGGTCAACACGGAGCAGATGATCTGTCTGCTTGCGGAGGCTGGATACGACATTTCGCCGGAGGCCGACCTCGTGGATGTGGCGGTAGTCAATACCTGCGGCTTTATCGATTCGGCCAAATCCGAAGCGATCGACAACATTCTGGCGCTCGGCGAGCTGAAAAAAGCCGGCCGGGTCGGCAAGATCCTGGTGACGGGCTGCCTTTCGGAGCGCTACCGGGCGGAGATCCTTGAGGAGCTGCCGGAAGTCGATGGTATTCTCGGCACGGGAAGCTATTATGATATTGTGGACGCCGTGCAGGAGGCGCTCGGCGGCGGCAAGCCGGAGCGGTTTGCCGACATCGATGCCGCGCTGCCTGAGGTCGGCCGCGTTCTGACTACCCCGCAGTGGTACGCCTATTTGAAAATTGCCGAGGGCTGCGACAACCGCTGCAGCTACTGCGTGATCCCGAGCCTGCGCGGGCGGTACCGCAGCCGTGCCTATGAGGATGTACTCGAGGAGGCGCGCGCACTGGCCGACTCCGGCGTGCGCGAGCTGATCGTCGTCGCGCAGGACACGAGCCGCTACGGACTCGACCTGTACGGTGAGCGCAGGCTTGCGCAGCTCCTGCGTGACCTGTGCCGAATCGAGAAGCTCCGATGGATCCGCATCCATTATCTCTACCCTGACGAGATCGCCGACGAGCTGATCGACGTCATCGCGTCCGAGAAGAAGATCGTCAAATACCTCGATATTCCGATCCAGCACGTCAACGACGAGATCCTGCGGAAGATGAACCGCCGCGGCGACCATGCGTTTCTCGACGCAATGTTCACAAAGCTGCGCGCGCGCATCCCCAACCTGGTGCTGCGCACGAGTCTCATCACTGGCCTGCCCGGCGAGGGCGAGGCGGAGTTTGAAGAGCTGTGCGAATTTTTAAAAAAGCACCGGCTTGAGCGCGTTGGCTGCTTCGCCTATTCGCCCGAAGAGGGTACGCCTGCCGCGCGTATGGAGCGCCCTGACGCTGAGACGGCCGAACGCCGGGCGGAGATCATCTCCGAATTGCAATCGCGGCTGATGGATCAGTGGAACGAAGCGCGCATCGGCACGGTGATGGAGGTTCTGTGTGAGGGCTACGACGACAATGCGGAGCTTTTCTATGGCCGCACTTATGCCGATTCGCCGGATATCGACGGGCGCGTGATCTTCTCTGCGGACGAGGGCTGCCCGGGGCTGTTCTATCAGGTGGAGATCACAGACAGTGTTGACGGCGAGCTGGTCGGCACGGCGCTTGAGGAGGAATGATTCATGACGACTGCAAGCAAACTCACGCTGCTGCGTGTGATCCTGATCCCGATCTTTATGGCGCTGCTGCTGTGCGGCTTGGAGTGGCCGGCGCTCATCGTATTCATTTTGGCGAGCATCACTGATTTTATCGACGGTTATGTGGCACGCCACTATAACCAGACAAGCGACTTCGGCAAGTTTCTCGATCCGCTGGCTGACAAGCTGCTGGTCGTCTCGGCGATGCTGATTTTCTGCGAGTGGGGTCGGATGCCGGCGTGGGCGGTCATGATCGTGCTTGCGCGCGAGTTCGCCGTCTCGGGGCTGCGCATGGTGGCTGCTTCCGGCGGCAAGGTCATCGCTGCGGCCTGGTCGGGCAAGATCAAAACGGCGTCGACCATGGTCGGCCTGTGCGTCATGATGGTGTTTTCTTACGCCTGGCTCGACTGGTTTGTCATTGCGGTGATCCTGGTTACTACTGTCGTCTCCGGTGTGGAATATTTTGCAAAGAATACCGGCGCGCTCGGCTTTGGCAGCCGCGCTTGACAGTGCGGAGAAATTCTGCTACCATACGGTTGACTTGAAAAGTGCATATCGTGTTGATCGGAAAAAGTAGCGGCTTGACCGGCAGCAGAGAGCGTTCGCCCCTGGCTGAAAGCGGACGCAGTGCGGTGAGGCGCGAAGTGCGTCCGGGAGCGAGGGGAGACCCCGATTGGCTCGCGTCAAGAGCCAAAGTGAGAAATGAGAGTGGAACCGCGAGCGTAATTTCAGCCCGCCTCTTGTGTTTTGGCACAGGAGGCGGCTTTTTTTGGTTATACTGGACAGGGAGGATGTAATATGAAAATTTTTAATACCATGACCCGCCAGAAGGAGGAATTTGTCCCGCTCGAGCCGGGCAAGGTGAAAATCTACTGCTGCGGCCCGACGGTCTACAACCTGATCCACGTCGGCAACGCGCGCCCGATCATCGTGTTCGACGTGCTGCGCCGCTATCTGGAGTACCGCGGCTACGAGGTGACATTCGTCCAGAATTTCACGGACGTCGACGATAAGATCATCCGCCGCGCCGCCGAAGAGGGGATCACGGCTGCTGAGATCGCTGAGAAATACATCAAGGAGTATTACACGGATGCGCAGGGACTCGGCGTCCGCCCGGCGACCATCCATCCGAAGGCGACAGAGAATATCGAAAACATCATCGAGCTGGTGCAGACGCTGGTCGACAAGGGGTTTGCCTATGCGTCAAACGGCGATGTCTACTTCCGCACATTGAAGTTCAAGGACTACGGCAAGCTCTCGCACCAGCCGCTCGAGGATCTGCAGGCCGGCGCGCGCATTGCGGTCGGCGAGCAGAAGGAAGACCCGATGGACTTCGCCCTCTGGAAGGCTGCAAAGCCCGGCGAGCCGTACTGGGAGTCGCCGTGGGGCAAGGGGCGCCCCGGCTGGCATATCGAGTGTTCGGCCATGTCCAATCGCTACCTCGGCCACACGATCGATATCCACTGCGGCGGCGCCGACCTCCAGTTCCCGCACCACGAGAACGAGATCGCGCAGTCCGAGTGCGCCAACGGCTGCCAGTTCGTCCGATATTGGATGCACAATGGCTTCTTGAACATCGATAACCAGAAGATGTCCAAATCGCTCGGCAATTTCTTCACTGTGCGCGATGCGGCCGCAGCCTATGGCTATGAGACGATCCGCTTCTTCATGCTCGCGGCGCATTACCGCAGCCCGCTGAACTACTCCAAGGAGTCGCTCGAGCAGAGTCAGGCGGCGCTCGACCGCCTGTATTCGGCCAAGGACAACATTGCGTTCCTCTGCGAAAACGGCGCGGACGGAGAGCTGACGGACGCGGAGCGTGCTGCAGTGGAGCAGTTCGATTCCTACCGAACCCGCTTCGACGAGGCAATGGACGACGATCTCAATACTGCAGATGCCATCGGCGCGCTGTTCGAGCTGACCCGCTCGGTCAACACCGCGCTCGAGGGCCGGCCGACGAAGGCATGCGCTGAAGCGTGCCGCGCGATCTTTACAGAGCTGACGGATGTGCTTGGACTGCTCTACGCGCGCAAGAAGGACGATCTCAGCGAGCAGGTCGAGTCGCTCATCGCAGCGAGACAGGCCGCGCGCAAGTCGAAAAACTTTGCCGAGGCCGACCGCATCCGCGATGAGCTGAAAGCGATGGGCATCGAACTGATGGACACGCCGCAGGGCGTCAAGTGGAAAAAACTCTGATCCCGCGCCTTTTTGGTTGCAATTTGCATGCGGTTGCGATATCATTAAATTAAACAAGGAGGTGTAAACGGTCTGTTTACACCTCCTGCTTTTTCCGGAGGGCTGAAGCATGACGCTTTTTGATATTCTCGGGCCTGTGATGGTCGGCCCGTCCAGCTCGCATACGGCAGGCGCGGTGCGCATTGGGGCGATGGGCCGCAGGCTGCTCGGCGAGAAGCCGGTGCGGGCAGCTATTGGACTGCACGGCTCATTCGCCGCGACGGGGCTGGGTCACGGCACGGATCGCGCCATTATCGCAGGGCTTCTCGGGATGCGCTCGGACGACGAGCGGATCCCGGACAGCTTCGCCGCCGCAAAGGAGGCGGGGCTGGAATTTTCATTCCGCACGATGACGCTGCGCGGCGCGCATCCGAACACCGCGCAGCTCGAGCTGACGGGGGAGACGGGACGGACGCTGAACATGCAGGCTTCGTCGCTCGGCGGCGGACGGATCCTGGTCAATAAGATCGACGGCATCGAGGTCAATTTTACGGGGGAGTACAACACCTTGATCGTCCACAACCTGGATCGACCCGGCCACGTGGGCGAGGTCACGATGATGCTGGCTCAAATGTCGGTCAATATCGCATTCATGAGCCTGTACCGCAACCACCGCGGCGGCTACGCGGTCATGGTCATCGAGACGGATCAGCAGGTGCCGCAGGACGCGCTCAACTGTCTGGCAAAGGCAGAGGGCGTGCTCAAGGTGACGTATTTTGAAAAGGAGATGGGCTGAGATGGCGCTTGAATCGGTACAGAGCATTTTACAAAGAGCCGACCGCAACGATCTCTCTTTTTGGGAGGTCGTCTTATATGACGACATGGATGCACGTCAGGTGACGCGGGACACATCGCTTGTCCGCATGGATGCGCTGTTTCAGGCAATGCTGGACGCAAAGGCGGGCTATCAGGGAGCGCGCCGTTCGGTCAGCGGCCTGGTCGGCGGCGACGGCGAGAAAATGGCGTCCTACCGCGCTGGAGGCGGCGCGCTCTGCGGCGATGCCGTTGCGCGCGTGATCCAAGAGGCGCTCAGCATGGGCGAGTCGAACGCGTGTATGCAGCGCATCGTCGCTGCGCCGACGGCGGGCGCGTGCGGCGTGCTGCCGGCGGTGCTGATTCCGCTCTATGAGTCCGGCACGCCGCGCGAGACGATCCTGGAGGGACTCTACACAGCCGGCGGCATTGGCGAGGTCATTGCGCACCGCGCCTCGATCGCGGGCGCGGCCGGCGGCTGCCAGGCCGAAATCGGTGCGGCGAGCGCCATGGCGGCCGGCGCGCTCGTGCAGATCCGCGGCGGCAGCGGCCGGCAGATCGCGGACGCCGCCGCGATGGCGATGAAAAATCTGCTCGGGCTGGTGTGCGACCCGGTCGCGGGACTTGTCGAGGTGCCGTGCGTCAAGCGGAACGTCGTCGGCGCGGTCAATGCGATGGCCGCCGCGGACATGGCGCTCGCCGGTATCTGCAGCGCGATCCCCGCTGACGAGGTATTCGACGCGATGAACGAGATCGGTCTTGCGATGCCCACGCAATTCAAGGAGACGGCGCGGGGCGGCCTGGCCGCTACGCCGACCGGTCTCGCCGCCGCCGAGCGCCTGAGACAGGACGAGACTGGATAACGCGTCAAAGACAGGATCTCCTGCATCCATATGGATGCGGGAGATCCTTAAATGATACGGTATGTAGGCTGCACAGGTCATCTGCGGGGTTGAGCAGCTTGCCGGTTCCTGGTCAATTCTTTAAAAATTCCAGAACCGCCCGGTTGAATGCATCCGCATTTTTGTTTGCAATGAAGTGGTTTCCCTTGATGAAAACAAGCTCGGAATCGGGAATGCATGCCGCAATCAATTCTGTGTGTGCTTTCTTGATCATATCCCTGGTTCCTGCAATGACCAGCGTCTTTGCCCGTATTCCGGCAAGCTCCTCCGGCGCGACATTTGGATCGTTCACCATCAGGCCGAGCAGCTCGGCATTCCGTCTGGCGGAATCGCTTTTCTCAGAAAACCTCTTTGCGATTCTATATCCGATCTTGATCGGAAGCTGTGTGGTTCGCTTCACACCTTCCGCATTCAGATTGGCTCCATTCAAGATCAAGCGGTCGACGCGGTCGGGATGCTGCATCGCAAAGACCATGGCGATATTTCCGCCGTCGGAAAAGCCAAGCAGATGCGCTTGTTCGATCTTCTGCTGTTCCATAAAGCTCAGCAGATCCTCTGCGAACTGCCGTATGGTAAAGGGGCGATCGCCCCGCGGCGTTTTCCCATGTCCTCTCGTATCGATCGCATACACATGATACAGCTTGGACAGCTCGTCGACTTGCCGTTGAAAATAGCTGCAGCTCTCCCCGTTTCCGTGGAGCAGAATGATCGGCTCGCCCTGCCCCTTTTCTATGTAAAAATGCGAAATCTCCATTCTTGCGGTCGCTCCAATCCCGTGATCTGCCGGAAGCCCCGGCCTGCGTCATCGCTTTATCTCATTTTTGTGCATCACATGGATGCCGATATGCCCGACGCCGAGGATCAGAACGGCGGCTCCCAGCGCTGCGTTCTTTCCGTATATGGCCAGCAGCAGAAATGCCGCGACAGGGAGCGTCGCTCCGGCGACCGGATACCAAACAAGCTGCTGTAAAAAACCTGCATGGTCTTCTCGCTCTTGAAATACCGGATCCAGTAAACTTCATAAAGCACCATCAATAAAAAGGACGCCGCCAGCCACCATGACCAGCCCGACCAGAGCCTGGGGTTGAAGTCGGAGAAAATGAGAACGACACAGGAAACCAAAATCTCACTGATCCGTTCCAGCGCCAGAAGAACCCTGTTTTCGCTGCCGACGTATTTTTCATGATCCCGCGGCCGATTCCTTGTCCATACGATGTTTGGGAGCATCAGCATGACAAGGTAGATCAGCCCCACATAAGAAAATCGAAACTGCACCTTGTGTCCCGCCCTCCTGTTCCGCCGCACTACTTTTGACAAATCACGACAAAGCTTTTTCCTTTTCTGATCTCCTGCACCGTGACCGCTGTGAATCCGGCCTCATAGCCCAGCGCCACCAGCAGTTCCGGCTCGAATTTCAGAAACCCTTTCTCCGTATAGGATAGGGCGTCCAGCCACTCCTTTGTGTAAACGACGTTGTAAAAGCACATGCCCGGGCGCAGGCATCGACGGATCTCTCTCAATCCGGTCAGCGTATCGAGCCAGAAGTATACCGTATTGACGGAAGTGACCGCGTGGAAAAAGTCTTCGCCGTAGGGAAGGCGGCAGCAATCGCCGGTGGTCAGATGCAGCCGGCCGGCTCTGTCGGCGGCCTTGTTCCGACGGGAAGCCAGCAGCTTCATGTCCTCGGAGGGATCGATGCCATAAAGCTCCGCCCGATATGCCTTGCCGATCTGCTTCAGCAGATAGCCGTTGCCATAGCCGATATCCAGGAGGCTCGCACCGCTGGGAAGCTGGAGCAGAGAGACGACGCGCCTGTACATCGCCCTGTTTATGACGTTCATGATTTTGCAGCAGATCACCCCGGCCATGCCGTGCGGATTTGCAAACTGCGAGCCGACGTACACAGAGAATTTGCCCATGCGTGATCCCTCCTGCATCGGGTTTAACGAGCTTCTGCAGCTATCCTAGCATACCGGAGGTCACATTGCAAGGTACGGCGCGCCTGGCTGTGGAATGCTGCGTGACAATGGCCTCCGAATGTGCTACACTAATCAGGTTGGGGAGGAGATGCCGCGATGGCCGACCGGAAGAACGATTTTTCGCAGGGGAGTGTGGCGCGCGCGATACTGCGCATGGCGGTGCCGATCACGGCGGCGCAACTGATCAATATTCTCTACAATCTGGTAGACCGGATGTACATCGGCCACATCCCCGGCACCGGCGCGCTGGCGCTGACCGGACTCGGGCTTTGCCTGCCGGTCATCTCGCTGGTGACTGCGTTTGCGCGGCTTTGCGGCACGGGCGGTGCGCCGCTGTGCTCGATCGAGCGCGGGCGCGGCGACCTGGAGAAGGCCGCCCGGATCCAAGGCAACTCGTTTTTGCTGCTGCTGATCTCGGCGGTCGTGCTTACGGCGGCCGGCCTGATTTTTATCAAGCCGATCCTCTATGCCTTCGGCGCGTCCGATGCGACATGGCCATACGCCGGCGCGTACGGCCGGATCTACCTTATCGGCAACACCTTTGTGCTTATCAGTCTTGGCATGAACAGCTTCATCAACGCGCAGGGCTTTGCAAAAACCGGCATGATGACGGTCGCGCTCGGCGCGGTGGTCAACCTTGTGCTCGATCCGGTGTTTATTTTTGCGCTGGATATGGGCGTACGCGGCGCGGCGCTTGCGACGATCCTTGCGCAGGGCTGCTCTGCGGCGTGGGTACTGAAATTCCTGACCGGAAAAAAGGCGATCCTGCGTCTCCGGCTGCGTGATCTTCGACCCGATCTCGCGCTGATCCGGCAGATCCTGTCGCTGGGCATGGCCGGCTTCATTATGGCCGCAACCAACTCGCTCGTACAGATCGTGGCCAACCGAACGCTCTACGCCTTCGGCGGCGATCTATACGTCGGTGTGATGACGATCCTCAACTCCATCCGCGAGGTCATTATGATGCCGATCCAGGGCTTGACCAACGGCTCAGAGCCGGTGATTGGGTATAATTATGGTGCGAAGCGCTATGACCGTGTGCGCGGGAGCATCCGCTTCACGCTCGTTGTCGGCATTGCCTACAATGTGGCGATCTGGGCTGTGCTGATGCTTGCGCCGACGCTTTTGATGCGCGTGTTCACCAACGACGCCGCAACGCTTGCCGCCGGGCCAAAGGCCATCCGGCTCTACTATATGTGCTATGCGCTGATGGCGCTGCAATTTTGTGCGCAGTCGGCTTTCGTGGCGCTTGGCCGCTCAAAGCAGGCGATCTTCTTCTCGATGCTGCGCAAGGTGATCGTTGTCGTTCCGGCGATGCTGCTTCTGCCGCGGATCGGAGAGCTGGGCGTATTTGGCGTTTTCCTGGCTGAGCCGCTGTCCGACTGCACCTGCTGCATCGTGTGCTTTGCCACGATGATGGCGACGGTCTGGTTCCCAATGAAGAAACTGGAAAAGGAGACGCTCGCATGAAACTGATGATCCTCGACGGCAACAGCGTCATCAACCGCGCCTACTACGGTGTGCGGCCGCTGTCCACAAAAGACGGCCTGTACACGCACGCGATCTACGGCTTTTTAAATATCCTTGAGCGAATGCGCCATGAGGAGATGCCGGATGCGATCTGTGTTGCGTTCGACCTGCACGGGCCGACCTTCCGGCATGAGCGCTACGACGGCTATAAGGCCACGCGTCACGGCATGGACGAGGAGCTGGCCATGCAGATGCCGGTGATGAAGGACGTTCTGCGGGCAATGAATATCCCGATCTATGAAGCGCAGGGCTGGGAGGCCGACGATGTGATTGGAACCGCCGCCCGCATCTGCGGCGAGAGCGGCTGGGACTGCGTGATCGTCACGGGCGACCGGGACGACCTCCAGCTCATCGACGGCCACGTCGCGGTCAAGTATGTCAGTACCAAGGGCGGCCGGACGAGCACGACCCTCTACGATGAGGAGACGTTCCGGGAGGAATACGGCTTTGAGCCGAGAAAGCTGATCGATCTCAAGAGCCTGATGGGCGACAGCTCAGACAACATTCCGGGCGTAGCAGGTGTCGGCCAGAAAACGGCGACCGCCCTTCTGCTGAGATTTGGTTCGACCAAAGCGGTGTATGAAAATATCAACAGCCCCGATATCCGCGAGTCAGTGCGCAAGAAGCTCGCTGCGGGCGAGGAAGCCGCACGCTTGAGCTACGAGCTTGCCACCATCCGCACCGACGCGCCGGTCGATTTTAAACCAGAGGACTGCCTGGTGCGGCCGTACAACAAAAAAGAGCTGTACGAGCTGTTCGTGCGGCTGGAATTTGTGCGGTTGATCGACCGCTACGGCCTGCGCGGGCAGGACGCGCAGGAGGACGCGGCTGCGGCCGAGCCGGCGGAGTGCACGAGCGAGTTCGTCGTGGATGCTTCGCGTGCGAGCGAGCTGCTTGCGGCGTGGCG
>CAZJBT010000051.1:0-13438 GCA_964544345.1 uncultured Oscillospiraceae bacterium
TTTCCGGCGGGCGCGCGCTTTCAGGAGGCGCTATGCTCTTTTCCAGCCTTCCGTTTTTATACTGGTTTTTGCCCGTTGTGCTGGTCGTATACTTCGCCGTGCCGAAGCGGTTGAAAAACGCGGTGCTTCTGCTCTCGAGTCTCGTGTTTTACGCATGGGGCGAGCCAAAATATGTACTGTTGATGCTCGCGTCGATCCTGCTTGGCTGGGGCTTTGGGCTTGCCATCGGCAGCGCAAAGGGGCGCGCGGCGAAGCGGACGCTTGCCGGTGTATCTGCTGCTTGCAGCCTGAGCCTTCTGCTCTTTTTCAAATACGCGGATTTTTTTGCGGAGAATCTCAACGCCGTCACGGGGCTGTCCGTGCCGCTGCTGCGCCTTGCGCTGCCGGTCGGCATCAGCTTCTACACGTTCCAGATCCTCTCGTACACGGCCGACGTCTGCCGCGGCGCGGCGCCGGTGCAGCGCAATCTCATCTCGTTCGGCGCGTACGTCGCGATGTTTCCGCAGCTCATCGCGGGGCCGATCGTCCGTTACACGGACATTGCGGAGCGGCTGGACAGCCGGGAGCACACCTGGGACGGCTTCTGCCTCGGCCTGCAGCGGTTCCTGCTCGGCTTGGGAAAGAAGGTGCTGCTCGCGAACACATTCGGCGATCTGTGCAGCGCGGCGCGCGGCGCGGCAGAGCCGAGCGTGCTGTTTTATTGGCTCTACGCCGTCGGCTTTACGCTGCAAATCTATTTTGATTTCTCCGGCTACTCGGATATGGCGATCGGGCTTGGCCGCATCTTCGGCTTTGACTTTCCGGAGAATTTCCGCCATCCGTACTGCTCGCGCAGCGTCACGGAGTTCTGGCGGCGCTGGCACATTTCGCTCGGCACATGGTTCCGGGACTACGTCTATATCCCGCTCGGCGGCAACCGTGTAAAACGAGCGCGCTGGCTGTGCAACCTGGCCGTCGTCTGGCTGCTGACCGGCCTGTGGCACGGCGCGGCGTGGAATTTTGTGCTCTGGGGCGCGCTCTATGGCGCGGCGCTGATCGCGGAGAAGCTGTTCCTCGGCAAATGGCTCGAGAAAGCGCCGCGCGCGGCGGGGCATCTCTACGTTCTGCTGCTTGTGACGTTCGGCTTTGTGCTGTTCAACGCGGATTCGCTCGCGCAGGCGGCGGGCGATCTCGGCGGGCTGTTCGCGTTTGGCCGTCTGCCGTTGGCGAACGCGGAGGCGCTCTACTGCCTGCGCAGCTTTGCCGTACTGCTCATCGCCGGCGCGATCGGCTGCACGCCGCTGCCCGCGCGCCTTGCCGCAAAGCTCGAGCAAACGGAGGCCGGTGCGCGCATCGTCGGCGTGCTTAGGCCGGCCGTGCTGCTCGCGCTGCTGCTGCTCAGCACCGCGTATCTCGTGGACGGGTCGTTCAATCCGTTCCTCTACTTTCGCTTTTAAGGAGGACGCCATGCAGGCCAAGACAAGAAACCGCCTGATCGCGCTCGTCGCGGCGGTCTGGCTGGCGCTGGCCGTCTGGTGCTGGGTCAAGCCCGCGGCGGAGCGCTCGGCCGCCGAGCGCCGCAGGCTCCAGCAGATGCCGATTCTCAGCTCGGACACGCTGCTTTCCGGCTCGTTCATGTCCGAATTCGAGACCTACACACAAGATCAGTTTCCGCGGCGCGATGAGTTCCGGACGCTCAAGGCCGTTTTTTCGCTCTATGGACTCGCCCAGCTCGACAACAACGGCATCTACATCGCGGACGGTCATGCCGCGAAGCTCATCTGGCCGCTTCGCGAGGCGCAAGTCCGGCGCGCCGCAGAGAAGCTGACCACGATCTATGAGATGTATTTCAAGGACACGGACGCGCGGGTCGTTTTTGCGGCCGTTCCGGACAAGGGCTATTATTTGGCCGAGCCGTCCGGCCGCCTGACGCTGGACTTCGATGCGCTGTGCGCCATGATGGCCGAGGGCATGCCGTGGGCCGAGCAGCTCGATCTGACGGGCGCGCTCACACAGGAGAGCTACTACCGCACCGACACGCACTGGCGGCAGGAGCAGATCCTGCCGGTGGCAGAGATGATCGCGGACGCGCTCGGCGCAGAGGTCGCGGCGGACTACGAGACGGTCACGGTCGACGCGCCGTTCTACGGCGTGTACTACGGCCAGTCCGCGCTGCCGCTTGCGCCCGACACGATCTCGTACCTGACCAATGACGTTCTTGCGGGCTGCACCGTGTACAATTACGAGACGGAGCTGACCACCGGCGTGTACGACCTGGACAAGCTGACCGGCTCCGATCCATACGATGTGTTTTTGTCCGGCGCGGCGGCGCTGCTGCGGATCGAGAACCCGGCTCAGACCAATGGCCGCGAGCTGGTCGTGTTCCGCGACTCGTTCGGCTCGAGCCTTGTGCCGCTGCTGCTCGAGAGCTACTCCGCCGTCACGGTCGCCGACACGCGCTATATCGCGCCGCAGCTCCTCGGCCAGCTCGTGGAGTTCCCCAATGACGCCGACGTGCTGTTTTTGTACAGCACCCTGCTGCTCAACGAGAGCGGCGCGCTGAAATGAAAGCTGAAATAAAAGTCTGCCGCGGATCGTGGATCCGCGGCAGACTTTTTTTGGACAAGCTTATTCTGCAACGATATTATTGATCCAGACGCCCTTTTTGATGAGGACGAAGCCGATGGCGCATTTGATCGCGTCGAGCGACTGCACGCATGCGTACAGCGGAATGATGGGCATCGATGTGAAGCGTGTCAGCACAAAGGCCGCTGCGAGCGGGCAGCACCAGGTGAAGATGCAGTCAAAGAACATGGTGATCAGCGTTTTGCCGCCGGCGCGGAGCGTGAAATAGCAGCCGGAGGAAAAGGTATAGAACGGCGTCATCACCGCCACGATGCGCAGAAGGTCGGTCGCCATTGCGCGCACCTGATCGGTGGTGTTGTAGACGAGCGGAATAAAGGGCGCGATGAGGAGCATGGCCGCGCCGAGCACAAGGCTGATGGCCACCGAGAGCGTCAGAAGCCGCCAGACCGTCGTCTTTGCCGTCTCCAGCTCGTTCGCGCCGAGATGCTGGCCGACCAGGATCGAGATCGCGTTGCCCATGGAGAGGAACGCGACGTTGAACAGGTTCTGTACCGTCGACGAGATGTTTGACGCGGCGACCACGTCCAGGCCGCGGACGGAATAGCACTGCATCAGCAGCGCCATGCCGGTCGACCACAGGAACTCGTTGAGCAGCAGCGGCGTACCCTTGCGCGCGACCTCGATGCACAGGCGCTTCGGCACACGCGGGCTGCGATAAGCGCCCTGGATGAACGCGAAGCGTGCGCGGCGGACATGGACGAACGACACGATGACCGCGGCCTCGACAAAGCGCGAGAGCACCGTCGCGATCGCCGCACCGGACACACCGAGCGGCCCGAAGGGCAGAAACGGCAGGCCGTCGCTGCCGAAGATCAGGACATAATTGAACGTCATATTGACGCAGATCGCCGCCAGGCTTGCGATCATCGGCAGCTTCGTCTCGCCCAGCTCGCGCAGCGTGCTGCCGTAGAGCTGCGAGACTGTAAACGGCAGCAGGCCGATCAGCATGATCCGCAGATAGCGCAGCGCGTGCCCCATGGTCAGAGCGGCGTCCGCGGGGTCTGTGCCGTCGGCCAGATACATTGCGATCAGGCGCTCGGGCACGAGCAGGAACACGGCGAGTGCGAGAGCCAGCATTGCGGCGCCGAAATAGAGCTTGATGCGGAAGCAATGGCGCACGCCGGCGTCGTCCTTTGCGCCGGCGAACTGCGCGGCAAAGATGCCCGCGCCGGCCAGGCCGCCAAACATGCACAGGTTGAATACGAACATCAACTGGTTGACGATCGCAACGGCGGACATCGGCAGCGTGCCGACGCGGCCGACCATCACGTTGTCGAGCAGGCTGACGACGTTGGTCACGGTGTTTTGAATGATGATCGGCAGCAGCACTGCCACGACGCGGGCGTAAAAGCGGCGGTCGCCGATCAGATTGCTGCGGAGCGAGCGATGATCCGCCACGGGAAAAACCTCCTTGGTTCGAGCGTTTGGGACGCCCGGGTATCATAACACAGCCGTGGGAAAAACACAACCCGCTGCCGGAGTAGGAAAAATTTCTGATTGACACAGAAAATACAAACTGGCACGATAAAGTAAAGGCGAGGAGGGGAGAACATGAACTGGAACATTCTGATCGCGGAGGATGAACCAAAGCTGCGCGAGGTGCTCTGTGACTATTTTCGCAGCCGCGGCGACGTGCCGTCGGCGGTGGAAAACGGCGCGCTGGCGCTCGAGGCCGCGGAGAGCGGCACGTTCGACGCAGTGCTGCTCGACATCATGATGCCGGAGATCGATGGCCTTGCGGTCTGCCGCGCCCTGCGGCGGCGCTCGGGCGTGCCGATCATCTTCCTGACTGCGCTCTCCGACGAGGACGACCAGATCGAGGGCTTCGACCTCGGTGCGGACGACTATGTGACCAAGCCGTTTTCGCTCTCGGTGCTCTATGCCAAGACAGCGGCGCTCATCCGCCGCAGCCGCGGCGATGTGGCGGGCGGGCGCTTGAGCGCGGGCGCGCTCTCGCTCGACCCGGATGCGCGGCGCGTCTTTGCCGGCGGGGCGGAGATCGCGCTGACGCCGAAGGAGTACGCGCTGCTCGAGTGCCTGATCCGCCACAAAAACACGGTGCTCTCGCGCGAGCAGCTCCTGACCTGGTGTTGGGGTTACGACTACGACGGCGATGAGCGCGCGGTCGACACGCACATCCGCCGTCTCCGCGACAAGCTCGGCGTGTACGGCGGCTGTATCAAGACCGTCATCAAGGCCGGCTACCGGCTGGAGGTGGTCTGATGGGTCAATACCGTCGCCGGCGCCATCCGCGCTCCGCCGCCGGCGTGACGCTGATGCTCGCAGGCACAATACTCGCCCTATGGCTGATCGGGACGTTCTGTACTACGGTGGTTGTGGCGGAACTGATCGCACAGGACAGCCTGGGCCAAAACAACGAGCTGGTGGGGGACGCCTTCGCCCTCGCCCGGCTCGGCGAGGTCTATGAGAACGGCGTCGAAACGCCGGGCTATATTGAATATAATCTCTATGAAGCGCTGATCTATGCCGCAGGCAGGTCTTATTCTATCTCAGCGGTCAATGATACAAAATGGTCTTTCCTGCGTCATCGGCCGCATGAGATACAGAGCGCCGGCCTGATTTTGAACGCGGACGGCTCGGTGTTCGCCGAGACGGGCGACTTTCTGAACTTCCGCTATCAGACCGAGGAAGCATGGGATGCCGGATCGAACGAGACGCACATCGACGGCTATGCACGCTTGCAGCTCGACCGGGACGCGCTCACGGAAGCAGGACGCGAGCAGTTTTCCCGCCAGCGCGGATACCTTGACGTCTATCTGCTGCGCCTGACCGGCACGCTCGACGGCACGGAGTTCACCGCTTCCAAAATCGAATTCATTGGTGACGAGGGTTATGACGAGACGCTCGATTCGACGCTCTGGCAGACGGCCTTTTCCGACCCGTCGCTGGAAACGGACGAGGACATTGTGCTCTATTCCGACTATGCGCGCCTGTCGGTCTATGAGCCGGGCGGGTCGGTTCCATATCAGGGCAAAACCTATGACACGCTGCTCGATCTGGTGACCGCAGTCGCGCCGGAGTTTGAAAGCTTCCATTATATTCAGACAGACAGCCTGTCCCGCCAGCTCACCGTGCGGGCGCGCTATCTCTATGAGCCGGTCGAGGTGGGCGCGGAGTTTCCCGATTATCAGCTCCGCTACATCCTGCTCGTCGGGACGTACTTTTCGCCGATGAAGGCGGCTGTCACCGAGCTGCGCAGCGCCTACCTCTGGACGTTTGCGTTTGCATTCGTGCTGTTTTGGGGACTGCGCGGCGCGCTGCTGCGCCATGTCATTCGGCCGGTGGAGCGCGCCGCGGACGGCATGGCGGAGGGGTTCCGCTACCTCGGCAGCCCCGAGGAGTATCCGCAAAAATATGCCGACGTCTATCAGCTTTACGACCAGTATGACGCGGCGCGGCTCAAGCTGGCCGGGCAGCGCGACGAGGTGCGGCGGCTCCAGACGGCGCTCGATTATGCCAAACAGGCCGAGCAGAACCGGCGCGAGATGACCTCGCACATCGCACACGAGCTGAAAACGCCGCTTGCGGTGCTCCATTCGTATGCGGAGGGCCTCTCCTCGCACATCGCGGACGACAAGCGCGACCGCTACCTTGCCGTCATCCAGTCCGAGACCGAGCGCATGGATGCAATGGTGCTCGAAATGCTCGACCTTTCGCGGCTCGAAGCGGGTCGTGTGCAGCTCAAACGGGAGGAATTTTCCCTCTCTGAGCTTGCCATGCTTGTCTGGGCGCGCTTTGAAAAGGCCGCGGCCGACCGCGGCCTGCGCGTGACGTTCGATTGGGAGGAGCCGGGCCTGGTTTCCGCCGACCGCGCGCGCATCGAGCAGGTCGTGACGAATTTTCTCTCCAACGCTGTGCGCTATACGAAAGAGGGCGGCACAGCGGCCATCCGCGTGACGAAGAGCCGCGGCAAAGTGACCTTCTCGGTGGAGAACGACGCTGAGCCGCTCTCGAGCGAGGCACTGAGCAAGGTGTTCGAATCGTTCTACCGCGCCGACGAGTCGCGTTCAAGCCCCGGTACGGGACTGGGTCTTGCCATCTGCAAGCGCATCGTGGAGCTGCACGGCGGAGAGTGTGCCGTCCGCAATACGGAGACGGGCGTGGAGTTCCGCTTTACGCTCTGATCAGCCAGGAGCGCGCGCATTTCCCTTAGCGCTGTCGGCACAGGTCTGCGGATCGCGAACTGGTGCAGCAGATGAAAAAGAGCCTGCCGCAGAATGCATAATTCTGCGACAGGCATTTTTCATTTTGCCGTTCAATCGTCCTGCGATGTGATGAATGAGCGGCGGAAGATCACGTTGCCCGCGAGATCCGTGCAGGTGAAGCTCCATTCGTCCTGGATGAAGATGCGGCCGTTTTGAACCGCCGGATAGGCGGAACAGACGGCGACCGGCTCGAGCGCTGTCGTCAGAAGCTCATAGCGTCCTGCGGTGAAGTCCTCGACGACAAGGTATTCCTCCCCGGTCACGCTGTCGCAGATGGCGGAGACGCTGTCGTTGTCGAACACAGCCGTCTTCTCAAGCGATTCGTCGATCAGCCAGGTCTCGTATCCGTCCACCGTCTCGATCCGAATGGAGAGGTAGGGCGCCTCGCTGACCGTCATCTCCATCACGCTGAGATAGAGCGGGCCGGCGTACAGTCCGCCGGGGAACGATGCGGTCTTACCGGTCAGCAGGTCGCGCAGCTCCAGCCCGTCGTCGGTATCTCTGACCAGCACTGTCGTACCGAAGACCGTGTACCACTGGCCGGACGCGTCATGGAACAACTCGCTGCCGGCCGCGTCAAAGTGATATGAGCTGCCGTCGCTGCCGTTCCCGGCGAAGCCGTAGCCGGTTTCCCACATGTAGAGGATCTGTTTTTTATGGAACAGCTCATTGCCGTCGCGGTCGAAGACGATGCAGCCGCCGTCGAGCGTCTCCCGCGCAATGGCGCCCCGCCGCTGGTGACGTTGATGAGACTGTAGTTTGGCTCGAGCACGAAATTCCCTTCCGTGTCGATCACACCATAGCGCCCTTCTTCAAGCGAGACGACGGCGCGTCCGTCCGAGAACGGTTCGGCGCTCTGGTATGGGCCGAGCTTCAGGCTGCCGGTCAAGTCCATGTAGTAGAAGCCGTCGTCGAGTCCAATGGTCAGCAGACCGTCGCCGTAGAGCATCGAGCCGTAGCCGTACTCGCGCACACGTTCGGCGAAGGACAGGTCGCGTTCCGTCAAAAGGACGCTGCCGTCGAGGCCGTAAAGCGTGAACGACGGCTCGTTGTATGATTCCATCGCCAGTACGCCGCACTTGAGCCCCTTGACGAAGCCGTAGACGCAGTCGGTGACGAACGAGCCGTCGAGCGTGGCGAGCGCGTAGACGTTGCCGCCGTCGAGGTATGACCAGTCGTCATACTCCACGCGCGTGACCTCGCCGCTGCGTGCGAGCCGCAGCATCGGCAGCCGTGTCCAGGTCGTCGTGAAGGAGCTGTAATCGTAGCAGACGAGCTGCTCGATCTCCGTGTATGTCGGATCGGCGACGACACGGCCGGACTCGTCGAACAGGCCGTACATCGCGCCGGCCAGCCCAGCATAGCCGTAGCCATAATAGTAGTTGGAATAGAGCAGACTGCCCGCAAACGGGTAGAGCATCCCGTAGTTGTCCGACGGCATCAGGTCTGGGATCCATTCCTCGGTCAGCCGCCCGCCGACGCTCTGCGGCGCTTCATAGGGCGTGTAGTGCGAGTAGTCCGTGTGGACGGTCACGCCGCCGGCGGTCGTGCCGCTCTCCGGCGGGAGCGGCTCGAGCGCAGGCTCCGGGTCAGATCCGGATATCTCCGGTTCCGCCGGAGCATCCGGCTGCTCGGGGCGATCGGGCGTCTCGGGTATCTCGGGCGCGGCGGGCAAGCCCGCCTGCTCTGGCGAGCTGTCCGCCGGAGCGCTCATCTTCGGTGCGCCGCAGGCGCACAGAAGCAGCGCCAGCAGCGCGATCAGTGCAGTCAGCCGTTTCATGGCAGGCCCTCCGTTACTCGTCGAATTCCATCACGGACACATAGCCCTCCGCCGCGACCAGCCGCTGCCCCTCCTCGGTCATGAGCCAGTCATAAAGGATGCGCGCCGGGCTGTCCGCCGGTTCGTCGGATGCGATGACGCTGTAATATGCGTTCAGGTGCGGATATTCGCCGGAGCGGATCGTCTCTGCGCTCGGCGCCACGCCGTCGACCGAGAGGATCTTCAGCCCTTCGGCCATCCGCATGTCGTTGGCGTAGTAATACACGGAATAGCCGATGGCGCTGGCCGAGTTGTCGTAGCTGCGCACGACCTCCATCAGCTCGCCCATCGCGGTCGCGATGTATTCCGCGGGCGCCTCCATCAGCGGCGTGTCGCCCATGACGAGCTTGACCATCAGCGCCTGTGAGCCAGCGCCCTCGTTGCGCTGGAATGGGACGATCGGCTCATCCAGTCCGCCGACCTCGGCCCAGTTCGTGATCTCGCCGGTGTAGATCGCGCGAATCTGATCAGTCGTCAGATCGTCGACCGGGTTGCCCTCGTTGACGACGAAGATCAGCGCGTCGGTCGCGATCGTTTCCAGCTCATACTCGAAGCCGGCCTCCTCCATCTCGTCAAAGACCACCGCGTTCGGCTGGCCGACGATCAGGATGTCGCACAGACCATCCTTCAGGTTGCGGAACGACTGCGTCGTGCGGTTGAACTGCGCCAGATCGGCCACATCCTCACGGGACTCGCCGAGCAGCACGCTGGCCACGGCCTGCCCGAGCGGCACCATCGAGGTCGATCCGTCCATGACCGGGAAATTCTCCCGTGTGAAGGTGAACGCGTTTTCCGGCTCCTCCGGCGCGTCGGGCGTTTCCGGTGTTGTGCGCTCCGATCCATCCGGTTCATTCGGCGTTTCGGTTCCCGACTCCTCCGGCGCGTTTGACTCCTCCGGCGTCTCCTCCGGAGATTGCGTTTCCTCCGGCACGCCGGTCGGCGCCGGTTCGGCGGCCTCGTCCGCGCAGGCTGCGAGCAGCGCCAGCGCAAGCAGCAGCGCGAGCAGACAGGCGATCTTAGTGTGTCTCATGGTTTTGTCCTCTCTTTCCGCGCCGGGGCGCTTCCTCTCAATTTTAGGCTCTATACATATAGATAGACGTGGTATTTTGTTTAAAGTTGCACGATAGACGTAATTTTTTAATGCTTTCCTGAATATAGCCCGGCCGGGGGACTTTTTGACTTCGGCGTCTTGCTCCGGTATAGCCGGGCGGTCAAGATAGGAAGTAAAAATCCCGAATGCTGCCGCATCCGGGATTTTTGGCAAAGATTGCGCTATTTGATACAATGCACTGTTCTTATCTGGTGTGTTGCATTTCCTTTTCAGCCGCGGCATCAATCTGATACCACATATTTGCGCAGATTAATACCCTGTTGCTGTGCCATCTCTACCAGCTTATCCGGCGAAGCCTTTTCGATATCAAAAGACGACACCAAAGCCCCGCCAAATCCGCCGCCAAAATATGCTCCATAGCATTCCCGCTTTAAATCTTCTCTTAATTTCTCAACATCAATAACCATAGTTACCCTCCTGAAGCGATCCTTACAAGTCTAACGATGAAATTTCGGATAAGAGTTCTTGCTTTCTCTCATAAAAAAGCAGATCCTGATTGTGCTTAAAATATTCTTCGCACCCAAACTTTGTAATAAACTTCGCGCAATAATAACGTACAGTCATTTCCGTTACCAAGATCAGCATTTCCTGTCCGTCCTCAAAGACTTCCTCTACAAATTCAAACAGGTTGGTTAACTGTTTTTTTATCAAAGCGTTATTGGCTTTATGAGAACTTACAGTGTTGTCATAGGCCGCCTTAATTCTCTTGAAAGCATCTCCATTCCCCTGAATACTGCCGGAGCGATTCAACGAATCCAAAACTTCTTCCAAGAAGCGAATCGTATAATTGAATGCGTATCGTGTTTCATAATCAATAGAATTAGCCTTTTCTCCGGCCTTAAGCGCATTTCTCTCATCATCTGCGTATTTGTGCAGCACTGTTACGTAATCTGTACTGTCTGTCGAAAGATCTGACTTGACTTTCTTCAAGATCCGAAGGTTCTCGAGTATTGCATTGTCCGTCTCAACTGCATTTCTCATATCAGCATTTACGGAATCAATGAGAAGCCCAAGCAGTGACAGGCGCTCATCAAACTTAGCGGCCTTTGCACGATTTTTAATATTGTCCGACGCATTTCCGGACAAAATATCTGCAACCTGATAATCAGATTTGTACTTATTGTAGAGGTCATAATAAACCGCAAATTCTTTTGCGATCTGTGGGTTTTGTAGATACTGCGAAACAAGCTTTATATCCACGGTGATGTTGTTCTTCTCATAAAGCTTGATCATTTCAGAGAGATCTTCCCAACCACGCGCCGTCACAAAGCTTTTTCTTTCAACTGTAGTTACTACGACATAAAAGTAATTCTTTTTGATTTCGAGGAATGTAAGTATTGAACCATGAATACCTCTCCTGTAGGCATACTCTTTCCATACCTCATAGTCCGGTTCTACGTCTACACGCTTTAAGCGATCCCAAGTTACTATGTCATATTCACGAACAGATTTGTTATATTCTGGCGGATTGCCGGCTGTTACGACGATCCATCCCTTTGGGATCTGATGCGTGCCGAACACCTTGTACTGGAGAAATTGCAGCATTGATGGTGCAAGGGTTTCCGAAACACAGTTAACCTCGTCCAGGAAAAGAATACCCTCTTGATGCCCTGTATCTTTTCTCAGCTTATACACTGCGGCTATTATTTCGCTCATTGTATATTCAGAAACATTATACTCCACTCCATCGAACTCTTCTTTTTCGAGAAAGGGGAGGCCCAGTGCGCTTTGACGAGTATGGTGCGTCATGGAGTAGGAGACAAGACCAACATTAAGCTCCTGGGCTATTTGTTCCATGATGGCCGTTTTCCCGATTCCGGGTGCGCCGATTAGGAAAACCGGACGCTGACGCTCAATCGGTATAACATAGTTGCCAAATTCGTCTTTTGAGAAATAGGCAACAATAGCATTTTTTATTTGTTCTTTTGCATCTTTAATGTTCATATCGAGCCATCCTTTTTATATTTCGTCTTTAGCCAGGACAAGCTTTATTGCCCAAACCGGAATCTGGGGCTGTCCATATTCATCATCAATAAAAATAAACGCTGTGTCATATGCTGGCTTTTTATCCGGAAAAGTTCCGTATCCATCTGTAAAATAGATAAGTCCTTTTAGATTTTCGAACTCTCCCTGATGAATCAACGTATCAACATAATTGAATACAGGTCTGAAATCTGTCCCCCCAAATCCTCGGAGTTCAATATTTGCCATAAGATTCTCAAATTCATCCTGCGATGTTATTTTGTCATCCTTCTGGATCTGAGCGTCACACTGAATAATGTGGATGTTGATTTTTGTAAAGAAACTTTCTTGCTGGGACAGAATGTTGTAGGTTTTGGTGATGAACTTTTTAACTAAGTCTCCTTGCACTGAGCCAGAGGTATCAATCGCAATTACAAACTCTTTTATCTTTTTTACATCTTTGTATTCCAAGGGCTCAACAAGTGGAACATTTTTGTACAGCTGCAACCCATAGGTGTAAAAAATATAGTCAAACTCATCATCGTTGATCTGCATCTCTTCTCCCATAACAGAGAACTTCCGAAGAAAGTCGGAATAATCATAGGTTTCTCTGTTAACTTCCGTGATGTTTTGAAGAAGATTTGCTGATCTATCGCCCCATTCTTTTGAAGAAGTCTCAATGTCAACTTTCACGCGCTCGCTAATTTCTGCCCATTCACCCCGAAGGGAAGATTGGGCCTGATCGCCACTTGCTTCGCCAATCGTATTACTTGCCTCATCCGAATCAGTGCTATCGCCGTAGACATCGTTGCTATCATGGTCGGTCGAATTCTCGCCGTTATCACTCTGCCCGGAGCTTTCTTTTTTAGGCTCTTCCGGATCTGAATACCATAAAGAGTGATCATCATAAGTAAAGATACTCTGCAATCGGCGAACTTCAGATGCTGAGATTTTTGACGAAAGGAACTTTCGATAAAGTCTTTCTGCCGTTAGCTTTCCATATTTTGACTTGAGATTTTTAACTTCCTGGGCAATTTGAAGGCTATTTGTGGAATCCAGTTGTTTCAGATTAAGCTCCGCTATAATTCCCTCAACTGCAATATCACACGCCAGGTCCCACATCGCAGGTGCATCTATTGTTGTGTTAACGAAAGGATGGTAAAAGATGCAGTGAAAAATCATGTGAAGATATGTGTGGTTCAATTCCGAGTTTCCGGCCTCATAAAGGCCAAAAACATATTTTGGATTGAAATAAAAGTATTCCCCATTTGTGGCCACAGTTTTTATATCTTCCAGTTTGTATTCGAGTTTGCAGAGCGCCAGATCCATGAAACGAAGGGAGACAAGCAACTCATTTCTGGAATATTTTAGAATCTGTACAGCAATTTCTTCTGCCCGCTTGATTTTATCCATATTGCCTGCCCCCATTCATTATACGGCATGCTCAAAGATCATAATCTTCCTCAGTGATACCGATTTTGGAATTCTTATAATTCATCAAATAGCTAAGTATCTCAGCTTTCTTTGATTTATTGGCAAGTTCAATGACTTCATCAATATTCTTGCCCGTGAATACCTCAAGCTCTGCTAATGTGTTTAGACCGGAAAGATCATCGAATTCAACCACGACTTCAACAGCCTTTTTTGCATGCTTTCGCAGATATGTGAGGTATTTATCTCTGTAAAGCGGTACCA
>CAZJBT010000052.1:0-13168 GCA_964544345.1 uncultured Oscillospiraceae bacterium
GGAGCGAACAGAGCAGGACGATGAGCACCGCGGCCGGCGCCTGGAAGACATCCACAGAACGTTCGTAGAAGTACGCGCCTGTAATGCCGCCGATCGCGCCCAGATACATGATGCCCGGAATTCCCAGGTTGAGGTTGCCGGACTTTTCGATCAGGATTTCGCCGACCGCGCCGCACAGCAGGGGAATGCCTTTTATGACCGCGGCGGTCAAAAATGAAACGGAGAACAGCGCTGAAAACAGAGCAGACATCAGTTTTTCGCCTCCTTCTCAGAACCGCGCAGCCGAATGCGGTAGTTGACAAAGAAATCGCTTGCGAGGATGAAAAACAGCACAATGCCGACAAGCACATCGGACATTGAGACGCTCAGCCCAAAGTCGGTAGCGACGCCTTCTGCAGCGACCTCAAAGAGCACGAGCACGAAGGAGATGAGCGCCATATACCAAACGTTGAACTTGCCGAGCCACGAGACGATAATTGCCGTAAAGCCGCGGTTCGACGCTGTGTTGGTCGAGATCGTATGGCTCGAGCCGGAGACGATCAGAAAGCCGATAAAGCCGCAGAGCATGCCGGAGAGGATCATGGTACGGACGATGACGTGTTTGACGTTGATGCCGGCATAGCGCGCGGTGTTTTCCGATTCGCCGACGACGTTCAGCTCATATCCCTGCTTGGTGCGCTTAAGATAGATACTGACCAGAATGGCAATGACCAAGATGACCAGAAAAACGATCATGTAGTTTCCGTCGCCGAACAGGCTCTTGCCCCAGGTGGTTGACATCCAGCCTGTCTGATAGTACTCGGTGTTCATATCGCCGTTGATGGTACCGATGGTGCCAGCGCCGGCCTTTTTCTCCCAGATGATGTTGCAGAACGAGATGAGTTGGATGGCGATGTAGTTCATCATCAGTGTGAACAGCGTCTCGTTCGTGTTCCATTTGGCCTTAAAGACGGCAGGGATCAGACCCCAGACGGCGCCGGCAATCAGGCTCGCTGCGATCATCGCCGTAAACAGCGCCCAGGTCGGCAGATGGCCGGTCGCGAACATCATGACTATGGCGGTGGCCAGGCCGCCAATCAGGATCTGACCCTCGCCGCCGATATTCCAAAAGCGCATCTTGAATGCAAGCGTCAGCGCCAGACCGACGCCTAGCAGCAGCATGGTGTCGCGGATCGTGGTCCACATACTGCGCGAGAAGAATGACGAGCCGAACGCGCCGGTGAACATCGAGCGGAGCACGGCGGCGGGCAGCGCGCCGGTGAACAGATAGATGATCAGCAGATAGACGGCAAACGCGAGCACAAAGAAGAGAATGTGGATGAGCCACGATTTCCACATCGGCATGCTGTCGACCTTAGCGATGCGGAGCAGTGGCTCCTTCTGCGCTTTCTCATGCGCTTTCTGTTTTGCCATGGCTCGTACCTCCTTCCTGCAGGCGGGTCATCAGCAGACCCACTTCTTCTTTTGTCGCGGTTTTGGTATCGAGGATGCCGCTGACACGGCCGCCGCAGAGCACCAGGATTCGGTCGCTCAGCTCAAGAAGAACGTCCAGATCCTCGCCAACATAGACCACCGCAGCGCCTTTGACCTTCTGCTCGTTGAGCAGATGATAAATGGTGTAGGAGGTGTTGATGTCCAAGCCGCGCACGGCATAGGCCATCATCAGCACCGTTGGATTCGACGCGATCTCGCGGCCGACAAGTACCTTCTGGACGTTACCGCCGGAGAGCTTCTTGACGGAGGTCTCAATGTCCGGCACCGCAACGTCCAGCTCCTCGATGACCTCCTCTGCAAGGATCCGCGCGGTCTTTCGGTCGGCCAGCAGGGAGCGACCCTTTCGGTAGCTGCGCAGCATCATGTTGCCGGCGACTCCCATCGAACCGACGAGACCCATGCCAAGCCGATCTTCGGGGACAAAGGAGAGGGCGATGCCAAGGTCGCGGATATTCTGCGCGTTCTTGCCGATGAGCTGTGTTGGTTCCGCGCCGCCCGGCGCAAAATAGACCACGCTGCCGCTCTCGGAACTCTGCAATCCTGCAATGGCCTCGAGCAGCTCCTTTTGACCGCTGCCGGCGATACCGGCAATGCCCAGGATCTCGCCGCTGTAGGCGTCGAACGACACGTCGTCGAGCGCCTTGACGCCATATTTGTTCAAAACGGTGAGATTTCGGATCTCCAGTCGTTTTTCGCAGTTGACCGGCTCCGGATGCTCGATGTCGAGCGAGATTTTTTTGCCGACCATCATCTCTGTCAGCATCAGCTCGTCGGCGTCCTTTGTCTCGACGGTGGCAATGCTTTCCCCTTTGCGCAGGATCGTCACGCGGTCGGAGAGAGAGAGAACCTCCTGCATTTTATGGGTGATGATAACGATTGCTTTGCCGTCTTCGCGCATGTTTCGAAGCACGTCGAACAGACGATCGGTCTCCTGCGGCGTCAGAACCGCGGTCGGCTCATCGAGAATGAGGATATCCGCGCCGCGGTAGAGCATCTTGACGATCTCGACCGTCTGTTTTTCAGATACCGACATGTCATAGACCTTTTTGTTCGGCTCGATGCGGAAACCATACTGTTCGGCCAGCGTCATGATCTTTTCCGTGACAGCCCTCATGTTGAGCACTGTCGTCCCCGGCAGACCGAGCACGATGTTCTCGGCGGCCGTAAACAGATCCACCAGCTTGAAATGCTGGTGGATCATGCCAATGCCAAGCGCATAGGCGTCTTTCGGGGAACGGATGGTCACCGGCTCGCCATTGACGCGGATCTCGCCCTCGTCTGGGTAGTAGATACCGGAGAGCATATTCGTCAGCGTTGTTTTGCCGCTGCCGTTTTCACCGAGCAGAGAGAGGATCTCGCCGCGGCGGATGTCAAGACTGACCTGATGGTTGGCAAGCACGGAGCCGAACCGCTTGCTGATGTTGCGCATCTCAACCGCATTGGGGGTAGTTTCCATTTGTTTCACCCTTTCCATCCAGATAATCGGAAAAAGGGGGCCGCACTGCGACCCCCTTTTTGAAAACAGGATTAGTAGACGACGTTCAGCTCGGTGATACCGTCAACGCGGAACGCGAAAGCGGGAGCTGCGCCGATCTCGGACTCCGCAAAGTAGGTGATGCCATTCTCGGTCTTGATGTGCTCAATGCCGAAATAAGTGTCAGCCAGATCGTCAGACGCGGTGGTCGTGACGGTCTCGCCGTTAACAGTGAACTTGGAGGTGTCGAAGACCTGGATGCTGCCGTCGAGCAGACCATTGATCGCTTCGTTGGACTTGCCGACTGCCTCGTTGTAGGCCTCATCGGATCCGAACGCCGTGCGGTTGATCTCAGTGATGTAGACCGCGCCGTCTGCGTAGTCGGCAGTCCAGTCGGTGTCGATGGAGCCACCGGAGAGCATCGTCGCGGCAGCATAGGTGTAGAACACGCCCCAGTTGAGCGAAGCGGAAGTCAGCGAGTAGTTCGGAGCAGCCTCTTTCATGGAGACGTTATAGCCGACGCAGTAGACGCCGCGCTCCTCGCAGGCGCTCGGCGCGCCGGTGGTGTCGGCATGCTGGCTGACAAGGACGCAGTCCTGCTCGTCGATCAGGGAGATGGCGGCGTCATATTCGAGCGACTCGCTGGCCCAAGAGCCGGTGTAGGTAACGTACATCTCAACGTCATAATCGCCCACGACCGACATCAGACCGAGATAAAAAGCAGTGTCGCCGGAGATGACCTCGGCATAGGAGTACGCGCCGACGTAGCCGACCGGGATCTCCTTGGTGCCGTCGACCTCGCCGGATTCGATCATCTGGAGCAGCTTGACGCCGGCGACGACACCGGAGACATAGCGAGACTCGTAGACGTCGACAAAGTAGTTGGAGATGTTCGGCAGCTTGCTGGACGCGGCCTGATAGCCCGTGGCGTGGCAGAACTGCACATCCGGGAACTCCGCGGCCGCCTGAAGAATGTAATCCTCGTGGCCAAAGCTGTTGCCGAAGATGATGTCACAGCCAGCCTCGACCAATTCGACAGCGGCTTCGTAGCAGCCCTCGTCTTCGCCGATGTTCCACTTGATCACGACCTGAGTGTCCATGTCGATGCCAAGCTCCTCACACATCGTCTTGACGCCCTCATAGTGCGCTTCGGTATACCCCTCGGACTCGTCGCCGACCATGATGAAACCGAGCTTGATCGTGGACGTGTCGACGTCCTTGACCAGTTCCTTGTATTCGTCATAGATACTCTCGTCATAGGTGTACTGGGTGGAGAGCTTGACGGAATCGGCGTCGTCGGCGCCGCCGTCTGCAGCGGCATTGCCGCCGTCGGCGTCAGCGGCATCGTCTGAACCGCCGCAGGCGGCCAGCGCGAACACCATGGCCAGTGCAAGAAGCAGGGCAAGCAGTTTCTTCATACTCTTCTTTTCCTCCTAGAAATATTTATAAAAGAATATTTAAATATTACACAAAGTGGTTCCGGCAAACAATCGACAAAATGCACAAAATGCGGAAATTCGCGCGCAATTATTCGTGAAAAACGTCGTATATGGTGATCAGATAAAAAAACGGACGTTTTCTGATGAAATCTGTGGTTTCCCTTGCCAGGCAAAGACAAAATATGCTATAATATAAAACATGGGAAAGAGAGTGAATTATTACATTCAGCGTTCGCATCCGCTTGTCCTGCTGTCAGCAGCACTGATGATTGGATCAGCAGTGGTTCGCATCATCGCATACCACATGTATGGCGTTCCGAATACAGCGATGTTTGTGTTCCAAATTCTCCTGTCGGTCTTTTCAATGGGTCTCTATGTGCTGCTCCTGTTTGCCTGCGGCCCGACACGCATCTACCGCACCGCGATCCCGGTCATCATCGGGTGTGTCTGCTTCGCCTACCGAGCCACTACCTTTACATTGTGGCACCATCTGCTCTGCTGGCTGTTGTATCTGGTTGTAGCCGTGCTCTATACACGCACGATCTCCGGCCGTACAAAAACAAAGCTTTGGGCTGTGTTGGTATTTCTGCTCCCGCTGCTGTTTCACATTTTTGTCGAAGATGCGCTGATCTACCACTATTCGCGGCTCGACCAGTGGCTGCCGGAGCTTCCGGTACTTGGTATCATGGCCTCGGTTCTCTGTCTGCTGCTTGCGCTCAAGCGTCGCCCGAACGATGGGAAGTATTATCCTAGCTGGGGAGACCGTCCAGACGGCAGACGTCTGCACACGCTTGATCCGACGTCGATGGTGTCTCCGTACATCATGGTGAACCGAAACGGCGCATCGAACCTCATCCGCGACAGCGTGGAAATCACAGAGATGGAGTCATACATCCGCCGCAAACGGAGGGAAGGGCTGTCCAACTTCGGCATCCAGCATGTGTTCCTGGCGGCCTATGTCCGCGCGGTGTCACAGTATCCTGGCATCAACCGTTTCCTGGCCGGTCAGAAGGTCTATTCGCGTGATTTCATCGAGGTTTCTATGACCATCAAGAAGGAGATGTCGGCGAGCTCGCCTGACACGCTGATCGACCTGATTTTCCAGCCGGACGCCACGGCTGACGATGTTTATCGCCAGTTCAACGATGCGGTAGAAAAGGTCAAAAATACCCCGCTCGACAGCACCTTTGATCATACGGCCAGGATCATCAGCTCCATTCCCAGCGTGCTGTTGAAATTCGTCATTTGGCTGCTGAAGCTGCTTGACTATTTCGGCCTGCTGCCGATGTTTCTGCTTCGCGTCAGCCCGTTCCACGGCTCGCTCTTCATTACCTCGATGGGTTCGCTGGGCATCCCGCCGATCTATCACCACCTGTATGACTTTGGCAACCTGCCGATTTTCCTGGCCTTCGGCGCGAAGCGCCGCGAGAACGAGGTGAAGTCCGACGGAACCATCGTGCGCAAAAAGTATGTGGATTTCACAGTAGTGACGGACGAGCGGATCTGCGATGGCTTCTACTACGCGACGGCGTTGAAGTTCATCAAGCGCTGCCTGATGCATCCGGCGCAGCTTGATCAAGCGCCGCAAAAAGTGAACCGCGATATCGATTGAAGAAAAGCGGCGGAGGCATGTGCCTCCGCCGTTTTGCGTACATTGACTTTTCTGCCCGTTGTGGCTAGAATAGGGAAAAGGAGGTCTTGCTTATGCTGTTTTCGCACGCGGAGCGCTGCCGCTACGGGCAGCCGCAGCTGCTTGAGGTTATCTGTCAGCTCCGCTTTCCGACGATTCTCTCCATTGGTGCAAACGAGCCGGTGGAGTTTCAGGAGGCTGTCCGTGCCGAATTCCCGAAGTTTTCCGCAGTGACGGAGCGTCCCGCGCCGAAAATCGTCGGCGCAAATACCGCCAGCCCGCAACTCGAGCCGTCTCAGCCCGTGACCAATTACAATTTTCTTTCGCTCGACGGCCGCTGGAAGCTGAACCTGACCCGTTCATTTATTGCGCTTTCCACCACGGCCTATACAAGCTGGGAGGAGTTCGCGGCTCGGCTGGATCGTCCGCTTGCGGAATTCATCGAGCTTTACAAGCCTGCGGCGTTTGAGCGCATCGGACTGCGCTATGTCAACGCATTTTCCCGCAAAGCACTCGGGCTGGAGGGCACGCCCTGGAGTGAGCTGATCCAACCGGCTTACTTGGGCGTGTTTGGCGAAGAGGATGTGCGCGAAGCAGGCGTGACCAAATGTGCCACGGATGTTGAGTTGGCCGTTTCAGACGGCTGCCGGCTCAAGCTGCACGCAGGCCCCGGCATGATCCGCCGCGGCGGCAAACAGACAGACGGCGAGGCGCGCTTCATCCTCGACCAGGACTTGTCGATGAATGGCAACCTTCCCATGAAGCTCGCCATCGGCGGGCTGAACACGTTGCACAACCATGCGACTGCCATCTTCCGCGGTGCAATCACACAAACGCTCCATCAGGCGATGGAGCCGAACGAATAAAAGAAGAGCTGCTGCAACCGGAGTTGCAGCAGCTCTATTCAGCTTAAATGTGATAGTATTCCTTCTCGAACTTGTCCTGTTCCTCGCGGAGGATCGTGTAATACGGATCATCGATCGGAACAAGGTCGGAGATGAAGTTGCCGCCAGGTGCGAGCGTGTGGTACCACTGCTGCATCTGTGCGCGGGCCTCCTCCTCTGTGATCTGGAGCGCACTCATCTGTTTGTCAAAGATCGCAAGTCGAAGGATCAGATCCTTTCCGTAGGTTTCTTTGATGTATTTGAGGTCGTTGTTGGTCTGGAGCGGCTGAAGGATGTCCATGCCGAGTGAGACAAAGTCGCCGACAAGCGGCGTGATATAGCCGCACGAGTGCAGCTCGAACTTCATGCCGAAGCTGTGGACGTGGTCGACTAACTCCTTCCAGTATGGCGGGAAGAACTCGCGCCACATCTCGGGCGAGAGGAAGGTCGCGCGCATCGTACCATAGTCGTCGTCAAAGATCATGATCTCCGGCTTCATATACTCGGCCACACACGAGACGACTTCTTTTTTGTAGTCGAGCATGGCGCGGAAGAATGCATGCACAGTCTCCGGCTCCTCATAAAACGCGCACAGCGCGTCCTCAAATCCGATCAGGCAGTGCATCCGCTCAAAGAAGCCGACCAGGCTGCGTACCTGCAGCACCTTCCGCTCAGGGTCGAATTTCTCAAGCGCCTTTGCCGAGTAGGAAGCCCAGTCAAATTCACGAACCTTTTCCGGCGTCGGCACGACCTCGGGAAAATCGGAAAGCTCTTCCAGCCGCTGCGTGCCAGGCGTGATCGTCGCGCCGTCGAGCGCGCCGCCGCCGAACTCCGTCCACGAGCAGCCGAACCAATCCGTGCCGAGGGTCACACCGTTGCCGTTTCCGAATTCGTGCTCTCCCGGAGTAAAGGCGAGAAACATGTCCTGCGGCTGTACCAGCCGGGATGGTTCCTCGTGGTTGAGAATTTTTTCAAAATCAGCTTTCGACATAGTCATGTCCTCCTTAGTTTGAAACGTCCAGCGATTCGGGATAGCGTCGAAGAATAACGCGGAGAATACGGCCTGCCGCGCGACGGAGCGTCTCACGGCTTGGCACGGCGGTAAAATGATTCAGCCCCTTGCTGACGACCGGGCGTCTCGCTTCTGCAGCCTCGGCCAACTCGCGCACGACTGCTTCGCCGCCCGGCTGCATCATATCATTGCCCGCGCAGATGGAGATCGCCGGCGTAGACAAACCGCCGCCCCAGTCGGTCATGATGAAGCCGTCAAAGCCCCATTCACAACGTGCAAGGTCGGTGCAGAGCGCCCGGCTGTCAGCAGCCGGTGTGCCATTGACGTCGTTATAGGATGTCATGATAGCCCAGGGTTTCCCAAGCCGGACAGCCAGCTCGAAGCCCTTGAGGTACAGCTCGCGCAGCGCCTGTTCGGAGACGACGCTGTTCGAGACTTCGCGCAGCTCCTCCTGACTGTTGGCCGCAAAATGCTTGATGGTAACGCCAACGCCGCGCGACTGCACGCCGCGCGTGATCGCAGCAGCCATCAAACCGGTGAGCAGCGGATCCTCGGAGTAGTATTCAAAGCTGCGTCCACACAGCGGATTGCGGTGCAGGTTCATGCCCGGCGCGAGCCACAGGTCGATGCCAAGCGCGCGCATTTCCTCGCCGACTGACTGGCCGACCGCGTAAAGAAGTTCCGGATCCCAGGACGAGGCAAGCAGCGTACCGACGGGATACGCCGTGCAGCATTGCTGCATGATTTCGGTTCCATTGTCGTCCCGGACGGACTGTGTGACGCGAATACCGGCCGGGCCGTCGGCCAGGACGAGCGGCGGGATACGGTATTTGTCGTAGAATTCATGTGTCTGACCCGCGGAGCCATGGACGGCGAGCGAGAGATTGCCGACCGCAAACGTCATCCCGGCCGTCGGCCCCATACCCATGCCGCAGCAAAGCGCGGCAAGCTCGCGGCACTCCATCCGCGCGGTCAGGTCGTCAAGCGTACAGCGGCCGGCGCGCACATCGTCGAGCGTCCAATCGCCCGGCTGGCCTGGGGCAGGTACGTCGGGTTCTGCGTAATTGCAGCGCTCTGTTTTGAAGCAAGCGGGATCGAGTGTGATGGCCGCTTGCCCGGCTGTGACGTTCGGAGAGGGCTTGACGATCGGGGAGAGCTTGCCTTCGCAGCCCGAAAACAAGTTCCTTGCTTCGATCACTGTGACCGTCTCCGGCAGCTCGACGATCCCGACGTACTTGGTATCGCGGGAGCTTGCCCCGACGCGAACTTCATAGCATCCGCACTCAAGCACCCAGGCATGCGCTGCCTCACTGTAGCTGGAAAGCTCGGACAAATCAAAAGAGATCTCGACGTCCGTTGACGCGCCGGGCGCGAGCAGGCCGGTCTTTTGAAAGCCTGCTAGTACCTGCCGCGCCTTCGGCACGCTGCCCTCTGGCGGGCAGACGTAGAGCTGTACGACTTCGCGGCCGGAAAAACGGCTCCCTGTGTTGCGCACGGTCACCCGCACCGTCAGCGCGCTGCCGGTCGCATGCAGCGATCCGGGCAAAATGGAAAATTGCGTATAGCTCAAGCCGAAGCCAAACGGGAAAGCGACCGGCTTGTCAAATGCGTCATAGCCGCGGTAGCCGACGTAAATGCCCTCGTCGTAATGGATCTCCGCCTGCTCTGCAGCGCCGCCGCCAAAGGGGAAGGCGGGCAGTTCCACTACATTCCCGTTGCGAAGCGCGGTGCCGAAGTTCTGTGCGGGACAGTCTGCATAAGAGATGGGCCAGGTGTCCGTCAGCTTTCCGGACGGTGTGACCTTGCCGCAGAGCAGGTCAGCAATGGCGTTTCCGGCCTCTTGGCCAGGCAGGGAGGTATAGAGCACAGCCCCGATGCGCTCGTCAATGTAGCTCACGTCGCTCACGCCGCAGAGATTCAGCAGCAGGATGATTTTTTTGCCGGTAAACGCGCGGCAGACGGTGTCGATCATATCCTGCTCTGCGTCCTGCAGATAATACTCGCCCTTGACAAGCCTGCGATCCGCGCCCTCGCCGGCAACACGGGAGAGAACCAGGATCGCGCTGTCGCAGCAGGCCGCCGCCTCGGCAACAGGCGCGTCATCCAGCGGCATCTCGGGGGAGGAAGGATCGGATGGCTCGGGGAAGTGCTTGACCACAGGCGGATGGGCGTGATCCCACGTCTCATAGCAGGCGGCGAGCGGCTCGTAGACCTCTACCACGCCAGAGGCTCGCAGGCCGTCAAGAATATTGATGTTTGAGACATTGTTGACCTCTCCGGAACCGGTACCGCCCTTGACCGTCCGAATCTGGCCAAGTCCAAATACTGCGGTGCGGCCTCCGGTCAACGGAAGCGTCTGTGCGTCGTTTTTCAGCAGCACCATACATTGGGCTGCCGTCATCCGGGCAAATTCCCTGCGTTCTTCACCCTTGATTTCCATGTCTCGCCGCCTTTCTTGCAAATTGCTGCTTTCAGTATAAAGGATATTTTGCTGAGCGTCAATGTCGGACAATACTGTATTGCGCAGAAAGAGTGAATTGTTTAAATACAAAACATTTGCATTTTATGAAATTACGCGCTAAAATGAATAAGGAGAAGGGGGAATCGGCTTGAACGAGAAAACGATGATCCGCGATCTGACGGAGGGCAACGTCACAAAGCAGCTTCTGCTGTTTGCATTCCCGTTTATGCTGTCTAATCTGCTGCAGACCGTGTACAATATGGTGGACATGATTGTAGTGGGGCACTATGTTGGGAAGGTTGGCTTGTCTGCGGTCGGCACTGGCTCCGAGATCCTGCATTTGGTCACCTTTGTCGGCATGGGGTTCAGCAATGCCGGGCAGGTCATGATTTCGCAGTACGTCGGCAGAAAGGATATGGAGTCGGTCAAACGGACGATCGGCAGCATGTTTACGGTCATTCTCTCTGCGGCGCTGGTGCTGATGGCGCTCTGCCTTTGCCTGAGCCGCCCGCTTTTGAATTTGCTCAATGTGCCGGCGGAGGCTTATGACCAGGCGTTCGATTATTCTATCGTCTGCTATCTGGGCCTGTTTTTTATCTATGGCTATAATGCAGTCAGCGCGATCCTGCGCGGCATGGGCGACAGCCGCAGGCCGTTCATCTTTATTGCAATTGCGGCGGTCATGAATCTGATCTTGGATCTCATTTTCGTCGCGGGCTTTGGTATGAAGGCGTTCGGCGCCGCGCTGGCGACTGTGCTTGGGCAGGCGTTCTCATTTATCATCTCGTTGGTCTATCTGTACCGCAGGCGCGACGCATTTGGCTTTGACTTTAAGCCCAAAAGCTTTCGGATCGACCGGACGATCATGAAGCTGATGGCCAAACTTGGCCTGCCAATGATGCTGCAGAGCTGCGCCATCAGCATTTCCATGATGTTTGTCACGTCGTTCGTCAATACCTATGGTGTTGTCGCATCGGCAGTAACCAGTGTCGGCAATAAGATCGGCCAGATCATGAATGTGGTATCGAATTCCATGAACATGGCAGGCTCATCTATGATCGGGCAGAACCTCGCTGCAAGAAAGGCGGAGCGCGTTCCCAGGATCGTCCGCACTTCGCTGGTCGTTTCGTCCGGCTTTGCGCTGATCCTGTCGCTGATCATAGTTTTCTTCCCGGAGCAGGTATTCTCGCTATTCAACTCTGAGCCGGAGGTACTGGAGATGTCGCATGAGTATGTGCCGATCGCAGTGTTGACCTTCTTTGGCTATGCCACTCGCGCACCGTTCTTCAGTCTTATCAACGGAATCGGCTTTGCTTCGCTGGGGCTGTTTGTAGGTTTGGTGGACGGCGTCATTGCTCGGATCGGTCTGATCCTGCTGTTCGACCATGTGTTCCGGCTCGGGCTGATGGGAGCATGGCTGGGTCAGTCGATCGCAGGATACGCCTGTTCGATCATCGGCGGCGTGTACTATCTCTCTGGCCGCTGGAAAAAGCGAAAGCTGCTGATCGGCGATGCGGCGGAATCAAACGAGTAACAGATGCGCCGGCTTTGCTTTTCAAGCAAAGCCGGCGCTCTTTTTTTCGGACGTCCGGAACTGGGACAAAAACATCGGCAACATTTTCGCCGCGTAGCTTGTGAGGGAATAATCGCCGCTGCAGATACACCAATCATAGAGCAGCGCTCTCTCGCAGAGCGTGTAGGCCTTGGTAAATTCGTTGACAGTGACGTCAGCACGGATCTGCCCGCGCGACTGACCCTCTGCCGTGATGCGGCGCAGAAGACGGTAGACTTTGGTCTAGCAGATGCTTATCGCCGCGCGTGATAAGCTGCGTCGAGTCCATGCGCGCGAGCAGCTCGAGCGGCACCGTGTCCTCGATCATGCTGAACACTCCGCGGTTGAGGTAGAGCAGCTTCTCAAAGCTATCAAGCTCCGGGTCGATCGTCTGCATCAGCGCCTCATATTTCTCATCAAACAGGAACGAAAGCGAGCTGAGCAGCGCGTCCTTGCCCGCGAAATAGTGGTAGAACGATCCCTTTGATATGCCGGACTCGGCGATGATCTCGTCGACGGTCGTGTCATCTTCGCCTTTATCATAGAACAGCCACCAGGCGGCAGAAACGATCCTGCTCTTGGTCTGCTGCTTGCTCTTTCCTTCCCGCATGAAGCTCCGCTCCCTGCGTCATAAAATCCGGCGCATCGGGGAATCCTGCACGAGCGGGCGTTTACCAGTTAAAGTATCCCCTGCCGCTGCCGGCGTTGATCCTGGAATCCAACTCCGTCACCGCGCCCGTCTCGAGGTCGCACCGGTAGAGATAGCCATAATTTCCCGAATAGTAGGTATAGTAGAGCGCATCTTCCGTGGCGGCTTGAAGGATCGCGCGATAGCCGTATTCCAGCGGAACCACCAGCTCGGCCGGCTCAAGCTGCAGCGAGCCGTCGGCCTCTAGCTTGAACGCGGCGCTGTAGATACCATCTTCGGACGTGAAGAATTGATGTGTCGAGCTGTACTGTATGGAACCCATGCCCGGAACGCTGTAATCGTCATCGGTGCACGTCTCGCCGGTCACAAGGTCAATATATTCTGTTTCGCAATAGTAGTACAGGCGATCATTTTGTATGTAGAATTCGCATAAGGAGTTTAACCCAAGATCTTTGAGCAGCGTCTGCTCACTGCCGTCCAGATTGCAGCAGTAGAGGGCGCTGTGATAGTCATAGGTTCCGGATTCCTTACAGGTGTAATAGACAGTGCCCTGGTAGATCGTGAAATAGGCGA
>CAZJBT010000053.1:0-13118 GCA_964544345.1 uncultured Oscillospiraceae bacterium
TCGGCTCGGAGATCCAGGGATACCGGCCGGAGGCAGCCCAGTCGAAGGTGCCGCCATCCACGATAACGCCGCCCAGGGTGGTACCGTGGCCGCCGATGAACTTGGTAGCGGAGTGAACCACGATGTCCGCACCGTGCTCGATCGGACGGATCAGATATGGGGTGCCGAAGGTGTTGTCGATGACCAGCGGCAGGCCGTGCCTATGGGCAATCTCTGCGATCGCATCGATGTCGGGGATGTCGGAGTTGGGGTTGCCCAGGGTCTCGATGTAGACCGCCTTCGTGTTGGGCTGGATGGCATTCTCCACCTGCTCCAGATCGTGGGCGTCTACAAAGGTGGTGGAGATCCCGTACAGGGGCAGGGTGTGCGCCAGCAGATTGGAGGTGCCGCCGTAGATGGTCTTCTGGGCGACGATATGCTCGCCCCCCTTGGCCAGCGCCTGGATGGTGTAGGTGATGGCAGCCGCGCCGGAGGCCACTGCCAGACCGGCTACACCGCCTTCAAGCGCAGCAATGCGCCGCTCAAATACGTCCTGCGTGGAGTTCGTCAGCCGGCCGTAGATATTGCCGGCGTCGGCCAGACCAAACCGGGCTGCGGCATGAGCCGAGTTGCGGAACACATAGGACGTCGTGGCATAGATGGGTACTGCGCGGGCATCGGTAGCGGGATCAGGCTGCTCCTGACCAACATGGAGCTGCAGCGTTTCAAATTTATAATTTGACATAGTGTGTACTTCCTTTCAAAATATGTTGTGTTGCGGATGGATGTGCAATTCAGCAACAACAACACATTCGTCCGAACCGGAAGTTCGCCCGGAGCAGTCGCTCAAACAAAAGTCTCATGCCAAACCCACCTATTCGGTATGTTGGTACCAAACTAACACATTCTCCCTGTCTTGTCAATAGGAATTTTCTCCAACGGGGGAATTTTTTATTTGGGCGGCGCTTGAGACTGTCAAAGAACGCCGCAGACGTTCTTTGACTAAGGGACTGCGGCCTGCCGCAGCGCACGCCTTGTCCGCGGATCGCGGACAAGGCGTGCGTTTCCAGGCCGAGCGGTGTTTTTTCCGTCGCACAGGCCGCCGGAGAAAACGATCCTGATTTGATTTCGCCGCTGCGGCGGCGAAACGCTGCGAGGTTTTTCGATAAGCTGAAAGCGCCGCCCCGGAGCTTCTCTCCGGGGCGGCGCTTGTTACTCTGTGAAGCTGTAGATAAGGTCGCACAGCACCGCCGGCATGGTTTGCAGGCTCTGCACGGGGATAAACTCATACACGCCGTGGAAATTGTATCCCCCGGTCGAGAGGTTTGGGCACGGGAGACCCATGTACGAGAGGCGCGCGCCGTCTGTGCCGCCGCGGATCGGCTGCGTGCGGGGCGTGACACCGCTGCGCTCAAACGCGGTCTTCGCGCGGTCGATGAGGTGCATATGCGGCGCGATTTTTTCGCGCATATTGTAATAACTGTCGGTGATGGTCACCTCGGCGGTTCCCTCACCGAACTGCGCGTTGATGATGCCGCAGGCCGACTCAAGCTCATGCTTCTTCCGTTCGAAGCGGCTGCGGTCATGGTCGCGCACGAGATAGTGCAGCTCGGCACGCGTTACATCGCCCGTCATCTGGTGCAGGTGGAGAAAGCCCTCGTAGCCGTCAGTCTTTTCCGGCACCTGCTCGGATGGCAGCATCGCGTGCAGCCTCATGGCGACAGTCGACGCGTTGACCATCTGATCCTTGGCCGAGCCGGGATGGATGCCGACGCCATGCACCGTCACAACGGCGGAGGCGGCGTTGAAATTTTCGTACTCCAGCTCGCCGATGGGGCCGCCGTCGACGGTGTAGCCATAGGTGCAGCCCAGCGCCTCCACGTCAAGACCGTCGACGCCGTCGCCGGTCTCCTCGTCGGTCGTGAAGACCAGGCGCACCTCGCCGTGCGGGCGGCCGTCAGAGAGCAGGCGCTCGGCAGCCGTCATGATCTCGGCCACACCGGCCTTGTCGTCTGCGCCGAGCAGCGTGGTGCCGTCGGTCACGACGAGATCAAGCCCCTTGCACGCACGAAGCCCTGGAAACTGCTTGGGCGAGAGCGTGATGCCGGGCGACAGCTCGATGTCGCCGCCCTCATAACGCACCACGCGGGGCTTTACGCCGTCGCCCGGCGCGTCGGGCGACGTGTCGACGTGCGCGATGAGCGCCACGGCAGGCGCGGCGCAGCCGTCCGTTGCCGGCAGCGTACCGATGACATTGCCGCCGCCGTCGATCTGCACGTTCGTCAGGCCGAGCCCTGTCATTTCGTCCGCCAGATGGCGGATGAGCACGAGCTGGCTCTCGGTCGACGGATGCGTCCCCGTCGTCTCGCTCGACGCGGTGCCGAAGCCGACATAAGTCAAAAATCGTTCCAGAACGTCCATTTAGGCATTCCTCCTCAGAACAGGTTTCCCGCTTCGTCAAACTGCCATTCGTACGGCTCGGACAGGATCTCGATGTTCGGGTTTGTCCGCGCCTGTTCCAACAGTCCCTCGGAGATCTCGATGTACTCGACGTGCGCCGTATTCGGGATGCGGATGAGCTTCATATGGTTGCGATCCTCCGCCTCGGGGCACGAGCGCAGCGCAAGCTGGATGGCCTCGCGGTCGTTATCCATGATCATCGGGATCTTCATCAGGTGCAGGAAGGTATTCGTCACACCGGTGGGATAAGTCATTTCCAGCTTCATCTTATTGACGAGCCGACGTGTCGTCACGTCAGCCAGGCCAACGCCCTGCGCGTTGCCGTGCGTCTCGTCGGTCAGATCGAGCACGACGACCTTTTCGGCGTCGATGCCGCCGGAGGCGTACTTTGTGCAGAAGCGGCCCGAGACATTCGGATCCATGCCGTCGCCGGAAATATTCTTGCCGATCTGGTCGACGACGAGCACGTCCGTCTTGTCAAAGAGCAGATGCGCGATGGTCGTGTACGATTCGTCGCGCAGCTTCGGCTCCTCGGACAAGATCTCGTCCGGCGTCATGCCCTGGAGCTTGTAGGTTCGATCATACGCGTTCTCGATGAGCGCGATACCGCCGAGCACCGGCGTGTTTTCCAGGATCGTGCGGCCGTACTCCTCGATCAGCTCGTGCATAATCGCGGGGCTTTGGCCGTGGATATCATCCGCGCCGTGCTGCTTGCCGAGGCCGATGGCCATCATCTTCATCAGGCCGCTCTCATACCGCCCGCGGTAGGACGTGTGCGGCTTGACGCGGTTGAACAGCAAGATGCCGTCTGCGCCCGCGGCGTTGCGATCGATGCGAACCTGCTTGTGCCGGATCGGCGAGACGCCGATGACGACGGTATCCATGTCGCAGAGCACCGGACAGCCCATGGCCTGCTCCGTAATGCCGTAGTCCGCGAGGATCTGGCGCTGACCCTCGCTCGTCGCGCCGCCGTGGCTGCCCATCGCCGCGACGATGAACGGCTCCGCGCCGCGCTCTTTTACAAAATCCACGATCGTTTTCGCCATCTCGGCATAGCGGTAGATCCCGCGGCTGCCGCAGGTGATCGCGATGCGCTGGCCGGGCCGGATGCGCTCGGCGAGCGCCGGGCGCGACAGCTCACGCACAAGCGTCGGGATGAGCTGCTCATCCGGGATGTGCGTGTCGTCGAACCGCTCGCGCACACGCACCATCTTCGGGATCGGCACGTCTTTGATGAGGTCGGTGACGGTTTTCACTGGCTCTCTCCTTACGCAATGTCGATCATCATTTTGACGACCTCGGCCGGATGCTCGTCAGCGAACTCAAACGCCTTCTGGTAATCCTTGAGCGCGAAGTGCTGCGTGACGAGACCCTCCGTGTGGATGCTGCGCTCGGACAGGCAGCGGATGGATTCGGTGAAATCCTCCTTGACATACATCATGTGGCCGATGATCGAGATCTCGCTGCGCTGGATGACCGGCACGTCGAACTCAACCGTGTCTTTATAGTTGCCGGTGAAAATGACCTTGGAATCCTTGCGCGCGGCCTCCATGATGGAGGCGAAGCTGCCCTTGGAGGCGGCGCAGTCGATGATGACGTCGGCCTTGCGGAAGTCGCCGAACTCCTTGGAGATGGCGTCTTTCAGGCTGGTCTTGGACGCGTCGACCGGGACAAGGCCGCACTGCTCGGCAAGGTTCAGTTTCATCGGGATGACGTCGGAGATGATGACCTTCTCCGCGCCGAGCGCCGCACAGGCCTGCGCGGCGAAATTGCCGATGATGCCGGCGCCGACGACCGCGACGTTCGCGCCCCTGATGTCGCCCGCGCGGTGCGCGGCGCCCATGCCGACCGCCAGCGGCTCGATGAGCGCGGCAGACACGTCGTCCACATTGTCGGGCAGCTTGTGCAGATTCCACGGCGAGACGGCGATGTACTCACATGCGCAGCCGTCCATATGGACGCCGATGACCTTCAGATGCTCGCAGACGTTGAAGCGGCCGACAGAGCACGGATAGCACTCGCCGCAGACGACCTGCGGCTGCAGCACGACGCGGTCGCCCGGCTGGAAGCCTGTGACGTTCTTGCCGACCGCCTCGACGACGGACGCGACCTCATGACCCATGATGAGCGGGAAGGTCATATACTTGTGGCGGCCATGATAGATCTGCTGGTCGGACGCGCAGACGCCGAGATACAGATTCTTGAGCAGAACCTGGTCGTCGCCGCACTCCGGCACGGGAATATCGATGTAATCGACCTTAAATGCTTCGGGCATTCTTGCAGCTAACATAATTGACACCTCATTTTTTCTATGCGCAGACACAGGCGGCACCAGGCCGCCTGCGTCCGCAACGCATTATTTTTTCTTGAGAACAGCTTCGATCGCAGAAGCGACGGCGGCCTCGTCGAGACCGTACTTCGGCAGGAGCTGCGCATACGGGCCGGATTCGGTGAAGGTATCCTTCACACCGACCATCTCGACCGGGACGGGCTTGCCGGACTTGACCAGCACCTCCGCGACTGCAGCGCCCAGGCCGCCGATAACGCTGTGCTCCTCAGCGGTAACGATCGCGCCGGTTTCAGCGGCGCACCTTTCGATCAGCTCTGCATCGATCGGCTTGATGGAATACATATCGACCACGCGGACGCTGACGCCCTTCTTCTCCAGCTCCTCCGCCGCGGCAAGCGCCTTGTGCACCAGGATGCCGCAGGCGATGACGGTGACGTCGGAGCCGTCGCGGACGATGTTGCCCTTGCCGACTTCAAACTTCGCGTCCGCGCCGTACAGGTCGGGGTACACATCGCGCGACAGGCGCAGGTAGACGGGGCCGGGCGTCTCATATGCCAACTCGGTCAGCGCGCCGGAGGCCTGCGCGTCGCACGGGACGAGCACGCGCATATTTGGGAGCGTGCGCAGGATGGCCATGTCCTCAGTTGCATGGTGGCTCGCTCCGTCGAACGCGTCGGACAGGCCGCAGTATGCGCCGGCAAACTTAACGTTCAGGTTGGCATAGCAGGCCAGCGCGCGCGCGCCGATCAGGCCGATGGAACCGAGAAACACCGCGAATGTGTTGACGAACGGAACAAAGCCCTGCTGAGCAAGTCCAGCCGCCGTAGAGACCATGTTCGCCTCCGCGATGCCCATGTTGAAAAACCGGTCGGGATGCGCCGCCGCGAAGAACTTTGTCTGCGTGGAGGACGAAACGTCCGCGTCCAGCACGACAAGATCATCCCGGGTATTGCCCATTTCGGCGAGCTTTTCGCCGTAAACCACACGGATCGCCTTTGCCATTAGTTCGCACCTCCCAGTTCTGCCAGCGCTGCAGCGAGATCCTCGTCGGAGATCGCCTTGCCGTGCCAAGTGTTCTTGCCCTCCATGAACGAAACGCCTTTGCCCTTGACGGTGTCGGCGATGATGACGCTCGGGCGGGTCTTTTCCGTCTTGGCCAGGGTGATCGCGGCGTCCAGCGCTGCGACGCTGTGGCCGTCGCACTCGATGACGTTCCAGCCGAACGCCTTCCACTTCTCCGCCAGCGGATCGGTCGGCATGATCTCGTTGACCGTGCCGTCGAGCTGGACGTGGTTGCGGTCGACAATGGCGATCAGGTTGTTCAGCGCAAGTTTCGGCGCGCTCATGGCCGTCTCCCAGACGGCGCCCTCGTTGAGCTCGCCGTCGCCCAGGACGGCGTAGGCATAGCGGTCAACGCCCTTGAGCTTCATGCCGAGCGCGATGCCCTGCGCCGCGCCGAGACCGATGCCGAGCGGGCCGGACGGCATGTCGATGCCGGGCGTGTGGGTGGACGGATGACCCTGCAGCAGCGAGTCGATGCGGCGCAGCGTACCCATCGCCTCGACCGGGAAGTAGCCCTTCTCCGCGAGAATGCGGTAGAGCATCGGGGCGGCGTGACCCTTGGTCAGGACGAGACGATCCTGATCGGGATCGGCCGGATCGTCCGGGCGGACGGTCATCTGCTCAAAATAGAGCACGGTCAGGATCTCGCACACGGACAGCGAGCCGCCCGGATGACCGGACTGAATAGAATGGATGGCCTGGAGCACTTCTTTACGGAACGTGTTGCACAGAGCGTTCAATTCCTGAATGCGTGCGTCAGTCATGCAGAAATTTCCTTCTTTCTTTCGTTTTGCGGGAGTTTTCTCCCGGGATGCGCTTTACGGGTTGACTACGTTGACCGGGCTGCCTTCGACGAACGCCTTGAGGTTGTTCACGGCAATGTCCATCAGGCGCTGTCTGGACTCCTTCGGCGCCCAGGAGATGTGCGGCGTAATGATGCAGTTTTTCGCAGTGAGCAGCGGGTTGTCGGTCTTGATCGGCTCGGTGGAGACGACGTCGAGACCCGCGGCGTAGACCTTGCCGGAGTTGAGCGCATCGGCCAGATCCTGCTCGACGACGAGCGGGCCGCGGCTGTTGTTGATGATGATGACGCCGTCTTTCATCTTGGCGATGGTGTCCTTGTTGATGATGCCCTGCGTCTCCGGGAAGAGCGGGCAGTGCAGCGCAATCACGTCAGACTGCGCCAGCAGCTCGTCGAGCGTGACATAGGTCGCCACCTCGCGGCCGGCGTCGTTCTCAAACGAGTCGTAGGCGAGGACTTTCATACCCATCGCACCGGCCATACGGGCGGTGGAGCGGCCGATGCGGCCGAGACCGATGATGCCGATGGTCTTGCCGCACAGCTCGATGAGCGGGTAGTCCCAGAAGCACCAGTCGGGATTCGTGTTCCACTTTCCCTCATGCACCGCCTGGTCGTGATGGCCGATGTGGTGGCAGATCTCGAGCAGCAGCGCAATGGCAAACTGGCCGACCGCGTCGTTGCCATAGGCCGGAACGTTGCAGACCGGGACGCCCTTCGCCTTGGCGGCAGCGACGTCGATGACATTGTAGCCGGTGGCGAGCACGCCGATGAACTTCAGGTTCTTCGCCGCGGCGATGGTGGCCGCAGTCAGCGGAGTCTTATTGGTAAAGACGACCTCGGCGTCGCCGATGCGCGCCTGGATCTCGGCCTCGTCGCCGACCGGCGTACGGTCATAGACTGTCAGGTCGCCGTATGCCGCGATCCCATCCCAGCTCAGATCGCCGGGGTTTTCCGTGTAGCCGTCAAGAATGACAATTTTCATGGATGAACCTCCTGTATGAATGGTTAAAGTTTGTTCCCTGGAATGCGCGGACGCTGTCGAGGGATCTTCTTAGATCGCAGAGAGCCGATCGAGCGCCGGCGCCCTTTCGGTCAGGCCTCAGACAAGCGCCCAGGCACGGTTGAGAACGCGCTTGGTATTGGCCAGGACGATCTGCTCATCCTCGCCCGGACGGAGCGTGACCTCCATCGACAGGACGTAGGGATTCTCCGCGTCGAAGAAGCCCTCCTCCTTGAGCACGCGCAGGTAATCGACCAGCTCGGGCGTGTCGTTGGCGCTGTTCGGATAGCCCATACGCGGATGCAGGTCGCCATAGCCGTCGAAGCCCGGCTTCACGACGGCGTTGCCGAAGTGGAAGTGGGTGATATACGGGCGCAGCGTGCGGACAACGAAGCGGCTCGTCTCATAGGTGGTCGGGAAATGGCTCAGATCGACGAGCAGACCGAAGTTGTTGTGGGTCGTGCGCATATCGGCGGCAAAGCGGGCGGCGAGCGGCGCCGGGCCGATCAGGGCGGCCTTGTCCATGTCGAAGTCAAAGACCTCCAGCTCGATGTTCATGCCCTTGGTCGCGGCATAATCACAGAGGTTGCGGGTGGTCTTGAGAAGCTGCTCGTACTGCAGCTCCTTCGTTTCGGGCGCCCACTTGCCGGCAAGGAAGGCGATGCCCTTCGCGCCGAGGTACTCAGCCTCATCGATGCCCTCGAGCAGCGTGGCCTCGGCCTTCTTGCGTCCCTCCTCGTCGACGTCGTTCGGATTGAACTTCGTCGAGAGCAGGCGCGGCTGCGCGCCGTAGCAAACCTTCAGATGGCTCTGCTCGAGGAGCTTCTTGGCTTCCTCATTGCGCTCGCCGTAGCCCTTCAGCTCGACAGCGTCGAAGAAATCGTCGCGGCAGATGGCTCTGAGGGAGTCCATCGGGTCGCTGTTCGGATAGCTCATCCACTGGATGGTGCCAACCTGGAAATACTTGTGAATGGATTCGTTCATCGTCAATTCTCCTTTATTATAGTTGGTTTATTTCAACATCTATGCAGGATGATACCTGTCTGGATCAGCCGCGCGGCGCGTTCGGCCGCGGCCTCGAGCAGTGCGGGCGCACGCTCGATCGCATCGGCAAGCGCCATAGGCCCGCCTGTGATGGAGGTGTAGGCCGTGACGCCCGCGTCCAGCACCGCGTCTGCGCCCTCGCCGATGCCGCCGCCGAAGGCCGTGACGGGCTTGCCGTATTTCACGCCCAGCGCGCCGATGCCGGAGAGCACCTTGCCCATGGCCGAGGTGCGGTCGATCTGCCCCTCGCCCGTGAGCACGAGATCAGCCCACTGAACCTTCTCATCCAGGCGAAGCAGGCGCGTGATCTCGTCGATACCGGGTTTCAATTCCCCGCCGCAAAAGGCGATCAGCCCCGCGCCGAGACCGCCGGCTGCGCCCGCGCCCGGCTGCGCTGCGACATCACATCCGCACAGCGTGTGCAGATGCGCTCCGTAATTCGACAACGCCGCGTCGAGCGCAGCGCACATCACTTCGTCTGCGCCCTTCTGCGGGCCATAGACCCACGAGGCGCCATTTTTCCCAGTCAGCGGATTGGTCACGTCACACGCGACGGCAACCGGGACGCTTTTCAGTCGCGGATCCAAGCCGCACACGTCGATGCGGTCAAGCTCTCGCAGTGCGAGGCCGCCCTCGGGCAGCGCCGCGCCGGCCTTGTCAAAGAACTCCGCGCCAAGCGCGCGCGCCATACCCATGCCGCCGTCGTTGGTGGCCGAGCCGCCGATGCCGATAAAAAGCTGCTTCGCGCCCAAATCGAGCGCGGCGCGGATCAGCTCGCCGGTGCCGTACGTCGAGGTGCGAGCCGGGTCGCGCTCCTCCTCCCGCAGCAGAGCAAGACCGGACGCAGCAGCCATTTCAATAACGGCGGTACCGTCAGAGAGCAAGGCGAGCTGCGCTTCCATGGGTCGGCCGAGCGGGTCGTGCACCGGGACGGTGTGATACCGCCCGCCGACGCCCGCGACAAGCGCCTCGACCGTGCCCTCGCCGCCGTCGGCCATCGAGAGCACGCGGCAGACCGCGTCCGGGAACACCGCGGCAAAGCCGCGGCGGATACACTCGCCCGCCTCAGCGGAGGTCAGGCTGCCCTTGAATGAATCGGATAGGATCAAAATGTTCACACGGTTTCCTCCGGCGCGTCCTGCGTCTGCAGGATGGTATTGTTCAGATGCTCGAGCATCGCCGTGCGCGCGGCGAGCGGGCTGCGCAGCTCAATGGCCTCCGTGATGCGGCGGTGATACGCCGCGCCGGCCGCGCCAAGCAGCATGACGTTGCTCTCAAGCAGCGCGAGATACGTTTCACACAGCACGTCGAACACCTTGATGATGATATCGTTTCGGGTCGCCTCGGCGATGAGGCGATGGAATTCCATATCCCAGCGGGCGATCTCGTCGTTCGTTTCAGCCTGATCCATCATATCGGCCGCGTCGTACATCCGCCGCACCATGGCCGCGTCGGCGCGGTCGGCGGCAAGATAGGCGCTCTCGACCTCGACGATGCGGCGGAACTCGGAGACGTTGACACGGTCGAGCTGGCTGAGCGCCGCGAATGGTACCATGGAGTTGAGCGGCGCCGCGCCCGACGCGCGGCAGACAAACGTGCCCTCGCCCTGGCGGCTCTCGACCAGGCCAAGGCTGCCGAGCCGCGCAAGCGCGGCGCGCACGCTGACACGGCTCACGCCGAGGAGCCTGCAGAGCTGATTCTCCGACGGCAGCTTCTCCCCCGGCTTATACGCGCCGGAGACGATGGCTCTGTGCAGCTCGGAGAACACCGTGTCGCTGACGCTTTTCTTTTTCGGCTTGCTGTCCAACGCGGCGCCTCCTTAGGTTGTATTACAAGCTCCGCCGAACACAGCAAAACCGGCGGCGGAATCCGGCCGGGACATTCCACCCCTGTTATACCGTTTTCCACCGCCGGTGTCAACCGGTTTGGCAGGATTTCCTTCAATTTGTGCGATTTGATGAAACGCCGCCCGCCAACTTGTATTACAAATTTGTTCAGCCGCGTGCAATCTCCTCCCGCAAAACGCGGAGGATGTCCTGCGCGCTCGGCGGACAGCCGCGAACGCAGACGCGCGCGCCGCGGCAGCACTCGCCCACGCCGACGCCGTCAAGCTCCTGGCCGCGGAAGGCCTGGCCGTTGTAGACGGCGGTGTAAAGCCCGTCCAGCTCGCCGGCCTCTTCCAGTCGCGAGAGCGCGTGGATCAGCGTGCCGTAGCAGGCCGAGCAGGCGTCGCGCGAGTCGACAAAAGTCTCAAGCGAGCGGATGCGCCGCGTCGATACGGGCGCGGGGCCGGCGCTCGCACGGTTCAGCTCGCGGATGACAGCGGAGCCGAGGTCGGTCGAGCCGACGCCCAGTCTCTCGGCCAGACCGATGTAGGGCACGTCGGACAGCTCATAGCCAAGCAGGCGCGTGCCATAGGCGTCGAGCAGGACGGAGTCTTTCGCCGCGATCATGCGGCCGGTCTGGACTGGGTTGCCGCCCTCCTCAAAGTCGAGATCGCCGCAGAGGCTGTCCGCCAGCACAAGATCGGCGCAACGCACGGCGTTGAGCGCGGCGATCGGCTTGTGCAGGCCGAGCGTATGGAACATGCGCTTCGACCGGTCGGACAGGCAGCCCTTCATATTTTTGAGCGCGCAGGTCATGCGCGTCTGGCAGTGCCCCTTGAGTACCGGGAAGCTGATGAGATAGTCCGCGGCGAGCACGGTTTTCGACACCTGCATCGTGATGCCGTCGGACGTGACCGTCTCATACGCATCGTCCTTCAGGTCGAGCATTGGCACGTCCAGCTCTTTGGCCAGGCGCTCAAAGCCCGAAACGCGGAAGGCGCGCTTTGTATCGTCGCCGATCCAGCTCCCCTCGGCGAGCAGCAGGTCGTTTATGCCGTGGCTGCGCAGATATTCTATGACCGCGCCGACGATCTCGATGTGCGTGGTCGCGCCAGAGTCGGCCTTTTTCGCCACGACGAGGTTCGGCTTGAGCACGACGCGCCCGCCTGCCGGGATCTCACGCTCGGGCTGAATTTCCCTCAGCAGCGCGCGGGTCATCTCCGCCGGGTCGCCGCCGTAGACGACGAGCAGCTCATTCCTCTCCATGGCCATCCTCCGTTTCCATCGGCTGCACCTTGAAAATGACGGGCCGCAGGCCGTCGGTGCAGCAGGTAAACTGCGGGTCGAGCTTGTGCTTCTCGCCGTCTGGCGTGACGCCGGCCTTGCTGGCCATCATGAGGACGTCCTTCCAGACGTCGGCCCAGGCCCAGTCGCAGAAGCCCTCCGGCTTGCACACGTCGCTGCCGCCGGTCTCCACGATGAATTCCTGCCCCTCCTTGAAAAACGGGCAGTCGGGGATAAAATCCTCCGACGCCGTGCCGGGGCGGATCTGCCCGTATTCGCGCGCCACATCGTTGAGCTTCAGCATGCGCACCACCGTGATCTTCGTCCTCTGTCCGAGGAAGCTCCCATTTGCCATCCCGATTCCTCCCTATTTGCTGAGCAGCGTTGATTCTGAGAATATTACAATACAGATCTGCGGGTTTGTCAAGTTTCTCCCATTTTTTGTTTTTTTGCGAAAAGTGCTTGACAGGAGGAAAAAACAGGACTACAATGACCGCAAACACCAAAGGGAGCTTGAAGCCCGCCATGAAGAACACTGTCTTTGCAGTCGAATATTACTTTTACTTTTACTTTACCGAGAACAAAGTAAAAGCGTTTTCTGCTGCATAAAAATGGCGATCAAAAGGTAATTCCAAGCCACGCAGTGAGAAAATCGCTGCGTGGCTTTTTTCTATGCTTCCGGGCAAATACAATTTTCAGGAGGAAATCATCATGATCGCAGTACTCAAACAGGGCGTTTCCGAACAGCAGATCGAAAATCTCAAAACGTGGCTGCTCAGCCGCGGCGTCGAGGTTCACATCTCCGAGGGCAAGTACCAGACCATCATCGGCCTGATCGGCGATGTCAGCCGCATCGACCCCGACCTGCTCGCCGGTCTTGACATCATCGAGTCCGTCACCCGCATCTCCGAGCCGTTCAAGTCCGCCAACCGCAAGTTCCACCCGGATGACACCGTCGTCGACGTCTGCGGCCACAAGATCGGCGGCGGCAACTTCCAGATCATCGCAGGCCCCTGCTCGGTCGAATCCGAGGCGCAGATTTTGGAGGTCGCGCAGGCCGTCAAGGCCTCGGGCGCCAACCTGCTGCGCGGCGGCGCCTTCAAGCCGCGTACCTCTCCGTACGACTTCCAGGGTCTGCACGCCGAGGGTCTCGACCTGCTCGCCGAAGCCAAAAAGGCGACCGGTATGCCGATCGTCACAGAGCTGATGAATGCCAACCACATTGAAATGTTCCTGGAAAAGGGCGTCGACGTCATCCAGATCGGCGCGCGCAATATGCAGAACTTCGAGCTGCTCAAGGCTGTTGGCCGCACCGATAAGCCGATCCTGCTCAAGCGCGGCCTCGCCAATACCATCAAAGAATTCCTGATG
>CAZJBT010000054.1:0-11561 GCA_964544345.1 uncultured Oscillospiraceae bacterium
TCCCTCGTCACGGATGTGCCATGGCGTCTGAAAGTCCGGCTCGCCGATGCCGAGCGAAATGGCATCCGGCATGTCTGCGAGAATATCAAAGAACTTGCGGATCCCAGATGGCTGGAGCGACTGAGCCCGCTCGCTCAGGACGGAAGTATAGTCTATCATACGAAAATCGGCCTTTCTTTCTGTTCTTTCCGCGGCTGGAAAATCGTAGACTTTTCCTTATACTTCTTCAGAATAAAATGCGTCGCGGTTCCGGTCACGCCCTCGATCGGCGCGAGCTTCTGGCTGACGAACAGCGCGACCTGCTTGAGCGTATGGCCGGTGATCATGACCATGAAGTCATAGCCGCCCGAGATCAGATACATATTTTCGACCTCGGGATATTGATAGATGCGCTCGGCGATCCGGTCATACCCATTCTCGCTCTGCGGCGTAACGTGCACCTCAATAAGCGCCGTCACGGTCTCATCCGTAGTCTTTTCCCAGTCGATCAGCGCCTTATAGCCAAGGATATATCGCTCTGACTCCAGCCCAGCAATCTGCTCGCTGACCTCCTGTTCAGAGACGCCGCAGTAGGCAGCAAGCTGCGCATGAGAAAGCGTACAGTCATTCTCGAGGAGCTTGAGCAGCTTTACATTACAATTTTCCATATCAAATCCTCCATTTCAATCGGATTAACGTTCATTATACCCCATATGAAGTTTCATTGCAAATAACTTTGTTACGAAGCTCATACGATAAAATGCATACTTTGCGGTCATTTTGCCAATACTACCACCGAAATCCACATGAAATGGGAGGTCATTGCAATGGACACAACCGCATTAATTCTGGCGATCATCGGCGCCATCAACTGGGGGCTGGTCGGAATCTTCAAATTTGATTTGGTTGCCTGGATTTTCGGCGGGCAGACGGCGGGCTTTTCCCGTGTGATCTACACGCTGGTCGGTCTGGCCGGTCTGTGGTGCATCTCGCTGCTGTTCCGAAAAAACTCCGCGTCCGAGCACGACGGGATGTAGGCCAGACGTAAAAAGGAGCTGTTGCAAAACAAATGCAACAGCTCCTTATTCTTTTCCCTGTTACAGAGAAAGCATCCAGATCATCATGTACCTGCGCGTTTTACAACGCGCTTACTCTATACAGCGGACGATGCAGGTGTACGTTGCGCTGCCGACGATAGCACTGACGCGCGCAGTGCCGCTGCCAACTGCGGTCACGGTATTGCCATCCACGGTGCAGACACTCTCGTCGGAGGTCGACCAGGTGACGGTACCATCAAAGCCGTCAAGCGTAAGACGGAACGACTCGTTCTCGAGGTAGTGCAGCGTCACGTCCTCGTGGCTGATGGTGTACCGGCCGTTCTCGGCCGTCTCAGACCCCTCTGATCCTGTGCCGGGCGAGTTGATAAAGTTGCAGCGGACAATACAGGTATAGGTCTTTCCATTGAGCGTAGCATGGACATTGGTGGTACCGGAGGCGACAGCCGTTACCTTTCCATCATCCGTCACCGAGACGATCTCAGGATCTTCGCTCTCCCAGACGACCTCGTCGCCGTCGAGCGTATTGCTCAGGCGGAGCGTGGTATACTCGCCCGCGCTGAAGAATGTGATGTCTTCTGCACTGATCGAGTGCTGTGCATCAGGATCAGACTGCGCAGGCTGGTCGAGCGCGTCGGTATCAATGACACACGTCGCGGTATAGGCGCCGCAGGTGGCAGAAATCGTCACGTCCCCGGCCGCTTCAAAAATGGTGACGATGCCATCGTCAGAAACCGCGCAGGACATTGGATTGCTCGACGACCAGACGATCTCATCGGTGCAGTCGGCAGGTTCCACAACGGCGGTCAGGCGGAGCTTCTCCCCCGCCTCCGACGGCGTATAGTTTTCCGGATCGAGCGATATCCCGGTACAGAGCACGCTCTGCTGCTCCCCACCGATCTCGCCGCCCGCGCTGAGCTGGTCGGCATCCTGCTCTCCGCCCGTACCGTTCTCGCCGTCAGCGGGATCGAGAGGGAGCGTCACCGAGCCGCCATCCGGCTCCTTGATGTCGAACACACCTGCCCGGCTGAGCAGGAACAGGACAAAAATGATCACCGCGAGCGCCAGAATGAGGCACGTCAGCACAACCAGCCACTTCGGGATCGAGCTGCTTGACGGCGCGACACGCGCGCCGGTGCGGCGGCGCGGACGCTTCTCCCCCTGCGCAGGGCGGCGCACCGGATCCGGCTCGGAGAGGTACTCCTCCTCATCCGGCAGAACCTCACTGTGCCCGCAGAGCGGACATTTTTCCTCAAGAGCGGGATACTCCATCCCGCAATATCTGCATATTTTAGTTTCCATAATACCCCCACCTTCATTACAACAGTCAAAAACGAACAGGCATCCACCGCATTGCTGGCTGCCCTGATCCAAAGGCTGGAAAAATTCATATTTCAACAAACTAACACACAAGACACACATACAAACGCGTAAATTCGTTCCACTTTCGGTTATTATAACACAAAATGCAAACGCCGTACACTGTTATCGTATTGCTTTTTTTTGAAAAATAGCTTAAAATGTGTTTTGATTGTATCAAGGAGGCGATTGCCGATGCCTATTCCGTCCCCCGGGGCTCCGTTCTCAGAACGGTATGAAATCCTCTCAGAGCTTGGTGTTGGCTCGAGCGGAACGACCTACCGCGCGCGGGACTCCGCCAGCGGACACCCGCTGATTCTCAAGCACATCCCCATACCAGCGTCAGAAGCGCAGGTACAGGCATTGATTTTCTCCGGCGCCGCCGGCAACGAAGACGAGGTGCAACGCTACTATGAGCGCATCGTGACCGACCTGACCGGCGAGATCTCCCTCGCCCAAAAGCTGGCCGGCTCCGGCTGTTATCTTCCCTTCCGCGACATCCAGGTCGACCAGCGCGAGGACGCCATCGGATACGACGTTTATCTTGTTGCAGAGTTCTGTCAGACGCTGCCTACCTTTCTAGCCGCACACGAAATCACTGTGCTCGACGCGCTCAATCTCGGCCTTGACATCTGCGGCTGCCTGCAGGCGCTGCATGAGAACGGCCTGATGTTCCACAACCTCAAGCCAGAGAATATCTATCGTACGTCCAAGGGGACATTCCTCCTTGCCGATCTCGGTCTGACGAGGCTCGACGAGCTGCCGTATGCGTCCCTGCCGGACTCACGGTTCGGGTCGTATGCCGCGCCGGAATACGCCGATATCCTATCGCCGCTCAACTTGACGTCGGAGCTGTATTCGCTTGGCATGATCCTCTACCGGATCTTCAATGGCAACCACGCGCCATTTGTCGACGAAGAGACTTCCTTCCGTGCAGCCGACGCAATGCGTCTCGAGGGAAAGGAGCTGCCCGCCCCGCTCTACGCGGACTATGAGCTTTCCGCCATCATCTGCAAAGCGTGCGCGTTCAAGCCAGAGGATCGTTACCAGACGCCGGAGGAATTCCGCCAGGCTCTCACGCTGTACATGAAGCGCAATCTGATTTCCAACGCGCCGATCGCGCCGCCCATTATTGCCGATCCGGACGTGCAGCTCTCGCGTGAGCTTGCCGCGGAGGACGTTGCGCCGATCCGCTTCGCCGACGTCGACGCGCTTGACGAGACGTTTATCGAGCACTTCTCTCCGGTCGCGGGCGATTCTCCGCCGACTCCTGTGCCGCCGGATGATGCGGATACGCCCTACATCGAGCCGGATGAGCCGAAGGCGCCGCCAAAGCGAAAGCTGAGAGCTTGGATCCCGCTTCTGATCGTTTTGCTTGCCGCAGCGGGTCTTGTCGTCTGGTGGTTCTTGCTGCGCGGGGACACCGTGGAGGTGCGCACCCTTGGCTCCACAGAAAAAGGTGTGGACTTCATTACCGTCTATCTCGACTGCGACGCCGGCGAGGCAGACCTCGAGGTCACCTGTTCGGACGCCTACGGCAACACATTCCGTCAGCCGTACAGCGGCACGACGTATACCTTTGAAGATCTCTCTCCGGAGACGTCCTATACGATCGAGCTGACCGCAAAAGACCGGTCACGCGTCACCGGCTCGTCATCTATTCTGGTCACGACGGCCGCGGTCACACAGATCGTCAGCTTCTCCGCAGGAGACATCAGCGGAACAAGCGCCGAGCTTTCACTCGTCGTCAGCGGCCCGGAACCGGAGAGCTGGTCAGTCTCGTATTCCGCCAGCAACGGCGACAGCGGCACGTTCACCTGCCGCAGCCATAACCTGAGCCTGCAGGATCTAGTGCCGAACACGACCTACACCTTTACCCTTGAGCTGGCCGACGGCTATGTTGTCGAGGGCGAAATGAGCTGCTCCTTCACCACCGTCGCCAGCGCGACACTTACCAGCTTTGAGACGGCGGAAGTCACGATGGAATCCGTCACGCTCGTCTGGGAATACGAGGGCGCGACCGATTTTTGGGCCGTGACTTGCTCCGGCAGCGACGGCTCGACCGACTCGCTTGAGACAGTCGAAGGCACTGCGGTCTTTACCGGCCTGACGCCCGGCGTGACATACACGTTCACGCTCGATTGCGCGGGGCTGCAGGTCTCCTCGCTTTCGACCTGCACGGTGACGACGCCAACTGGTTTTGTCACTGGCATGACGGCCTCCGCCCTGAGCTCCACCAGCGTGCAGCTCTCGTGGGAGTACGAGGGCGAGCAGACCGGTGAGGACTGGATGGTCATTTACTCCGTCGGCAGCAGCGAGCCGATCCGCTCCGTGGTCACTACGGCGGAGCAGACAATGACGCTGACCGGCCTGATCCCGAACGCGGATTACTCCTTTGAGCTGGCAACGGCCTCTGGCGTCAAGCTGCAGGGCAAAGCGTCGGCAGAGGTCACGATGCCAGAGGCGGAAACGTTCACCGATCTGGGTCTGGACAGCGCGTTCATCGGACTTTTTCTTGAGCCGTCGTCTTCTAGCTGGACTTACCGCGATCTGGCTGAGAGCCGATCGGAGTTCCTGCCGTCTGAATCCATTGCCTTCGCGGTACAGGCCATCAACGGCGTACAGGCAGACGACGTCGAGGTCGAGGCGCTCTATGTGATTCGTGACAGCGCCGGCGATCCAGTCGACTATTATGCACACACCTACCAGTGGAACAGCATTTGGTCGAACGACCTGCACGTCGGCTCACTCGAGCGCACGCCGCAGACTCCTGGCACCTACACGCTGGAGATCTACTTCAACGGACAGATCCTTCGCAGCAAGGAATTCCAAATCGTTGAATCGCTCTCCTGATCCCCGATTTTGCAGCGAAAAGGGACGCTTCCACAGAAGCGTCCCTTTCTTTTTTATACTTAACAGCCTTCTGGTATCGTCTGTCCATCTCATCGCTCAGATGCCGAATGCGTTCTTTTACTTTGATCGAAATGGATCATTTTAGGAAAAAACAACAAGGCAGAGCGGCAGATAACCGATCCTGCCGCCCTGCCCTACTTCTATTATCCTGCTCAACTGTCCGCGCCGACAAGGCGGTTCAGCCAGGAGATATAATAGATGTTGTTGATCATAAACGGATAGTCGAGCACGATCACGTCGTCGACCTCCTGCTCTGCTGCAAAGGCGGTCAGATCGAGCGACGGCTTGCCATCCCGGTTGAATTCGCGCGGATCGACCGCGATGATCCGGCTGTAATGACTCGTCAGGAACGGGACGAACGCATTGCCGTAGGACTCCTTGACCACCAGGCAGGTACCGCCGTCTTCAACGTCCGTATCGATGATAAAGATCGGTGTGTCGCCGCTGATGAAGCAGAGGTACTTATTTGAATAATCCGGATTCAGCGTGGTGATGACCACGTCCGATGGGATGCCGTCCGTCAGTGTGGCGTCGGCGTAATAGTGCGCGCTCGTCTCCACGATCGGCAGGTAGTAATCCACATAATCCGGGTTGTCCTTGAGCGCCTGGCTCTGCGGATAGCTCGAGGTGTAGGAATACATCGTGCCGACAAAGTTTTCGTACCGCCCCGTCTCAAATTCATCCAACTCTACCGGATCGAAGCCGGCCTCCTTGCAGAATTGGCGGTAGGCGTAGTACGCGCCGAGCGCCGTCCAGTGATGATCCGTGCGGAAGAAAACGTATTCGTCAGCATGGCGCGCTATCTCAGAATACGCGTCCACCGTGTAGACAGAGTCCTGCATCCCCTCGTAGCACGCATCGATCATACTCTTTTGGCTGTGTGAGCCGGTGTGAAAATCCTCAGGTGAATAGAATTCCCCGGAGTTCGGTGTCAGGATGGAAAACACGCGCGTTTCATCGGAGAGCGCATTGTCGATATTGTTGATCGCCTCCGCATATTCGGCGATGACGGAGTATGTCGCGGTCGGAATATCCATCGCCACGTCGCCCGCAATGATAATCGTGCTGTCGGTCGAAGTGTACTCCTCTGGATACTCAAGCTCAGGCATCGGCTTTTCCTCTTCCGGCTGCTGGCCTTCATCCGGCTCCGTGCCGTCGGCATCCGGCGTCTGAGCCGGATCGACCGGCGGGCTCAGCGTATCTTCTGTATCGTCCGTACCGTTCGCTTCACCAACGGGCTTCTGACCCTCCATCGCAGCAGCATAGTCGTCGAGCGATACACCGCCCTGCTCGGCGTCGTTCTTGACGCCGGAGAGCACGACGCTGCCGCCGTCTGAGCCGGAATAATAGTAAAAGCCATTGAGCTTCCGGTTAAGCGCCATAAACGACTCGCGCAGCGGGAAAGTATCGGCATAATATGTCTCATAGCCAGACTGATAGCTGCCGTCAATGAGCGACGAGAGCGTCGCCTCCGGCTTTTCCGCCAGAGCGCGGTTTTCGGATACCGAAATGGTTGCGTCCGTGTCGAGCGCAGACCAGAGGCCAAACACCGCCAGGATCGCGAAAAAGCAAACCACAAGGACACAGTAGAGCTTTCTCATCATACCACCTCAAAAACGGAAATACAGGAACGGGTTAAAGCTGGAACCAACGAGCGAGATGGTCGCAAGCAGCAGCAGCGCGAGGTCGAACACGAACACGCCCACAAGAAACACTGTGTTCCAGACCGGCTTGTTTTTCGAAGTACACAGCGTGGTGAACGCCAGACCAGCTTTGCGCGGCAGCGCGGTCGCGCCAATGACGCCGACCAGCAGGAGCAGCACATTCTGACTGACCTGCATTTTTGCCTTGGCGTTCCAGAAGCCCGCGCCGCCGCCAAACATGACGCCGAGCGCAGCCTTGAGCTGTGCGAAATCCGTAAAATAGAACAATGTAAAGCTGAATGGGATAATGAAGATCATCAAGATATGACGGATCACGCTTGGAATCTTCTCCAGCGTGTGCGCCGTATACTTCTCAAAAATAATAAGTACGCCGAAAAACATGCCCCAGAGCACAAAGTTCCAGCTTGCGCCGTGCCAGAGACCGGTCAGGAACCAAACGATCAGCAGATTCAAGATCTGATGGCGGCGGTTGCCGCCGAGCGGGATATACACATAATCCCGGAAAAAGCTGCCGAGCGAAATATGCCATCTGCGCCAGAATTCGGTCGCAGATTTGCAGGTATAGGGGAGATCAAAGTTTTCGCCGTAGTGGAAGCCGAACATCCGACCCAGGCCGATCGCCATGTCAGAGTAGCCGGAGAAGTCGAAATAGATCTGGAGCGTAAACATCACGACGCCCAGCCAGACGCCGAGCGTGGTCTGATCGGCCATCGAGCCGTCAAGGAGCTGCGACGCGACAGCGCCGGCATAATTCGCAATCAGCACCTTTTTGCCAAGGCCGATGCAGAACCGCGTGATGCCGTAGTACACATCCTCGACATGGATGCGGCGGCGCTTGAGCTGCGGCGCGATCTCGGAATAGCGTAGGATCGGCCCCGCGATGAGCTGCGGAAACAGCGAGACAAACAGCAGGAAATCCGGAAACGACTCTTGTACCTCAACGCTGCCGCGGCGCACGTCGATGATATAAGAAAGCGTCTGGAACGTGTAGAAGGAAATGCCGATCGGCAGAGACAAACCCGTGAGCGGGATCGAAACGCCGAGCAGGCTGTTCACGTTGCCGATCAAAAAGTCCGTATACTTGAACACGACCAGAAGCCCTAAGTTGAACACGACTGAGCCGACAAACCATTTTCCGGCGTGAGCGCCATCCCCGACCTTATGGCCAAACAGGAAATTAGCCGCCGCTGAAAGGATCAGCAGCAGCACATACACCGGCTCTCCCCAGGCATAAAAAACCAGGCTCATGATCACAAGCACATAATTCTTCAGCTTGATGGTCGGAGCCAAAAAATAGAGCAGAATGCAAATCGGAAGAAAACGATACAGGAAAATCAGGCTTGAAAATACCACAGTCGATCACAGTCCCAGCCGCAATTGTTATCACAGTTATGTTAACAAACAACAGCAGAAGTTTCAACCCCTTTTCTGCAAAATCTGCAAAAAAACGACCCGGCCGGAGCCGGGTCGTTTTTTGAGCCGGAATCAGCAGCACTTCTTCTCGAAGGACATGCAATCCGTGCACTGCTCTACCGTCGGGTTGAGCTCGTGCGTGCCGACAAGGATCTTGTCGAGCGAGCAGTAGTTCTCACTGCTGCAGTGATGGGTACACTGGTTGACAGTGCACTCGATGCTCTTGTTTGCCTTGGAAGTCATACTTTCACCCTCCTGAACGGATTATGGTTCTAGTATGCCGCAAAACAAGAGAATTATCAGCGGCAGGGATCGGAAATGTCAGCCGTTTTCCCGAGGTATTCTTCCTTGCCAATCATCATTTGCAGAAACCCATCCACAACGCCTAACTCCCGAAAGCCCGCTTTTCGATGTGCCTCCCATGCAGATATCTCGTGACGGGCGACTTCAAAATCATTGTGAATTCTGGAAATCCCGCAAACACGAAACGCGTGGTCAAGCATCAGTTTGAGCGCTGGAACGGCATAGCCCTTACCGCGATAGGGCGCATAAATCACGATCCCCATATCCCACCAATCCTTTTCCGGCGTATCGTGAAAATTCACATCACCGATCCAGACGCCATCAGAAGCGCGCTTAATATAGGCATAAAAGCGGTCTGGCTCATTCCCGATATACCTTTCATACCATTCCGCCCATTCTTTTTCCGGAAAGTCAACGCAGCCAGTTTCCCGGTGATAGCCGTTATAATTTACATTCCAATTTTTGTTATAGGACATGGTTTCCTCGTCGGCAAGCAGCCTTTGTCTGAACCAAAGCTCTTCCAGCTTAGGAATGTACAGTTCTAGTTTTTCCACGAGCGCTCCTCCTATGCTGCACAAAAGGCATCCAACTGCGAACAGTAAGGCGACCGGCTCAATATCAAAAACCCGGCTGCTTTCCGTAAAAAACAGCCGGATTTTCATTGAAAAAGAATAGCTTGTCAATCCTGATCCCAAGAGTGCCAGACGTTCTGGACGTCGTCATCGTCCTCGAGCATTTCGAGGAGCTTCTGCATGTTCTTGACGTCGTCCTCCTTCTCGAGCCTGGTATAGGTCTGCGGAACCATCTCGACCTGCGCGGAAACGAACGAGTAGCCCTTTTCCGTCAGCGCTTCGACCACAGCATTGAAATCGTCGGGCGCGGTGTAGATGGTGAAGCAGTCCTCTTCCGGCTCAAAGTCGGCCGCGCCAGCCTCGAGTGCATCCATCATGACGGTATCTTCCTCATAGTCACCGTCCTCATTGTCAACAACCAGGACGCCCTTCTGATCAAAGCTCCATGACACACAGCCGGAAGCACCGAGATTTCCGCCATATTTGTCGAAAAAGTGACGCATATTGGAAGCCGTCCGGTTCCGGTTGTCCGTCATTGTCTCGACAATGACCGCGACGCCGCTCGGGCCGTATCCTTCGTAAGTAATCGTCTCGTAGTTCGACGCATCTGACGAGCCGAGCGCTTTCTCAATGGTTCTCTTAATATTATCGTTCGGCATATTTGCCGCACGCGCCTTAGCGATGACAGTCGCAAGGCGTGAATTGTTATTCGGATCGCCGGAGCCGCCCTCCTTCACCGCGACGATCATCTCACGCGCGATCTTTGTAAAGGCCTGCGAACGTTTGGCATCCTGCGCGCCCTTCGTCTTCTGGATATTATGCCACTTGGAATGTCCGGACATCTTAGGTCTCCCTTTCTCATGTTTTTCCGAAAATTTAGTATATCATAAAAATCGCACGCTTGCAACTATGGAATCACAGCCAACAGGCCGCATCCGTGCGGATTTTGGAGCGCAAGACGGTCAACCGCGGATATGCCGCGCGCAGACGCTGCTCCAGAAAGTCCAGCACAACCTGCTCAGTCTGATAGTGACCGGCGTCGATCAGATTCAGTCCGTTGTCGCGGCAATCGATAAAGCCGTTGTATTTGATATCGCTGGTAACGAATGTGTCGCAGCCAAGCGATTTCGCCTGCGCAGCGAACTCGCCGCACGCGCCGCCGCCGACTGCGACGCGGCGCACCGGAAGCCCTGCGTCGGCATAGCGCAGGCCATCGCAGCCGAGCGCCAATTTGACCGTCTGCAAGAACGCGGCGAGCGGCTGCTCCGCAACAGTGCCGATCCGACCCAAGCCATAGGGTCTCCCCTGCTCATCTGTGCCGGCGGGCGCAAGCACCTCCACATCTGTCAAGCCGAGCGAATGCGCCAAGCAGTCGTTCACGCCGCCGGGCGCGGAGTCCAAGTTGGTATGCATACATACGACGCTGATGCTATTCTCGATGGCCGTGAGCAGCGCGCGGCCTGTTTCAGTCGAGTCGGTGACGGACTTCGCCGCATGGAAGATCAGCGGATGGTGCGATACGACGAGCTGCGCACCCGCTTCCGCCGCCTCCTCGATCACAGGACGGAACGGATCGAGTGCGACGAGCACACGCTCCACTTCAGCATCAGAATGGCCGCAAAGGTGGCCGATGTTGTCCCACTCCTCTTTCATATACGCAGGCGCAAGAGTAAACAGGAACTGTTCAATTTGCCGGACAGTTGGCATAGGTATCCCTCATTTCGCATACCTCGCGGTATGCCGTTTCATAGTAAGCGAGCCGCTCATGCAGCTCGGCACGACCGGAGCGACGGATGCCCGCCACTGCGCGAGCCAGACCCCGCAGGACGCGCTCAAAATACGCAGGCAGCAGCGCGCCGCTCTCCAAAAGAAGCTGCGGCGAGACGTACTGCTGCCCTGGGGTGAGCGGCTGTCCACCGCCAAAACGGACGCGCAGCAGGTTATAGAGGAAGCCGCCCTCTTGTACAAGCTGGTCGCGCTCGATGCTCCAGCTGCGGTCACCCAGGTAACGACGCAGATCGTTGGCCGATGTGTTGGGCTGACAGATCCATGTCAGTGCTGGATCTGCCGCCCACTGGCACTCATCCAAGATCCGCGCGATGGTATCGCCGCCCATGCCGGAGAGCACAAACGCTTCCGCCATCCCAGGGCGCAGACCGGTCAGCCCGTCGCACAAGACAAACTCCATCCGATCCGAAACGCCGAAGCGCGCAGCGTTCTCGCGCGCGTGCGAAAGCGGCGTCTCCCGAATGTCGGTCGCCACAACATGCGCCGAAAGCCCATTTTTCAGGCAATAGATCCCC
>CAZJBT010000054.1:11571-12894 GCA_964544345.1 uncultured Oscillospiraceae bacterium
GCCAATGTCGGCCAGGCATGCACCAGGGGGGATCAAAGCGGCGCATGCCTTCAGCCGTTCAGAAATCGGTATTCGCATAAGTAAAAAAGGAGGCTTTACAGCCTCCTTTTACGCGTTCCGGCCGATGAAGGCATTGACTTCCTCGAGAAACTCGTCGGGGTCGACGCCGTGCACCTCACACGCCTGCTCGACAGTCTCGCCGCGGGACGACGGGCAGCCCAGGCAGTGCATACCGATGGAGAAAAACAGCGGCGCAGTCTCAGGCGCGATGTCGAGGATGTCGCCGATGATGGTATCTTTTGTGATAACAGCCATGAAAATGACCTCCTTTTTCAATTTGTCGTTGATAGTATATCCGATTCTGAACGCAAATTCAATACGCAAAATTGGAAGAATCGCGCCATTCGACCCTTGCTTTGGGACGATACGGGATATTGGGATAGTGTTCCGCGCCCGGCCGCCCTACCATCAGCGCACAGCGGACACGGCAGCCGTCCGGCACGCCGAGGCGCGCGCGGAGCGCAGCGTCCGCATCCGAGACCTGTCGCAGATAGCCGCCCCAGCAGGTGACATAGCCGCGCGAGACGAGCAGCAGCTCTGCCGTGGTCAAAGCGACGGCCGGGTCAACAACGGGGTTGAGCGTGTCGTCCGGCGACCAGCCGATGATCATACACGGCGCGCCGCAGCTGATGAGGTCGGTTCCCTTTTCATATAGTTTCGGAAGCTCGGGCGCGATCCCCTTCTCCCGACAGACATCCAGAACCATCTGGGTGAGCGCGGCAGTCTGCTCGCGGCCATAGACGACCGTCCAGCAATTCGCGTGGACGTTCTTCCCGCTCGGCGCATACTCGGCGCAGTCGAGCGCCCATTGGATATCTTCGCGCTTCGGCAGTTCGGTCGAGAATTTCCGAACTGAGCGGCGCGACATGACCAGCCGCTCCAGCTCGTTTTTCGGCTTGGGCGGATAGTCCGCGCCCGCCGGCAGCTCGTCGAAATGCACCGCGCGCTTTGGGCAGGCCGCCGCGCAGTGCATACACGAAATGCACCGCCGCCGCTCGCGCGGCGCGGGATGGCCGTCCTCCATCTTGAGATAGCCCATCGGGCAGACGCGCACGCAGCTCCCGCATCCGATACACCTTGCCGCATCACAGGTAAACATCATGCACCTCCGAGTTGTCCTGACATCATGGTATCCCGGCCATATGCGCGCTCCGCGCATGGCCGGCGTTTTTGAGCCTAAGCAGCTATGATACCTATAATACCATGGTACAGCAGAGAGCGCAAGGAAGCAAAGGGTAATATTATTTGACGACTTAAATGGGG
>CAZJBT010000055.1:0-12310 GCA_964544345.1 uncultured Oscillospiraceae bacterium
GGCGAACTCAAATCAGGATCGTTTTCTCCGGCGACCTGTGCGTCGGAGAAAACACCGCTCGGCCTGGAAACGTGCGCCTTGTCCGCCATCAGCGGACAAGGCGTGCGCTGCGGCAGGCCGCAATCCCTTGTCAAAGAACGCCCGCGGCGTTCTTCGACAGTCTCCCGCCCCGCATCCGAAGCGGATGCGGGGCGCGCGCTTTTGGGCGATCCTGCTCCAGCCGCCCCGGCGTAAAGAAAGGCCGCCCGCATAGGGATGCGGGCGGCGCTTATCTTACAGCGGGCGGACGATCAGAATGGAGATCTTGTCCTCCGCATATCTTTCGATCTTGGCCTGCACGTGCAGATACTGGTCGCCGTAGGCGACGAAGTAGTCCGCCGTTTCGTCGTCTATGATGTTCGGGTCGGAGATATGGATGGTGTTGAAAAAGAACTTGTTGTGGAAGAACATTTCCACCGCCGTCCGGCCGCAGATGTGGAAATTCTCCATATTGTTGCCGATGGGGCAGTAGTCGAACAGCCGGCATCTTGACGAGAAGCACTCTGCCAGCGCCTTGTAGTCCTGCGCGAGCATCGCGTCAATGTATTGTTGGATCATGTGGCAGCCCTCCTCAATAGACCTTTTCGGAATTCAGCAGCGCGTCCGTGCCGCCGTCGCAGAACAGGACGACGCCGTTCAGGCCATGCGCCTGCTGCGAGACAAGGAAGCAGATCGACGCGGCGATGTCCGCGGGATCCATCAGGCGATCCTGTCCATAGAGCGTCGGGATCGGCAGCGCAAGCGTCGCCTCCCACAACTGACCCTTGAGCTTATCGGTCATGGCTGTGGCGACGTTGCCGGGCGCAATGGCGTTGATGTGTACGCCGTGCGCGGCCCAGTCCGACGAGACGCGGCGCACCCACCGGGCCAGCGCATACTTCGTCGCGACGTACATCGGATGGCAGTTGGCCGCCACATCGTAGTTTTCGACCAGCTTGAGCACGCGCTCCTCGTCAAGCCCGTCGCCGTCGCCGTTGTTGAGCGCATCGACCACGTCGCGGCGGAGCACGCCCTGCGAGATCGTGTTCGACGAGACGACCACGCAGTAGCCGCAGCGCTGCTTGAGCAGGTCGAAGCAGCCCTCGCACAGCACCTGCGTGCCGAAGTAGTTGACGGAGATGATGAGCTTTAGATTGCCGCACGTCGCGGACACGCCCGCGCAGCAGACCAGGCCGTCCAGGCCGTTTTCACACAGCCGGTGCAGCTCGGAAATAACGTGCTCTCTGCCCTCCGACGTGGCGAGATTCGCGTTGATGTCACCGTCTTTCATGTCGATGTTATAGACCAGATGACCCTGCGCGCGCAGATATTCCACGGTTTTCGCGCCGATGCCGCTCGAGCCGCCGGTGACTGCATAGATCCCCATATGATCAATCCTTTCCTTCTGAATCAGTCTTCCAACTGTGGAACCTATTATACTGGAAATTTGCCCCGTTTCCCTTATCTTTTTTATACAAAAAGCAAGTCCTATTTTAAGCAAAACAACACTATGTGTCTCAAATAAGACACATAGTGTTGTGCAGCTCAAATGCCGTCTCAGCCGTAGGCTAGCGGGAGCCGGCACAGCTCCGCGCCCGTTTCGAGCGAGAGCACGATCAGCTCGCTGTCAGAGACGATATAGAACGCCGTGCCGATGTAGAGACCGCGGACGTTGTAGATCCAGTCGTTCAGCGCACAGCGCGCGATCTCGGTGAACGCGCCGCCGTCATACTGATAAAGCACATAGAATTCCCCGTGATCGCTGTTGTAATCCGCCGCCGCAAAGCCGATCAGGTTCTTTTCCGGATCGATGCAGATCGCGTGCGCGTCGTATTCCGCCGTGGAAGTGTCAAACTCCAGCGTCTGCGTGTACAGCTCCGTCACTTGGAACGGATCGGATACGTCGAACATCGAGAGCTTCAGACCCTCCGTCAAACCGGTTTCCGCATCCGCCTGCTGGCCAAGGCCGAAGAGCAGGCCGTCCGACCAGACGTGCAGATACTCGGAGAAGCCCGGGATCTTCAGCGCGCTCATCACAGTCGGCGCAGACGGATCGGACAAGTCGACCGCAAAGAGCGGATCGGTCTCGCGGAATGTCACGAAGTAGCCCACCGGGCCATCAAAGCGGACGGAATAGACGCGCTCGTCCTCGCCGAGGTCGGTGACGCTGCCGACGACCTGAAGGGAGTCGTCGAGCACATAGAGCGAAGCGCTCGTGCCGCTCTCGCCCCACTCGTAGTTCGTCCAGCCGTGTGCTTCATCCTCGAAGGTGCGGTAGGACGAATCGTATACGGTCACGACCATACGGAGATAACCGCCGTACTCATCGAAGCTGTACTGGCTGAGCGGCGTGCCGGGCACGCTGCCTGTCGCGGCGAGCGTCACGCTGCCGCCGTCCACCGCAAAGCGGATCAGGTTCGTCTCGCGGCGCTCGTGTACCTCCGTGACGGTGTAGGAGCCGTCGGTGTACGGCTCGCCCCGCTCGGCCTCGTACGTCGTCGAGCCGAGATAGAGACTGTTCGCATTCATGTAGACATACCCGCCGCTGCCGAGCACGGACAGCGCGCTCAGGCTCTCGCCCGTGGCAACGTCGATGGCCTGCACGACGACATAGCCCGTCGAATCGATCTCGATCGGCAGATAGATGCAATCCGCCGGCATCAGCTCCGCAGCGCCGCCGCGATAGGTGCAGGGCACGAAGGTGTGCGGATCGTCGCGGTCAATGCCGGAGTAGACATAGTAGCTCGAGACAAGATAGAGCACGCCGCCGGCCATGCGGCTGTCGGCCAGATAGCCGTCCTGTCCGACGTCCGCGACGAGGCGCGGCGCAGACGGGTCGGACACATCGTAGATGCGGACGCCCTCATACGAGATGTCGGTATATGCTTCCGTCGCCGCGTCATAGCCCCACTCGTAGTGCTCATAGAGCACGGCGAGACGGTCGCCGGACAAGTACATCTCGTTCGCCCATTCGCCGATGTAGTAGCCGTCATCCGAGTCGTCGCTTGCGCAGACCTCCATATCCGCGAGCTGCTCAGACGCAGTGCCCGCCGCACGGATCACTGCAAGCCGGCTGTCGTGCAGAATATAAATGTATTCCCCGTCCGTTTTGACGAGATCGCCCTCGTCGATGCCCTCGACCTGCACGTTCGTGTCGGAGTAGTCCGGCTCGCTCGCAGCATCGACCACCGCGTCTGCATTGTCGGCCGCTGCGGCGCCCTCCGCCATGGCGGGCGCCTCTGAGGCGACCTCCGCCTCAAACGCAGTGCCGGTGGCGAGAGAGGAAACGTTGCGGTCGCCGAAGAGCACCGGCTCGAGCCGGTCGTACAGCTCGTCGTAGGAGACTAGCGCGCTCACGCCCGCGGGCTGCGCCGGCTCAGCCAGCTCGGCGGGATCGGCGGGATCGGTCGGCTCCGTGGGGTCGGGATCCGGCTTTTGGCCGCTCACGTCCGCCGCGGCGTCCTTCCGCCCATTCGCATCGGCCGGCGTCTGATCCGAATCGGCAGACACGGCCGCGCCAGTGGCGCACGCACTGAGCGCCGAGAGCGCAAGCAGTAGCGCAAGAAGCAGCGCCAAGGTCTTTTTCATGGAAATTCCTCCATTCTCTTGATCCGTTTCCGGTCTGTTCTGCTTCTATGACGAACGGCGCGAGGAAAAAGTTCCCGATCCACAGAAAATCTTTGCTTCGCGCCAAGCCGCTTGATTTTGCGCGCAGCTCGTGATATGCTTATGTCAACCCAACACGGTCATTCTTACCAAGTGTGGTTCGTCCGGTCTGTGAAGCTGCATAGGAGGTTATACATTATGAAACGATGGATTTCTCTGGTCTTGGCGCTGACGCTGGCGCTCTCGTTCGCCGTGCCGGCCGCTGCGGCGCAGCAGTTCTCCGATCTGCCGGAGGATTACTGGGCATATGATTTCATGCAGGATCTGTACGAGCGCGGTATCTTCACCGGCTATTCCGACGGTACGATCCGCCCGACGACGACCACCACGGTCGCGCAGGCGCTCTCGCTGTTCTCGCGCTTCTACACGCTGACCGATTCCGATAAAGAATACATATACGCCGACTACGGCGACACGGTGCGCGCGATCCTGCCCGAGAGCACGCCGACGGTCTACCTCAACTCGATCTCCGTGTGCATGGCCGCCGGCATCATCACCGAGAGCGAGCTGAAAGCGTACGACAGCCTGAATGAGAAGATCACGCGCGAGGAGCTTGCCGTGTACCTGGTGCGCACCATGCAGCTCGAGGATGAGGCGCACTCGCGCGATTACGCCTCGCTCAGCTTCACCGACAGCGAGGACATTTCCTCCGACGCGCTCTTTGACATCGACCTGCTGGTCAGCCTCGGCATCATTTCGGGCTATACGGACGGCTCGTTCGGGCCGGAACGGCCCTCGACCCGCGCGGTCGTGGCGAAGATGATCTCCCTCTCGCTCAGCTACCTTGAGACGAACAGCATCGAGCTGGTCATCCCCGGCTATCACGATCTGACGCGCGTGACCGGCCTGCTGGCCGGCTATGACGCCGCCTCCGTCTCTGTCGCCGGCCCGGACGGGCTGACCCGCCGCTTCAACCGCAGCAGCGCCACCGCCGTCACCATCAACGACAACGCCGGCACGCTCTCGCCGACGTATGTCGGCAGCTATATCGCGCTGACCGCGCAGGGCAACGACCTCATCTCCGCGGCCATCACCTACCACGAGACGACCGTCTGGGTGCAGGGCAAGCTGCTCTACCTGTCCTCCGCTGCCGCGACCGGCGACTATATCGCCGTCCAGACCGCGAGCGGTACGACCGAGCGTTGCACCGTCTCAAGCTCCACGGTCTACACCCAGTCCGGCGTCTCGCTGGCCTATAAAGACCTCAAGGAGGACTCCTTTGTCACCATTTGCCGCAAAAACGGCATCGCCACGAACGTCTACGTGTCGGACGGCGCAGAAACGCTGACCGCCACCGTCACCTCGCTGACCTACTCCGTCGACGACGGGCTGCTGCTCGTCACGGATGAGAAGGGCATCGTCTGGTCGTTTACGCTGGACTACTCCGCTCTGCCGGAGATCATCAGCGGCGGCGGCGCCGTCTCGCTCAACGCCATCTCCGCGGGCGACAAGCTCACCTTGAGCGTAAACTATGCCAAGCTCACGAAGATCGAGAAGGAGAGCGCCGTCGCCGAATATTCCGGAACGCTCAACTACATCGGCCAGTCCGCCTCGCGCACGGAGTGGACGCTGATGCTCTCCGACGGCTCGACCGTCACCGCGCCGCTCTCACCCGGCGCGGCGTATACGACCTCGGCCGGCAATTCGCTCACGGCCTCGTCCATCGCGCTCGGCGACACGCTGACCGTCACGACCTCCGACGGCGTCATCACTAAAGTCGTGCGCACGGCGCAGGCCTCCGTCTCCGGCAACCAGGGCGCCGCGACCGTCTCGATCACTGGCACCGTGCTCTATGTCGACACGGCGGCAAACACGATCCTCGCGCTCGTCGACGGCAGTCCGCTCACGCTGACGCTCAGCTCCGCGCGCCTGCAGAACACCTCCGGCGCCACCGTACAGCTCCGCGCCGTCACGAGCGGCATGAGCTTCCTCGCCTACGGCTCGTACTCGGACACGGCGGCGCTCAGCGCCACGCTCGTCATTTTCAACTGACCTTCTGTGCGCGGCGGCTCGCCTAGCGGTGAGCCGCCGTTTTTTCCAGCTTAAACCGCACGAGATCGGGCATACTGATACCATGCGAAAGGAGTGTTCCACCATGAAAAGATTCCGAGCCGCTGCGCTCGCGCTCATTCTTGCGTTCGTCCTGCCGCTCGCCGCCTGCGCCGGGCGCGCGGAGCAGTCGCAGCTTGCAAGCTGCACGATCAGCGTCATCTGCGACAATGTGCTGGACAATCTGGACGATCTCGATCCGGACAAACGCGAGATCATTCCAGACGACGGTGTGCTGCTCCGGCCGATCAAGGTCGAGTTTTCCGAGGGCGAGACGGCCTACGACGCGTTCACGCGCACCGCGCGCACCGCGAAGCTGCAGTTCGAGTCCGACGGCGACGGTGAAAACGCCTATCTCACCGGCATCGGCAACCTCTACGCGGGCGACTGCGGCGCTTATTCAGGCTGGTTTTTCGAGGTCAACGGCGAACTGCCCGACGTCGGCTGCGGCGTCTACGAGCTGTCTGATGGCGACGAGGTCGTGTTCCGCTACGTCTGCGACTATATGGCCGAGTTCGAGGAGTAAGAGCCGCGGGAGGGCGGCCGAAGCGCAGAAAAGCGCGCTGTGACTTTCGTCACAGCGCGTCAGCTTGTCAAAAAACCTCGTAGAGTTTCGCCGCCGCAGCGGCGAAATAAAATCAGATTCGTTTTCTCCGGCGACCTGTGTGTCGGAGAAAACACTGCTCGGCCTGGAAACGTGCGAATCGTACGGCGCAGGCGCACGATCCGTGCGCTGCGACAGGCCGCAGTCCCCTTGTCGAAGAACGCCGCAGGCGTTCTTCGACAAGCTCGCGCGCTGTGACTTTCGTCACAGCGCGTTTTTCGTTTCCATGCGGCAATGGGCGGCGATTTTTTGGCAGAGGATCTCCGCATCCTCCGTGCGGCAGACGATTTTCCGCGCACGGGCGTGGAGCGTCACAGTCCGCTTTCCCGCCTGCAGGCGCGTCAGCGCGCCGTAGGCCAGCTCGAACGCCGCCGGGCGGCCGCCGAGGCCGCGCGGCTCCCAGGTCACGCCGTAGAGTCCGTCCGCCGTCAGGCACACGCGCGCGTCCGTAAGCACCTGCACCCGGCGCCACAGCGCGAACGCGCCCGCTGCGCACACGCCGGCCGCGCTCAGCGGCAGCAGCGCATACAGCGTTACATTTGCCTCCTGATACGTCCGGCCGAGGACGGTGAGCGTATAATGCGTCGAGAGCGGCGGCCGATCCAGTCCCCGCCCGGCGACAGCAAAGACGACGAGCGATGCAAGCCCCGCGGCGAGCAGCGCCGCCATCGCAGCCGCCCGCCGGGAAAGCCGCTCCGGCCGGGGTCGGTCGACCCACTCCACGCCATCCTCAGCGCAGTGCGCGCCGCTGTTGCAGGCAAACTCTGCGCGGTAGGCCGCGCACCGCCGCGCCGCAAGCCCCGCAGCCAGCGCGCCGCACAGTCCATAGAGCACGCTGAGCAGCGTCAGAACGCCCGCCACGCGCTTACCTGCCGGAGACCGTCACGCCGCCGAACGCCGCCCAGGGCAGAACCATCGCGCCGTCGCTGGTACGCTCGACGCTCAGACCCACGACGTTCTCCAGCAGGTCGGCCAGGTTGCCGCTGATCATGACCTCGCTGACCGCGCGGCCGAGCTGGCCGTCCTCGATCAGGAAGCTGTTCTTCGCGACGCCGGAGAAATCGCCGTTCGAGGCGGGCTGGCCGCCGGAGAAGCGCGCGACGTACAGGCCGCGGCCGACCGTTTTCAGCAGCTCGCTGAGCGGCACGTCCCCGGGCGCCACGACAAAGCTCGTATCGTCCGAGTTGCCCGCGCGCGTCAGCCCCGTCCGATTGGCCACATACTGCGAGAGCTGGAAGCTGCACAGCTTGCCGTCCCGGATCAGGTCGTAGCTTTCGGCGCGGAAGCCCTCCTCCGTCCAGCGCTGGCCGAGCACGATCTGCGGGTGCTCCGCAGCGATCTGAACGGAGAAGCGCGGGTCAGCGACCTGCTCGCCGAGCCGGTCGCGCCACGGGCTGGTGCCGGAGAGGATCGCATCGTCGCCGGCGAAGCTCGAAAACAAGCTCGCCAGCAGCGAGGCCAGGCAGTCCGGCGTCAGGACGACCGGCATGACCTCCTTGCCCTCAAACGGCACGGGATGCACCTGGCGCTCGATCTCGTTCAGGTCGCGCTCGATCGTGCCAAGCTCGATGAACGGCCGATCCAGCGACGCGGTGCAAAGCCCCGAGCCGAACATCGCCGAGCCGGTCTCGCCGTCGCGCGCGCTGTAGGTCAGGCTGATCTCATATTCGCCCGCCGTGCGCTCCCAGGCGACACCGTTCGTGTTGCGGTAGACGGTCTTCGTCGTGCGGTGCAGCAGGATCATCTGTTCAATGAGCACCGACGGGTGGCGCGCACCCACGTCCGCGAGCAGCTCGCGGCAGCGGTCGAAGAATCGTTCCAGATCGGCCTCCGGCGCGCCGTCGGTGAACGCGCCGCCGCCCTCTGCGGCGATCTCCCACGCCGGGTCGTCCTCGGCGGACGCGGCGGCCGCCATGCACTCGCGCGCGGCGGAGCGCATCGTCTCGTCGTCAAAGCGGTTGACCGCGATCGTGCCCTTCCGGCCGCCGGAAAAGCCGGTCAGCGACAGGGCGTCGTCGAACAGCGTGCGCAGCAGCGTGAAAGAGCCGCTCTCGACGTTGAATTCGCGTGTTTCGGCGCGCTGCGCCGTGCAGGCCGCGCGGTCTGCGCCCGCGCCGCGCAGCTCATCGAGCGCGCGCTGCGCCGTTTCATGCAGCAGTTTCATCTCATCGACCTCCGATCATGATGCGGCAGCGCAGCGCCGGGCCGCCCATGCCGACGGCCATCGGCTGCTTCTTGCCGCAGGTGCCGCAGCTCGTCCACCGCATATCGTCGGACACCATATCCACCGTCTTGAGCATCTCAAAAGCGACGCCCGAGATGGTCGTGTCCAGGATCGCGCGGCCGAGCTTGCCGTTTTTGATTTCGTAGCCGTGGCAGATGCCGAACATGAATTCGCCGGTCAGATCGGCCTGGCCGTTGTTATAGTCCATCAGGTAATAGCCGTCGTCCACCGAGGCGATGAGGTCGGCGAGCTTGTCGCGGCCGGGCAGGATCGCCGTATTGCGCATGCGAATGAGCGGTTCGTCCGAGAACGACCACGCGCGCATGTTGCCGAGCGGCTCCATGCCGAAGCGCTCCGCACTCTCGCGCGAGTTGAGATAGCCGACAAGATAGCCGTCTTTGATGATCTCCGCGTCGCGGGCCTCGGTGCCCTCGTCGTCGACGTAGACGGGCTGCGGCGCCGTCTCGCCGAAGGCGGTGTGCGCGAAATCGGTCAGGCTGACCAGCTCGGACGCGACCTGGCGGTTCAGATTCGGCCCGGCGACCGAGCCGCCGGAGACAAGGTCGGCCTCGACCGTGTGCCCCACGGCCTCATGCGCGAGGATGCCGGACATCTCCGGCCCGAGCACGACCGTCTTGACGCCGGCCTCGGGGTAGACGCCCTCGCGCTTGGCCATCACCTTTTCATAGAGCGCGTCGACCTCCGGGAACAGCAGCGCCGGGTCGGGGCAGAGCTCCGTCAGCGAGCCAAGCCCGCCGACCGGCTGGTAGAGCTGGACGGGCTTGCCGTCCGGCGTCTCGGCGATCAGGGTGAGATAGACGTGCGTGCGCGGCAGAATGGAGTGGCTGTCCCACGCGTCACTCGTCATAAGGCGCTTCTCGAAGCACTGGTGGCGCACGACCAGCTCGCGGCCGATCAGGTTCGGGCAGGCGCGGACGATATAGTCGTCCACGGCGCGCAGGTAGTCGAGATAGACCTTCTGCTCCAGGTCGGGGCATTCACGCGCCGGCTGCGCCGTCCCGCGCGAGACGGGCGGCAGCGGCGCGCGCGTCTTGCCGGCGTGTCCGGCCAGGAAGGCGGCGTTGTCGATCGCCGCCTGCAGCACCTGCCGGGCTGCCTCGTCCGACAGCTCGGACATCGACGAAAAGCCGTACACGCCGTTCTGGTACGTCCGCGCCGAGACACCGGAGACGTCTGTGCGCACGTTCTGCGTCACGCTGCCCGAGACGAGCGAGACGTACCGCGTCCGGTTATTCTGCGCGCGCAGCTCGGTATGCGCCCCGGCGGGGAACGCCGGCCGCGCGCCGGAAAACAGTTCAGGAAGCAAAGCGATTCCTCCTTTTTTTCTTTGGCTTTGTAAAAAGAGTATACCCGATTTGCCGCCGCCGCGCAACCACCTGGCGGTTGAAATTTCCGGCGCTGATGGCGGAAGCGCCGCGCCCGCTGCGGCCGAAATTCCAAATTATCCTTGCAATCTGCCGCGACATGCGCTAATATGATACCAAAGCCACAAAAAAGGGCGCCCGCGAGGGGCGCCGCCAAAGGGTTTTACTTGGATAAACACGGCGGCTATGGGGAGGTAGGATCTCTCCACAGCCTGCGTAGGCGACACAACAGGATTTCATCCTGCACCTACAGGGATTATACACGACCTCCTCTCTTTTCGCAACGTGTTTTCTCCACATGTGTGTGATGATCCGCGCTGTGTAGGGCAATTATGCCTGCACGGTGCGGCTCTTGTTTTTCTCCAAAGCTGGCATGGGACAGGGGATTTCCCTGTCCCGCGGCCGGCGGCGGGGGATAGATGCACACAGGGGGATTTGATATGGATCTCCAAGAGGAGCTGGCCGCGCTGGCGGCGCGCGCGTTCACGAACGATCTGATGCGCAAGCTCATCAGCGAGATGCACGCGAGGAGCGTCGCCCGTGGCGGCGGACGCGGGGAGGCGGACGATCAGGCGGCGAAGGAGGCTCTTGCCGGCGCGCTCAGCGAGGCGCAGGCGGAGGATCTCCGCTTGCTGGAGACGCTGTACGCGGAAAACGCCAGATTCGCGATGGGCTTTGCCTTCACGCGGGGGCTTTACGCGGGCTTTCAGCAGTATTTCGTCCACGACTCGACCGAGAAGCCGTTCGGCACGCTGGTCATGGATCCGCTGATTGGACTGGAGACGCCGGGGCCGCGGGTCTATACAGCGTGAGAGACGGGCGGCGCGGCTGTATAACAAAATGTGCATGCAGCTCCCGCCCGCGCTGCGGCAGCCGCTGAACAGTGTGCTCGCCGCGTGGGGTCTGGACACCTACGACATTTCACAGTATACATTTTATATGGGCTATCATGCCGCACTTTCCCTTGTGCTGCAGGTGGAGCGCAAGGGCGTCACGGGGGAGATGGCGCAGAAGATCCGGCAGACGGAGGAAGAGCTTCACATACGAGCCGTATAAGAAAAAAGCATAGTATGGCAAAAGAAACGCGGCATAGCTGTAAGCTATGCCGCGGCTTGTCTGAAAAACCTCGCAGAGCTTCGCCGCCGCAGCGGCGAAATCAAATCAGGATCGTTTTCTCCGGCGCCGCTGTAAGCGGTGCCGCTTCTTTCATTTTTGCTGTCCCTCTGCCCGATTCGCCGTCTCCCGGCTTGCATCGGCGTTTGATTCTGCAAGACCGAAGTCCTTGCTCCGTTCTGATAATTCATCCCGCAAAAATTGCTGGTATGCTTCATCCTCTGAATACGGATGAAAGATACACTCGCCCTTTTGGATCGAAATCATGATCTCTTCGTAAATATTCTCGATCCTTTCTTCGCAGAGAACGGGCACAGGGTGCTCGCAGACCAGCTCCGGTTCCCAACCGGTCTGATCGGAAAGAAATCCTTCTTCCATAAGCCCGTACAAAGAGCAGAATTTCCCGCCATATATCCTCTTCAGCGCATCGGGATAGCATTCATAAATAACAGGCTTTCCGTCCAGTTCGTCCATAAGGAGATCAAAATCGCTTTTAGGCGCGCCAAAAAGAATTGCCGTCATTCTGCTGCGAATCGCATAAACATACTTTTTCCCATGCGTAGACGCTTGCGGGATCAATTCTTTTAGTCCCGCCTGTTGGGATGCATGATAGATCAAATTCGTGTACCTCCCATCGATTCTGATCGTAAACGCTCGATTTCAACTGAAAAGAAAAACCGAAACACATTCGTGTTCCGGTTTTCTGTGTTGGCGTTACCTATTTTCCCGTGCAGTCGCCCGCAAAGTATCGTCGGCGCAAGTGAGCTTAACTTCCGTGTTCGGGATGGGAACGGGTGGACCCTCACCGCAATCAACACCAACTCTATATGTGTTATCAGCCCTTTCAGACCGAGAACAGTTTGTATTATAGTCACGCTTTCTCTTTTTGTCAAGCGTTTTTATCCTGGTGACCCGTGGGAGAGTCGAACTCCCGTTAACGGCGTGAGAGGCCGCTGTCTTAACCACTTGACCAACGGGCCATTGGTGCGCCTTCACGGACTCGAACCGGGGACCCACTGATTAAGAGTCAGTTGCTCTACCAACTGAGCTAAAGGCGCATGTTCTGCGCTGACTCTCTCAGCGCTTGCCTTCCCTTACCCTTCTGCAAGCAACTTCGTTGCTCGTCTCCGGCTAAGAGCCGCCTTCGGCGGTTGCCTCCGACACACTCGCCTGCGGGCGAGCGTACCAACTGAGCGAAAGGCGCATGTTCTGCGCTGACTCTCTCAGCGCTTGCCTTCCCTTACCCTTCTG
>CAZJBT010000055.1:12410-12773 GCA_964544345.1 uncultured Oscillospiraceae bacterium
CAAGCAACTTCGTTGCTCGTCTCCGGCTAAGAGCCGCCTTCGGCGGTTGCCTTCGACACACTCGCCTGCGGGCGAGCGTACCAACTGTGCGAAAGGCGCATACTGTGTTCCCCATTGTTGTGAGTCGCACATGAGATACACCCTGAAAACCGAACATCGAGAATACTCTGCTTGTCACTCCAAGGTCTTTGAGCCTGCTATTCGTAGGTCAAGCCCTCGGCTTATTAGTACCAGTCAGCTGCACGCATTACTGCGCTTCCACCTCTGGCCTATCAACGACATAGTCTACGTCGAGCCTTACTCCATTTCTGGATGGGAGATCTTATCTTAGGGGGAGTTTCACGCTTAGATGCTTTCAGCGTT
>CAZJBT010000056.1:0-12770 GCA_964544345.1 uncultured Oscillospiraceae bacterium
ATTATTCAGTCCGCAGCGCTTCGACCGGATCCTTGCGCGCGGCGATGCGCGACGGGATCAGGCCGGCGACGACCGTCAGCAGAATACTGATCGCGACCAGGATCACCGCTGCAGCCGCCGGGAGTGCCGCGCCAAGCGACTGGATACCGGACAGATGGCGGATGATGATATTGATCGGGATGATCAGGATCAGCGTCACCGCGATGCCCAATGCGCCGGAGACAAGACCCTCGATGAATGTTTCGGCATTGAACACGCGCGCGATGTCCTTCTTCGACGCGCCGATCGCGCGCAGAATGCCGATCTCCTTCGTGCGCTCAAGCACGGAGATGTAGGTGATGATACCGATCATAATCGACGAAACTACCAGCGAAATGGCGACAAACGCGATCAGGACATAAGAGATCGCGTTGACAATGGTCGTGATAGAGCTCATCAGCAGCGCCACATAGTCGGTATACGAGAGCTGATCCTCCTCCGCAACCGTCTCGTTGTACCTCTCGATGAGATCTGCTACGGCGTCCTTATCTTCGAACGTGGCGCAGTAGAGGCTGACCGACGACGGGTCGCTGAGATCCATATAGCCCAGCCGGTCAAGATTGTCCTCAAAACTGCTGTCGGAGTACTGCGGCGGCATATAGGCATCGTACAGGTAGACATATTGCTCCGCCGTCAGCGGCTGCGCGGCCTCCGAACCGGCGAGCGCCAGATCGAGCAGGCCGGCCAGCTCATCGGTGCTCATCGCGCCCATCTGTGCCTGTACGGAAAGCGCGTACTGCTCGCGCACCTGCTCGGCGACAGCCTCGCCGACGAGCGAGAACAGCGTCTCATCGTCCATCTGCGCAATGTACGAGCTGACCGTAGAGGCGTCCACGCCCATCTCATTCGCATACTGCTCGGTGATGGTCTGTTCCAGGTCGGCGCGCGTGATGCCGGCAAGCTGCTGGGTGACCACGGCGTCCACATAGTCCTGCGAGGGTTGGCTCATAGCATCCAGATACGCCGCCGCCTTTTCCGTATTGGTCAGGCCGCCGAGGTGATCCGTAACAGCAGCCTGTTTTTCCTCGTCGGTCGGCTCGACCTCATCTCCGGTCGCAAACGGCAGGCCGGAGAACACGTCGGTCGTCTCATCAGCGAGCTGCTCGAGCACGATAGGCGTCTCGGCGGTCTGGGTGATGGCGATCTCGGTCAACGCGCTGGTGTAGCCGATCGCGCCGCTGACCATCGTGCTCGCCGCGTCCTCGTTCGGGCGGGCGACGCCGACGACGCGGAGCTTCCGGCCAACGTCGTCGCTATTGTACAGGTAATCCATACCCGCTTCCGTCTGCGACAGATCGATATAGCCGCCTGAGACCGCGTCGTACTGGTAATACTCCGCGGGCAGGATGAGCTTGAAGGTGATCTGGCACAGCTCCTCATAGCTCCAGCTCCGCCGCTCTGGCTCGACCGTCTCTTCGTTCATCAGCGATTCCAGGCTGGCGGACATCTCATCCGCGGAGATGTAGCCGAGTGCGTAGAGCACGAGGTCGGAGATCTCGTTGTTGGAGTCGATGAACAGAATCACCTCGTCGCTGCTCTGCGGCCAGGTGCCGTAGAGCAGGTCATACTGCGACTGAACCAGTTCAGAGACGAGCGCGCCGTCTGTGCCTGGCAACAGCTCTTCCCAGACGTCCATCTGCTCATACATAGCGCCCATCGAGTCAAAATAGGACGAATAGTCGCCGCCGTACATCGCTGTCATCGCATCCTGCATCAGCGTGATGACGTCGCTTTTCACAATATTTCCGTCCTCATCCTGCGTGTAGAAATTGAAGTCGAAGTCATAGCCATAGTGGATGGTCGCGAGATCTGAAAGCCCATTCCCGCCGGCGTCGAGGAAAGTCTTGAATGCCTGAAGGTTATTCGTCTGCACCTCGGCGTTCACCATGGAGTTGAGCATATCGAACATGACCGTGGAGGAATAGACGCGATCCGGCTCGCGCGGCTGCTCCAGCTCCGTCTCCTGCTGCGCGCCCATCAAGGAGGTAACCATGCTTGTCATATCGACGCTCTCAGCCTCGATGGTAATGGGATACGACGAGAGCGTATCCTCCTGCACGTCGTCGATGTAGGTCTGGATCCCGTTTGAGAGCGATAAAATGAGCGCGATGCCGATGATGCCGATAGAACCGGCGAACGCGGTCAGAATGGTGCGCGCCTTCTTCGTCATCAAGTTGTTGAGCGAGAGCGAAAGCGCGGTACGGTGCGTCATCGGCTTCTTTTTGATGCGCGCCGGCGCAGTCTTTTCATCGATGCCGGCTCCGTCATACGGGTCGGTGTCGTCCATGACGCGGCCATCGAGCACACGGACAATACGCGTGGAGTAGCGCTCGGCCAGGTCTGGATTGTGCGTGACCATGATGACGAGCCGGTCGCGCGCGACCTCCTTCAGGATCTCCATGACCTGTACGCTCGTCTCGGTGTCGAGCGCGCCAGTCGGTTCGTCGGCGAGAATGATATCAGGGTTGTTGACGAGCGCGCGCGCAATGGCGACGCGCTGCATCTGGCCGCCCGACATCTGATTCGGCTTCTTTTTGAGCTGGTCGCCCAGGCCGACACGTTCAAGCGCCTCGACGGCGCGGCGGCGGCGCTCTGCGCGGCTGACGCCCGAAAGCGTCAGCGCCAGCTCCACATTGCGCAGCACCGTCTGATGTGGGATCAGATTATAGCTCTGAAACACGAAGCCGACGGCGCGGTTGCGGTAGACATCCCAATCGCCATCGCGGAAGTCCTTTGTCGATTTCCCGTTGATGACAAGGTCGCCTGCGGTATAGTGATCCAGCCCGCCGATGATATTCAGCAGCGTCGTCTTGCCGCAGCCCGACGGGCCGAGGATGGAAACGAACTCCGATTTACGGAAGCTGAGACTCACCCCGTCGAGCGCGCGTACTGTGCTGTCGCCCGCTGTATAGTCCTTTCGAATGTCCTTTAATGTCAGCATGCGATATGTCCTTTCCCTGACCGGTTTTCCACACTCTTCACCTTAAAAAATATACTATATCATACCGTTTCCCCGCGCCAAAATCAACCGAGCCGAGCCGCTTCCAGCGAATGTTTACAGATTGTTCAAAACTAGACGAATTGGCAAAAAAGACCGGGTGCGGCCGCTATTTCTCGAAGCAGCCGCATCCGTCCTCGCTTCATTCCCCCGCGCAATAGGCTGCAATGGCCTGCGAGATGAACTGCGCGTTCCCAGCGCCGAAGCGGTCGAAATACGCGGCAAAGCGCGCATCCGCCGTGTACATCTGCCCGAGGCTCGACAGGATCTCCCTCGTGCAGGGGTAGCACCAGCGCGTGATATGCGCCTGCCACCGGCGAACCAGCTCCAGTACGGTCGGGTCATTCGGCGGACGATCCATCTCGCGCGCAAACGCGGCGAAGATCTCATCGGCCTCGGCCTGAAGCGCTGCCTCGTGTCCCCCGCCCAGCACAGCGCGGCGCAGCTCGGCTTCAGCGTATTCGTCCGTCGTGCCCCAGCGCTCGGCCGCCTCAGCGGCATAGGCGCGTCGGAGCGTCTCCGGATCCTGCGTGATCTGCTGCATGGCATCTCCTCCAATCATTTCGTCGATCTGCGCAAGCTGTGCGTCGATCTGCCGGCGCTGTGAGAGCAGCAGCGTCCGCTGGCGCGCAAGCACAGCCTTCGCATCGTAGTCCGGGCGGTCGAGCAGGGCGGCGATCTCCCGCAGCGGCAGCCCCAGCCCGCGAAAAAACAGGATCTGCTGGAGGCGAGCCACAGCGCCGTCGTCATAGTAGCGGTATTCGGAGCCGCGCACCTCGGACGGCTTGAGCAGGCCGATGGCATCGTAATAGTGTAGCGTGCGCACGCTGACGCCGGCAAGCGCGGCCGTCTCACGGATCGTTCGCATTTCCTCTCTCACCTCCCAGGTACAAGCGTACACTATGACGCGGCGTCAGAGTCAAGCCCTTTTTTCTAGACAGCGCCCGCAGTACACACCTCTCCACGGCACACAGCGCAGGTCGCCGGAGAAAACGATCCTGATTTGATTTCGCCGCTGCGGCGGCAAAACGCTGCGAGGTTTTTCGACAAGCTGAAGCCGCGCCGCCCAGAAATGGGCGGCGCGGCTGATTTGATCGGATCTTATCCCCGACGGCGGCTCCTGCGGCCGCCAGCGGCGGCTTCGCCAAAGGTGCCAACCGGGATCGGCGTCTCCGGCACACGCGGTTTGACGGGGCCGGCATATTTTTTGATCGCGCCGGCCGGACAGCAGCCGATGAACTCGGGCGTTTTCAGCTCGGCGTCGTTTTTGATGATGTGGATCATGCCAGCCGCGCCGTCCACCGCGGCAGGCGCAAGGTTTTTGCACGCGCCGCAGCCGGTGCAGGCTGCAGGATCGATGTACAGATTGCAGTACGCGCTGCAGACGAGCGCCGGACAGCGGCGGCGGACGTGCGCCTCGTACTCATCCGCGTAGGCGTCCATCGACGCGAGGATCAGCTTTGCGCAGCCGGCAGTGAAGTCGCAGCCAGTCACCGTGAGCATATTGCAGATGTCACGGATGGTCTCCAGGATGGAGTCGTCCTCGGCCTTGCCGGTCGTCAGGTAGCCGAGCAGCTCCTCGAGCTGCCAGAGACCCTCGCGGCACGGGACGGACTTGCCGCACGCCTCCGTCCGGCAGACGCTCACGAGCTGGCGCGCCCACTCGACGGCGCAGGCGCCCTCAGGCTTATTCTGAGCGGTTTCAAGAGCGGGAAGATTCTTTGCGCGGTCTTCGCAAGCCGCTTTTCTCTCCGCAAGCAGATTTTTGTCAATCATGGTCTTCCCCCTCCTTCAGTTCTGCGCGTAGGCATTGAAGTTTTTGACGGTCTGGATATCGCAGCGCAGGTCGCACTGCAGGCAGCGCTCGGCCTCGCAGCCGGCCTGCTCGCAGGTCAGACCCGCGTAGATCGGGTCAAAGTTCGTCTTGCGCTCATCGACCGGCTTGATCGCCATCTCCTCGCGCACGAGCTTGGCAAAGCCCTCGATCACACCGATGTGCGGATCGTGTCTGCGCTCGGTCAGCTCCTCGTCGATGACGCCGTCGCCGCCGAGGTACTGATCCATGAGCTGTGCAACGTCGCGGCCGCCGGCCAGCGCGTCGATCAGGAACTTCGTGCCGGTGATGACGTCACCGGCGGTAAAGACGCCCTCGACGCTGGTGTTGTAGCCGCTCTTGCCCGTGGCGGGGTCGATCGGATAGCCGAAACGGTTGAGCTCCAGGCCAAAGTCGGCGGTCAGCCCCGTGACCTGCCCCGCGGCAAAGACGATCGAATCGCAGGGGATGACATAGGTGGAATCCGGGATCGGGTTCTCGACCAACGCACGGGTATCCGGATCGAAATAGAAGCTCTCGATCTTATGTACCTGCAGGCCGGTGACACACTCCGGCGTGCCGAGGATGGCCTCGTTGGAGTGCGAATCGAACAGGTTCACGCCCTCCTCCAGCGCCGGGTCGCGCTCGTCGGGGCTGGCCTGGGACGCGTCCTTCTCCAGGCAGACGACATTGACGGTCTTGCCCATGCGGATGAGCGTGCAGGCTACGTCAAATGCGACGTTGCCGCCGCCGATGATGTTGACGGTCTCGCCGAGGTCGATCGGCAGGCCAAGACGGTTGGCCTGGAGAATGTCGAGCGCAGTGTAGACTCTCTTGAAGTCCGCGCCGGGCAGGTAGCTGAGCTTTTTGCCGACGGACGTGCCGATGGCGACGAGCACCGCGTCATAGTCCTTCTTCAGCTCGGCGGCGTTTTCGATCTTCGTGTCGCAGACGATCTTGACGCCGGCCTGCTCAATGACGGCGACCTCATCGAGAACGTCCTTCGTCGGGATGCGGTACTCCGGCATACCGGAGGTCATGTGGCCGCCCGGGATCTTCTTCATCTCGAATACGGTCACATCGTGACCCTTCTTGCGCAGGTAGTAGGCCGCGGTCAGGCCGCAGATGCCCGCGCCGATGACGGCGACCTTCTTGCCCGTGTCCGGCGCGCAGGCAAGGTATTTCTCCTTCCAGACCTGCTGCTCATCGTGCTCGACGGCATAGCGCTTCAGATTGCGGATAGAGAGCGGTGAGTTGAGCTTACCGCGCTTGCAGCCGTTTTCACAGCGGTTGTTGCAGACATAGCCGAGCGCGTGCGGGAACGGCAGCTTCTCGCGGATGACCGCGACAGCCTCAGAGCAGCGGCCCTCGCCGATGAGGCGGATGTACTCAGGGATGTCGGTATGTGCCGGACACTCGGCCGAACAGGGGATCAGAGCGCTCTCTTTCGGCAGATCGGTGCGGTAAACGCCCTCCTGGTCGATGAGCGCGCCGGTCGGACAGACCTCGACACAGGCCGAGCAGAAGCGGCAGTCGGTCGAGTTCAGCGGCAGATCGTCCGGCGTGCCGATATAGGTTTCGGCGCCCTTCTTCTGGAAGTCGATCGCGCCAACGCCGCGCACATTGTTGCACATGCGGACGCAGCGGCCGCACTGGATGCAGCGCTCGTTCTCGCGGATGACGATGGTGTTGCCGGTGGAAAGGCGGTTGGTCTTTTTGTCGGCATAGGTGTCGGCCATGCGGGTGTGCAGAACGCCGAGGTACTGCCACATAGCCTGCAGCTCACAATCGCCGAAGGCCTTACAGCCTGTGCAGTCGTGCGGATGACCTGCCATGATCAGCTCCAGCGCGACCTTGCGCAGATGCTCGAGCTGCGCGGACTTGGTCGTGACGCGCATGCCCTCCTCCACCTCGGTGGTGCAGGAACAGACCGGTTTCTCCTGCCCCTCGATCTCGACCACGCACAGTTTACAGCCGCCGGCGGCCGGAAGGTCGGGATGGGAGCACAGGTGAGGGATGTAGATGCCGGCAGCAAGCGCAGCATCGAGCACAGACTGGCCCGCCTCAGCCGTAATCTGCGCTCCGTTGACAGTCAAGGTTACTTTGCCCATTTTTGCCACTCCTTTACAAAATCGCCCCTGCGAAGGCGAGAAGTCCATGAAACTGAGCTGTCATGCCGCAGCCTGCGGCCATGACAGAACGACCATGCCGGCTCCGGCAGCATGGCCGAAATGAGAACCTTAGCACATCGGCTCGAGCATGTCCGCCAACCGCGGCTCGCAGCCATATCGACATGCGCGGGTATCATAGCAACTTTTGTTGTCATTATACCACGAGCCGCCACAGTCTGACAAGCGCATTTTCCACAGAAGTCCCAACAAAGCATGGGATTTTTGGATTCATTTCCCGCCGCGCAGGATCCCGTGAAAACTTCCCGTTTCCTTTCTCGGGCGAATGTGCTACAATATATCGTAACTGTGATTGCGGCGGCAAACGCGCCGCGTGAAGGATGGGATACTTTTGAAATTGAAAAATAGGCGGCTGCCCCTGTTCCTCGCCACTCTGATTTTTTCCGCGGTCGGCTTTGTGCTGCGGTATCTGGAGCTGCTGCGCGCCTACGACGCGCCCGGCCTCCCGACCGCCGGCAGCGGTCTGGCGCTCGCGCTGTGTATTTTATGCGCCCTGGCCGTGCTGCTTCTTCTGTTCGGCTGCGGCGCGCTTCCAAAGCGCGAGACGTTCGCGCGCAGCTTCCCACCCTGCGCGGTCTGCTTCATCGTCTCGCTTCTCGCCGCCGCGGCACTGCTGGCCGGCTCCGCGGCCGGCGTATGGAACGCCATACCGCGCGGCGACGAGCCGCTGTCCGTCTGGACAGCGCTGCCGGGCTTCTGCGGCATCCTCGGCGCGCTGTGCCTCTTTCTCGCCGCCGTCGCCCGCTTCAAGGGCACACAGCCAATCACGTCGCTCTATCTCATTCCGTTTTTCTTCGCCGTGGTTCGGCTGATCGTCGACTTCAAAGGCGGCTGGAGCTCAGATCCGGCGATCTTGGACTACTGCTTCGACCTGTTCGCGATGCTTGCAGCGATGAGCGCGCTCTACCATTTGGCCGGCTTCTGCTTCGACCGCGGCCGGCGCGCGCGTACCACATTCTGGTGCTTGACCGGCGTCGTGTTTCTCGTTGTCTCGATGGCGGGCGCCGGTCTGGCCGACCGGCTGACCTATGGCGGACTTGCACTGTGGCTCCTTGCCAGCGCCTGGCAGCTTCTCAGTCCCGGCTCGCCCGAGCCGGAGGATGCGCCGGAGGATAGCCCGCGCTGACGCAGAGCTTGCCGGAGCTGCCGCATGTTCCCTGCGGCGGCTCCGGTTTTTTTCGGCTGCCGATCGCGCCGATCCTTTCTTCCAGCGAGTATTTTCGCAAAAAGCGCCCGGGGAAGTGCAGACTTCCCGGGCGCTTTCCGTGCTTATTCCGTTTCGTTTGCAAAGAACGCGACCGCAATGGCGCCAGGGCCAACGTGGGTGCCGATGGTCGCGCCGACCGTGCCGACGGGCAGCTCGTCCGCCGCACCGCGCCAAAGGTCGGCGCTATCGGCAATATACTTCCGCAGCATCGTGTCGTCCAGGCCAGTGTAGCCGAGTCGGAAGGGATAGTGGAGATCTAAGCCGCCGCGCGATGCGATCAGCTCGCGCAGCAGGTTGTTCGCATTCTTTGAACCGCGCGCCTTGCCGATGAGCACGACCTCTCCGTCGACGAGCGAGACGACAGGCTTGATATTCAGCAGCCCGCCCGCCAACGCCACCGCGCGCGAAATACGTCCCCCGGCCTTCAGATATTCGAGCGTGTCGAGCAGCGCGATGACGCACAGGTTCTTCTTCACGCGCTCAAGCACCTCGACAGCGGCGCTGGCATCCAGCCCCTGCTGCACAAGGCGCTGTGCGTACTCAACAAGCGCGCGCTCGCCGACAGCGACGCTCTCAGAATCGACCAAAAACACGCCCGGATAGTTCTGCGCGGCGATCACAGCGCTCTGGTATGTACCGGAGAGCTTCTGCGACAGTGTGATCACGATGACCTCGCGGCCGTCGGCCGTCGCCGAAGCGAAGGCGCGATCGAACTCATACGGCGGAATCTGGCTGGTCGTCGGCAGGGCGTTGTTCTCGATCAGCTTTTGGTAAAACTCCTCGTGCGACAGCGTCACATTGTCAAGGTACTCCTCCTCGCCGAAGAAGACCTTCATTGGAAGCACGCGCAGGTCGACGCCGTCGGACACTGTGATATCAGACGCAGAGTCAGTCAGAATGATTGGTTTCATCACTTCGTTCCTTTCGGTGCAAAATGGCTCTGGTTGTTTATTATAGCGCAGCGCGCTGGAAAGCACAAGCAAAAAAGCGCCCGCCGCCGCTTGGAGCGGCAGCGGGCAAGTCAGGTTGTGGGATCGACACGGCACCGCCGCGTCAGGATAGGAAGTGTGCTCGTATTGGATAAGCTGTGCTTCTATCCTACCGCGTACTGGGCGCGAAGTCTGTCGGAACCGGGCACTATGGAAAATTTTACGCTTTTGCCGTCTCGCGCGCCGTCTTGGGGATGCGGATGGTCAGGACGATCTCGCGCTCATCCTCCTCCTTGCCCAGCTCGGCGTCGATGCCGGCGTCGCGGATCAGCTCCAGATTGTGGTCGATCGTATTGAGAAACAGCCGCACATCCTTGAGCCGAAAGCCCGGCATCACCTTGCGCGGCGCGGCAGACTTCTGCTCAAGCAGCTTTTCTATGTACTGCTCCGTCTGCGCCACGTTCAGCTCCCGGCGGACGATCACCTCGAGCGCATCGAGCCGCTGCTGCTCCGTCTGCAAGCGCAGAAGCGCGCGCGCGTGGCGCTCGGACAGGTGATTCTCACGGATGACGGCGAGCACCGCAGGCGAATGGCGCAGCAGCCGCAGTTTGTTCGCCACAGCCGACTGGCTTTTGCCGACGCGCGCAGCCGCCTGCTCCTGCGAGAGGCCATACAGCCGCATCAGCCGCGCCAGGCCCTCGGCCTCCTCGATGAAGTCCAGATCCCGCCGCTGCAAATTCTCCACGAGCGCGATCATACCGGACTGCTCCTCGTCCACGCTGAGGAGGATGCATGGCACCTCTGTCAGCCCGGCCAGCTTCGCCGCGCGCAGGCGGCGCTCTCCCGCGACAAGCTCATATCCGTCGACACGCCTGCGCACCGAAAGCGGCTGTATGACCCCATACTGCCGGATGCTGTCAGCCAGCTCGCGCAGCGCCTCGGGGTCAAAGACGCGCCGCGGCTGTGTCGGATTCGGCCGGATGACGTCCACCGGCAGATAGCAGACACGACCCGTCTCTAAATAGCTTTTGTTCCTGTTTCTCGGCATTCTCTTCGCCCTCCTGCGTCGATTGTACCGCCAGGCCAGTGCGAAACAGCGCGAAACCAGGCGCAATTCCACAACAAATTGTAATTTATTTCCATTTATCATACCAGATATTGATTTCCCCACATTGCAAAACGAAACGGGATATGCTAAACTGCAAGGAGATCGAAGAAATTATGAACCGGGAGACTGACCGATGTACGAGAGAATCACGGAAGCAACCGTTGCTGAATACGAAGCCTTTGTCCAGAGCCACCCCAAGGGGCACTTTGCCCAGAGCGCGCTGTGGGCGAAGCAGAAGCCAAGCTGGAACTGGGAGGCCGTCGCCGTCCGTGGCGCCGACGGGAAACTCTGCGGCGCAATGGCCGTGCTCATCCGCAAGGTGCCCGGCACGCCGTTCACGCTGATGTACGGCTGCCGCGCGCCGGTGTGCGACGTCCATGACCGCGCCGTCATCGCCGAGCTGCTGGACGGTCTGAAGGCGCTGGCAAAGGAATACCGCTCCTATGTCATCAAGCTCGACCCGGATGTGCCGTCGAACGACTTAGAGTTTGACGCCATCATGCGTTCACTCGGCTTTTCGCTCAAGGACGGCGGCAAGAATTTTGAGGCTATCCAGCCGAAGTATGTGTTCCGCCTGGACGTCGAGGGCAAGACTGCGGACGAGCTGCTCGCCGCGTTCCATCAGAAAACGCGCTACAATATCCGCGTCGCCGTCAAAAAAGGCGTCGAGGTAAAGATCGAGGGCAAGGAGGCCGTACCGGCCTTCGCCGACCTGATGCTGACCACCGGCGTGCGCGACGGCTTCGTCACCCGCCAGCCGCAATATTTTGCGGACATGCTCGACAATCTCGGCGAGCACGCGCGGCTCTATATGGCCTATCACGACGGCAAGCCCATCGCCGGCACGCTGGCGATCCACTACGGCGACAAGGTCTGGTACCTCTATGGCGCTTCGTCAAACGAGGATCGTAACCTGATGCCGAACTATTTGCTCCAGTGGTCGATGATCCAGTGGGCGCTCGAGCTGGGCTGCCGCGTGTACGACTTCCGCGGCGTCTCAGGCGACCTGTCCGAGGACAACCCGCTCTATGGCCTGTACAAATTCAAAAAGGGCTTCTCCGGCGACTTCGTCGAGTTCATCGGCGAGATGGATCTGATCCTGAACCGTCCGGTCTACTTTGCCGTCGAGCATGGTACCAACGTCTTCAAGGAGCTGCGCAAGAAGCTCTACCTCATCAAAAACCGGGGAAAATAAAGAAAAACCGAGGTGTGTGAGATGAACGCGTATGTCGTAGACAAGGAGGCGCTGGCTGCCAATGTGCGCGCCATTGTGCAGCGCGCGGGCAGCGCTGCGGTCTGGGGCGTCGTCAAAGGCGACGGCTACGGGCTGGGGCTGATCGAGTTTTCGCGCGTGCTGCGGCAAAACGGCGTCGACCGCTTCGCCGTCACGGAGGTTTCCGAGGTGCAGCGCCTGCGGGAGGCCGGATTTGCGAACGAACGCATCCTGATGCTCCGTCCGACGCTCGATGAGCAGGAGATCGAGGCGCTACTTGACGCAAACGCGATCCTTTCGGTCGGATCCGGTGAGCAGGCCGGGGTGATCAACAGTCTCGCCAGCCGGCGCGGCACGATCGCCGAGGTGCATCTTGAGATCGACACCGGCATGGGACGCTACGGCTTTCTTCCCACCGAGACCGGCAAGATCGTGAACATCTACCGAACCATGAACGCGCTGGCCGTCACCGGCGTGTACACACATTTCCACTCCGCCTTCTGCAGCGAGAAGGCCACGCGCGCGCAGCACGCCGCCTTCACCTCCATGCTCGGCCGTCTCCACGCCGCCGGCTGCGAGACGGGCGAAGCGCACTGCTGCAACTCGTCGGCGCTGCTCCGCTTCCCCGACCTCGCAATGGACGGCGTGCGCGTCGGCTCGGCGTTCCTGGGGCGGCTCAGCTTCCGCGGCAGCTATGGGCTGAGCAAGATCGGTCACTGCGAAGCGCAGATCGAGGAGCTGCGCTGGCTGCAAAAGGGCTTTACGACCGGCTACGGCGCGGCGTGGAGGGCGAAAAGGCCGACACGCGTCGCCATTCTCAGCGTCGGCTATTACCATGGCTTCGGCGCGGAGAAGGGGCGCGACCTTTGGCGCGTGCGCGACTGCGTGCGCGGCATCCTGTCGAACCTGAAAGCAATGCTCACACGCAAGGCGCTCTACGTCACCGTGAACGGCAAACGCTGCCGCGTGCTCGGCCACATCGGCATGCTGCATACCTGCATCAATGTCACGAACGTCCCGGACGTCAGCCTGGGCGACAGCGTCACGCTTGAGATCAACCCGCTGCTGGTCAAGGGACTGGAGATCGAATACCGCTGACCGCCCAGCGGCCAACTGGACAAAAAGTCACACACGAGCAGCCGCTTGTGTGTGACTTTTTGTTCAGGAAGACAGAATATCGGGGTCGGAGGCCACGGCGGCAACATTTGCTTTTCGGGGTCGATATGATATTATGTCAATCACGTGAAAGGCGGGTTGACATGAAGCAATTGATC
>CAZJBT010000057.1:0-12533 GCA_964544345.1 uncultured Oscillospiraceae bacterium
GCCGGGCGAGATCTCGCTTGCACACAACGGCGTGCTGTTTCTCGATGAGCTGCCGGAGTTCAAAAAGGACACGCTCGAGGTACTGCGGCAGCCGCTTGAGGATGGCATTGTGACGATCTCGCGCGTCAGTGCCAGCGTGACGTACCCGAGCGAATTTATGCTGGTGTGCGCAATGAATCCGTGTAAATGCGGCTGGCACGGCCATCCGTCTGGCCGCTGCACCTGCTCGCAGGCTTCGGTCGACCAATACCTCAGCCGCATATCCGGCCCGCTGCTCGACCGCATCGACCTGATCGTCGAGGTGCCGTCGGTGGAGTTTGACGAGCTTTCCGCCCGCGCTGCCTCCGAGCCGTCGAGCGCCATCCGCACGCGCGTGAATGCGGCGAGACGGATCCAGCAGACGCGCTACCATGGCGGCAAGGCTCAGTGCAACGCGGCCATCGGTTCGGCCGAGGTGCGCGATTTTTGTCATCTCGACGATGCTTGTGCCGAACTGATGCGTTTGGCATTTGACCGCCTGCATATGACCGCGCGCAGCTACGACCGCGTGCTGAAGGTCGCTCGTACCATCGCGGATCTAGACGGCGCGGAGCAGATCGCGCCGCAGCACATCGCTGAGGCGATTCAGTACCGCTCGGCGCAGCTCGGAAGAAACTGAAAGAAAGACAGAGGATATCTTTTATGAATGAATTGTTTTTGCTGAAACTCGGAGAGATCGTGCTCAAGGGTCTCAACCGGCGGCAGTTTGAGCAGCAGCTCCAGGGCAACCTGCACCGGCGCCTGCGTGACTGTGGCGATTTCCGCTTGCGCACGGTGCAGTCCACAGTCTATGTCGAGCCAGAGAGCGATGCGTGCGACCTGGATGCAGCGTGGGAAGTCTGCCGTAGCGTCTTCGGCGTCGTCTCCGTCTGCCGCTGCCGTGCGGCGGAGAAATCTCTGAACGCGATCTTCGAGACAGCGCGGGATTATCTCGGCCCGGATCTTGCAATGGCCAAGAGCTTCAAGGTCGAATCGAAGCGTTCGGACAAGCGCTTCCCCTATAACTCCATCCAGATCTCGCAGGAGGTCGGCGGTCTGCTGGCCGAGGCGTTCCCGGAGGTCAAGGTCGACGTACGCCATCCGGACTATACGGTCTATATCGAGGTGCGCGAGCACGCGGCCTATGTCCATGGCCCGGCGGAGCTGGGCGCGGGCGGACTGCCGACAGGGGTCGGCGGCCGCGCGGCGGTGCTGCTTTCTGGCGGCATCGATTCGCCTGTCGCGGGCTATATGATGGCCAAACGCGGCGTTGAGATCGAATGCGTCCACTTTTTCTCCTATCCGTACACCTCTGAGCGCGCCAAGGAGAAGGTGCTCGAGCTGGCGCGTCTGATGACGAAGTACTGCGGCCGCATGACGGTCAACGTAGTCGGCTTCACTGAGGTGCAGGAGGCCATCCGCGACCATTGCCCGGAGGAGTACTTCACCATCATCATGCGCAGGTTTATGATGCGCATCGCCGAACGCATCGCATCTGAACACGGCTGCCTTTCGCTCGTCACCGGAGAGAGTCTGGGGCAGGTCGCAAGCCAGACGATGCAGGCCATCGCGGTCACGAACGCCGTGTGCGGGATGCCGGTGTTCCGGCCGCTCATCGGTATGGACAAGGAGGAGATCGTGACCGTCGCCCGCCGCATTGGCACGTTGGACACCTCGATCCTGCCGTATGAGGACTGCTGCACGGTCTTTACGCCGAAGCATCCCAAAACGAAACCGTCGCTGCGGGCGGTCGAGGAGGCCGAAGCGAAACTGGATCTGGAGGGCTTGATCACCCGTGCGATCGAGAACACGGAAAAGGTCGCGGTGCGCTATTATGGCTGAGGATCTGGCGTTGCTCGCGTTTGAGTCGCTCCGGCGGGCGGGGAAGACCTTCTCCGCTGCGGAATCGTGTACCGGCGGCCTGATCGGCAAGCGTATCACGGATCTCTCCGGCAGCTCGGGCGTCTATCCCGGTGGTCTGATCGTCTATTCGGATTTTGCCAAGGCTCGTTTGCTCGGCGTACCTGAGACGCTCCTGGAGCGTGAGGGCGCAGTCTCCCGGCCTGTAGCCGTCGAGCTTGCCGAGCGAGTGCGCGCTTTGATGGAGACGGACTATGGCGTCGGCGTTACCGGTCTTGCCGGGCCTGACTCCGATGCCAGCGGCAAGCCGGTCGGCCTGATTTTTGTTTCGGTCAGCAATGGGGATGAAACGGTGTGTTCTGAGCTGCATCTCGGCGCAGACCGCGCAGAAAACCGCCGCATAGCCAGCGATGAGGCATTCCGCCTCTTGCTGACGGCGCTTGGCAGATCATCAAAAGCATAAAATGCCCCCGGCGCGCCAGTCTCGGCGCGCCGGGGGCTGCATTTTAAGGAGCTGCGTTTATTCAGACTCGCTCTCTTCGTCCTCCGTCCCGAAATCGTAGGTGTCAACATAGGTCGGGTCGTAGTTGACGATGATGCCATGGTCGAGCAGCGGCTGAACGTCGGAGATCGGGTTGGCGAACGCGTTGACCTGCACGAGGTTTATACAGTCTGCGAGCACTGTGATATCGCGTACATCGTTATAGTCGATGTCAAGGTAGTTGAGCCACTCCAGCGCGGCCAGGCCAGAGATGTCGCTCAGTTGGTTATATGTGGCGGACAGATCGAACAGTGCGCACGTCGCGGGGAACTCGGGCAGCACGGCGATCTGGTTGTAGTCCAGCTTGACCTGCGCCAGCTCGGGCAGTCCGGCGAGTACCGAGACGTCTGTGATCTGGTTGTCGGACACGTCGAGCACCGAAAGCTTCGTACAGCCGGCCAGACACGTCAGGTCTGCGATGGTATTCGAGCTGGCATACAGCTCAGTCAGTTCTGTCATGCCGGAGACGGCGGAGAGGTCGCTCACGCCGCAGCCGGAGAGATCGAGCGTGACCATCTGCCGGCAGCCGGCGGCGGGCGTCAGCGAATCGATCGGATTGCGCGAGAGGTTCAGAAACTCGAGCGCCGGAAGGTCAACAAGCACCGCCAGCGAAGTGACTGCGTTGTTGGCAAGATCAAGGGAGCGAAGCTGCGTCATCTCGTCGAGCGGGGTGATATTGCCGATGCTGTTGTCATCAAGCTCCAGCACCTCGAGCCGCGTCAGACCGGCGAGCGCCGCGACCGAGGACAACGCGCAGCCGGACAGATCCAGCTCAGTCAGCCATGTCATGGTGCCGATGGTCTCCAACTCACTCGCGTCCACGCTGCAGCCAGAGAGCGACAGTTTCTTGAGGGTGGTGAGCTGGCCGATCGGGTTGAAGTCGATGCCGCGCATATTTTCTGCCGTCAGCGATTCGAGCGCTTCAAACCAGACAAGATCTTCGAGTGTGCTGACCCTCTCGGGCAGCGTCAGCTCCGTGATCGTCCACAGCTCGCTCGACATAAGCGTGCTGCCGGGCGACTTGCCGAGGATCTCATAGACGGCGTCGGAGAGCGCCGGGTCGAGCAAGGTGACTTCCTCGTCGACGCGCCCGACGGTGTAGCCGCAGGTGGTCAGGGTACTGACCAGCCCGCTGTCGGACACAACAATGGCGGAGACGGTCGTCTCACCGCGCTCGAGCTGCACCGGGCCGGTGTAGGGCTGGGAGAGCGCCGGATACTCGCCGCCGGTCATCAGATAGACCGTGCCGTCGGAATAAGAGGCGGTTACCTCGATATAATCGTTGTAATAGCCGCTTTCCGGCGAGAGGATCGGCGCAGCGGGTCGCAGTTCCGCGAGCTGCGAGCGGATAGACTCGTTCGCCACGCGCGAGAGCATCTGCTCGGCATCGAGCAGCTTGTCCTGCTCCACGTAAACGCGCGAGAGCGCTGTGTAGAGCGACAACTCCTCTGGAAAAGCGGAGATCGCGCGCACGAGCGTATACTCGGCCTTCGTATAGTTGCCGGAGAGCCGGTAGGTCTCAGCCAGGGAGAGCGGGATCTCCCAGTTGCTTTCATCGAGGCTTTCCGCGGTGGAGTAGTGCTTGATCGCCCGGTCATAGCGCCCCTCGGCGATTGCTTTTTCTGCGCGCGAGACGTAGTAGTCCGCTGTCAGCGAAGGCTGGTAGAGCAGAAAATACCAGGCCGCGCCGCCGACGATTGCAAGCGCGAGCAGCAGCGGAAGAATGATCTTCAGAGCTTTTTTCATGAGAAAGACTCCGTTCGTAAGAGGATCGGCTCAGCGATCGGCCAGCGGCACATACTCGGCCAGGGGGACGATCGCCTTGTACGCCGGGCGGATAATGCGGCCGCCGGTCAACGCTTCCTCCATCCGGTGGGCGCACCAGCCGGTGATGCGCGCGACGGCAAAGAGTGCCGTGTATACGTCAGGCGGAATGTTGAGCATCTTATAGACCATGCCCGAGTAGAAGTCGACATTGGCGCACATGGCCTTGTCGCCGCCCTTGACATCGGCGTAAACCTGCGGCGCGATGCGTTCGATGCGCTCGAGCAGCGCAAATTCCAGCGCATAGTCCGATCGCTCTGCAAGCCGTTTGGCAGAACGCTTGAGCACGACTGCACGCGGATCGGAAATGGTATAAATCGCGTGACCGATACCATAGATTAGACCGGAGCCGTCTCCGGCTTCGCCGTGCAGGATCCTGGTGAGATAGGACGCGATCTCATCGTCATTCTCCCAGTCGGAGACATTTGCCTTGATCTCGTCGAACTGGCGGAGCACCTGCGCGTTTGCGCCGCCGTGCTTCGGACCTTTGAGCGAGCCGACGGCCGCCGCGATGGCCGAGTAAGTGTCGGTGCCGGTCGAAGAGAGCACGCGGCAGCTAAAGGTGGAGTTGTTGCCGCCGCCGTGCTCAGCATGCACGACAAGGGCGAGATCGAGCAGACGCGCCTCTTCCTCGGTAAACCGGGTGTCACGCCGGATGGCATGCAGGAAGTTCTCTGCGATGGACAGCCCCTCCTGCGGACGATGCAGATACAGGCTGTCGTAGTCAAAGTAGTGCCGCTTGACCGCGTGGGCGTGTGCGACGATGATCGGAAAGCGCGCGATGAGCTGGATCGACTGACGCATCATATTCTCAAGCTCAGTGCTGTCCGGATTCGGATCGGCGGAGTAGAGCGCAAGCACAGAGCGCGCGAGCTTGTTCATAATGTCACGGCTCGGCTGCTTGAGGATCATGTCCTCGGTGAAGTTGACGGGCAGCTCCATGTTCTCATACAAAACGTGCTGGAACAGCTCATATTCAGCAGCGTTCGGCAGCTTTCCGAACAGCAGCAGGTATGCGACTTCCTCGAAGCCAAAGCGCCCCTCTGCGACAAAGCCGCCGATCAGATCCATGATGTTATAGCCGCGGTAGAACAGACGACCCTCCATTGGCATTTTCTCGCCATCGATGACAGAGTAGCCCTGTACGTTGCCGATCTGTGTGTAGCCGACCATGACGCCGGTTCCGTCGGAATTGCGCAGGCCGCGTTTGACGTTGATATTTTCGCGCGGATCGAGCACAAGTGAATTGATCCGCTCATAATCGACGCACAACGCATGAATAAATTCGTTGGAATCTGTGAATACTGAATTATTATTCAAAAGATGACACACCTCCGAGGATAGGTTGATACAAATCCATCATAACACAAAATCACGATAAGGAAAAGAGATTTCTTTGATGATGCATCGAATGAAACAACGCTCTCGCACGACAGATACGGCGCAGTGGCGCTTTGCAGCGGCGTTCTCAGCGGTTCCGCTCCTGCTCCTACTGGTGCTGCTCTGCGGCACGCCGCGGCCGCGCGAAACGGAACCAGCGGCCATTGAGATGGAACCGACCGCCGAGACAGAGGAGGCGGGGGAGTCAGAGTTGCCAGAGACGACCCCGGCCTCCTTCGACCGCACACAGACGATCTCCGTCTTAGTCGGCGAGGAGACGTGCACCATGACGCTGAGCCGCTATTTGACGGGGGTGCTGCTTGCGGAGATGCCCGCGTCGTTTTCCCCCGAAGCGCTTAAAGCGCAGGCAGTCGCAGCGCGTACCTTTGCGCTCAAGACCTGCGCGTCGAATGTACATGACGGCGCGATCTGCACCGACAGCGCCTGCTGCCAGGCTTGGCTGGACGGACAGACGCTGCGCACGCGCCTCGGAGACGACTATACCGCCTCACTTGCGTGCATGGTGCGGGCGGTAAAGCAGACCGACGGTATGGTCGCCTGCTATGACGGTGAACTGATCGACGCAGTCTACTTCTCCTGTTCAGGCGGACGGACAGAGGATGCGGCCGCCGTCTGGGGTGGTGAGGTGTCCTACCTGCAGTCGGTGGAAAGTCCGGGCGAGGAGCAGGCGGCGCACTATACTGACCTCGTTGAGATCCCGCTCGCTGAGTTTGCAGCTTCTATCTGCGCAGAGGATCCAACGGCAGAGCTGAGCGGCGACCCGTCCTGCTGGTTTGGCGCTGTGGAGTATACGGCGGGCGGCGGGGTGGCGACAGTCTGTATCGGCGGCGCAGTCTTCACCGGCGTACAGCTCCGACGGATGTTCGGGCTGCGCTCGACTGCGTTTTCCATCGCGGTTGGGCCGTCGTCCATCGCCTTTGAGACGTCTGGCTACGGCCACCGCGTGGGGATGAGTCAGTATGGCGCCGACGCCATGGCGCGCGCTGGAGCGGATTTCGAGGAGATCCTGACCCATTATTACACCGGTATCGATCTGATCAAGCTTGGATAACAAAATCAAGAACTTCCGATGCGTTATTAGGATCTCGCAAGAAACTGCTTGGGGCGGCTCAGTGCATGCAGGGCTGATATGAAAATCCTCCGTATGGCTGCGGCCATACGGAGGATTTCTTGTGTTACGGGTGCCGTCTGCTTGGTTTTCTTACTTTATTGTTTGGCTTAAAGCAGGTTCAGAACAAACGTCAGGATGACGAACACCGCGGCGACATACTTGGTCGCTTTGGAGAGCTTCGCGTCAAACGAACGCGCTTTGTTCTTGGTCATGAAGGTGTCGGCCGCGCCGGCGATGGCGCCGGAAAGGCCGGCGTTTTTACCGGACTGAAGCAGAACGACTGCGATCAGGAACAGCGCAGTCAGAACCTGAATCACGGTGATGATAATCATAGGTACGCTCATTGTGATCCTCCGTTTCCTTGCTGCATTTACGGCCTGCAGCCCGCCGGGATATGCCATTTGCGCATAATACTACAAAGTATATATGATACTATCACAGTGCTGGCTGAAATGCAAGTGAAATTTTAAGATCAGAGCCAAAGAACCCTGAGCCTGGCGCCGGATCGACGGCGGGACGATCTCTGTTATTCTTCCGGCAGCATTTCAAATTCAGAGGGAACCGTCTCTCCATTTTCATATTTGTTTTTGATCAGGTAGGAGTAACCATAGGCCGTCTCCGCTCCTGTAATAGCGAGATAATACGAAGGCGCGGAAGGATTCACAGCAAATGCGGTCACGCCTTTGCAATAGGAGTAGTCAGCATTGATCTGCCAGGTCAGTACGCTGCCGTCTGCCGTCAGGGCAAACCCCGCATGGCCGAGATAGACGATATTCTCCCAGTCGTCTACTATGGTTGGATAGTCGCCGCAGCCAACAATAGTACCATCAGCCGTCAGTCCGAGCGCATACGGCTCGTCGTTGCAGCCGAGCACAGCCCATTTGATATTTGTCCAGCCGGAGACGTCAAGCCCGGAAAAATCATAGTCGCCTGAAGACGAATAGCCTGCCTGCTCCCTGGGGTCGTACAGCTCTGCTGTGCCATCCGTTTTAACGGCGATCACAATGGCATTATTGAACGAGTCCACATATTTTACATCCGTCAGCGCGGTATATACGTTTTCGGAATCGCCGCTTCCGCAGTATATCAGCTCGCCGCCGGTTGTGACCGCGAAAATATTCTGCCGGTATCCGTCGTTGCTTGTAATGCTCGGCGCAATAAAAGCAATGTCATGGTCGGGGAAAAACGTACCGATCGACCGGTCGATACGGCCGTAAACAGTTCCATCGTCGCCCAGAAAATAGCAGCTATCCCCAAACGAAGACACATATACCTGCCTGACCGACACGCCCAGGCTTTCCATCTCCGCTGCAACGGCAGAAGCATTATTCGACCCGCAGTAAATGACGTCTCCGTCCACATAGCAGCCGCTCTCATTGCCGACGCTCAACAGTAGCTGGTTTTGGATCGCCGTATCGATATCAAGAATGACCGAAGCAGTCGTTTCGTTTGCTTCTTCCGACGTGCCCGCATCGTCCTCCTGCGGAACTTCGCTGTCCTCCTCTGATCTGGTACCGTCATCGCGGCTGTCGGCCGATTCTTCGCCGGATGTATTGGAGGAAACAGGCTCGGAGCCGTCAGCCCCGCCGCAGGCGGCCAAAGACAATGTCAGCAGCAGCGCAAAAATAAGTAAAAACTTGTTTTTCATTCGATTTTCTCCTCTGGATCTGAAGGTCAAATTTGCCTAAAACATATCATAAGCTGATCTGAATTGCAACAGCCGAATTGCGACAAGCAAAGATTTGAGTTCAGACCTAAAGGATATCAACCGATTTTGCGCAGATCCATATGGGAGTTTTTCCGGTATAGCAGGGCAGAGACAGCCGTCAGTGTCAGCGTACAGACGGGGTAGACCATCACGCGCAGGGCGGGCAGCGCGATCCAGAGCGCGGATGGGATGACGGCCAAGGCAAATCCGGCAAGAGAGCAGAGCAGAGTGGCAGCGCCCTGCTTGACGGCGATGGTTTCCGATTCCCAGCTCATATTTAGGAATCGTGCGTTGAGCGTTAGCCCGAGGTTCGCGCTGAGCAGCAGACATGCAAATGGAAGCAGCAGCATCCACAGGCGCTGTAGCCCCGGCATAGGCAGAAACAGGAGCAAAATCAACTCACTCAGCATATATCCCGGCAGAATGATGGTATAGCCGACCAGCAGCTTGCTGTCCAGCACGGTCTTCGTTGAGATCGGGAGACTCTGTACGATCCACCACTGCCTGCCCTCCATGGAGATAGCACTGGCGGTCGTGGGCGTAATGGCGCACATTGCGCCGAGCAGCGCTGGCGCAATGCCGGCCAGATATCCGGTCATTCCCAGACCGGTTTCCAGCTTCTCCACGTCTGCAAAGGCGAGCGCCGCTGCGAAGATCACCATGATCAGGCTTCCAACGCAAGTGTTGAGCACATAGACGCTTGAAGCGAAGTACCGCTTTAGCTCACGGCGGTAGAGCGCGCTGAGCGGCGAGCGTCCGCTCTGCGAGTCAAGCGTGAAGCTGCGTCGCGCGCGAACGCTGCCGAGCCTTGCGCAGATCGCGGTGAATTTCCATTCCACTGCCAAAACGAACAGCACGAAGACTGTGATCGAGAGGGCGGCGAACAGCATATAGGCGCTCCAGCTTCCGCCGATCAGCCCGTCGGAGAACAGCGCGGCTGGCGGATAGAGCCGCACCAGTTTCGAAAACAGCCGCTCGGAAATAACGGCGAACTGCAGTTCCAGCGCCGATTCCTCTACGCCGGAGAGCGCGAACATTGCGCCGAAAAGGACAAGCATCGCGCACAAAGACAGCACGATCACCGCGAGATTCTTATGCCGCATCCGCGTCGAAATGGCATGGATGAGCGCGCCGAGCGCGCATGAGATCGTCATTGGCAGCAGCGGCAGCAGGAGCACGCTGAGCAGCGCCATAGCGTAAAACGACGCGCCTGGCCGCAGGAACCACCCATATACCGCGCACCCCGGTACAAGCGCTAGCGCGCCGAGCAGCACATTGGAAAGATACATTCGCAGAAGTCGGCTGACCACGATCGAGACAGGCTTCACAGGAAGCGGCGCGACGCGCTCGTAGGCTGCTTGGTTGAACAGCACGCTGCCCGTTTTGAACAGCATGAAGAACAAAATTAACAGACTGGTCACAGTCAGAAGATACGCCGGGATCAGCTCTGCCAGCCCGAGATGCGCATAGCCCCAAGCCAGTGCGCCTGCATAAAACGCGATTAGAAGCCCGAGCAGCACATAGATAAGGCCAAGGAGTATAACCCGCCCCCGCTTGCGGCCTTTTCCGTATCGCGCCTCGTTCAGACCAAATGTATTACACAGTTCAAGGCGAGTGAGCAGCCTAATCTGCCGTATCACGCTGTACCACCTCCATGAACACGTCCTCCAACGACTGCCCGTTGGTCAGCGTTTCTGTTTTACCTGCAGCGACGAGCCGTCCGTCCCGAATGATGGCGACCTTATTGCACAGCTTCTCTGCCACATCAAGCACGTGTGTGGAAAAGAAAATAGCGCAGCCGCGCCCGCACAGCTCGTGCAGGATGCGCTTGAGTGTGACAGCAGCGGCCGGGTCAAGGCCGACAAACGGTTCGTCGAGCAGAAACAGCTTTGGGTCATGCACCAGCGCAGAAAGAATGGCCAGCTTTTGCTTCATGCCATGAGAGTAGGACGAGATCAGGTCGCCAAGCGCGTCCGTCAGCTCGAAGGTGTCCGCGTAGCGCCCGATGCGCTCCGTGCGTGCCGCGCCCGGTACCTGAAATACATCCGCGATGAAGTTGAGATACTGGATGCCGGTCAAATAGTCATAAAGGTCGGGATTATCCGGAATATACGCGGTCATCTTCTTGCAGACGAGCGGCTCGTCCACGACGCTGTGGCCGCCGATGCGGATTATGCCGCCGTCGAAGTCCAAAATGCCGGCGATCGCCTTGAGTGTCGTCGTCTTGCCCGCGCCGTTGTGGCCGATGAAGCCGTAGATGTCGCCCGCTTCGATGGAAAGCGAGAGGGCATCCACGGCACGCCTGCCGCCCGCATAGAACTTGGTCAGGTGAGAAATCTCCAGAATGTTCATGTTGTTTTGTCCTCCTGTTCCACCGGGGAGGAGAGGATGGTCAGACGGCGTGGTTTACGCCCCTCGGTCGGTTCATTATAAAGATAGTTGTTGATGACCTCGCCAAACCGCTGGAACAGCTCGGCGAATTCCTCGTCCGAGAGCATCAGCGTAGCGGCCGAGAGGGTAAGCATATCGGCCACCGGGTCAGCATCCTCACGCTGAAAGTAGGCGAGGAACGAGACGGAGATTTCCGCCAGCGAGCGTTGGATCAGCGTGGAGGCGTCCTGAGTCGACAGATCAGCTATCTGCTGTGCCGCCAGCGCGTAGGTTTTCTCCGTCGCGCCGCGTGCAGGCTTTTCTGCCACGACCTCGACGCATCCGGTTTCACGAAGCCGCTTGAGATGACGGTACAAGCTCGCTTGCGGTACGTCGGAAAGCGAACGGCCGATCTCGCGTGCAGTCCCGGTCGGGTGCAAAAGCAGATACTGTACGATTCGCTGGCAGGTTGGGTTCATGATGACTTCGGCAAAATCAGGCGGCAAGGCAGATCTCCTCCAATATTATCAAAATGAGAATATTCTTAAAATGAGAATACTATAGTTCGATTGAAAAGTCAAGCATAGCCGCTGCAATTTGGATATTGTTTGGCGGACAGGGGAATCCTACCGGCGGGCAGTGTCGGTCTTTCGGAAAAAACACAGAAAAGCAGGGACTTTTTCTCAAAAAATTGCTTGCGAAATGAGGCGCTGTGTAGTATAATATCCGGGCGCAAAGACGCATTGACTTCACACACCCGATGATTCCGGGTCGGAAGTGCCGCAAGGTCGGCTCCGGAAAATGATTGGGGTGGAGGCAACAACTTAAAGGAGGAACTACCCTATGTCAGTCGTATCCATGAAACAGCTTCTGGAGGCCGGCGTTCACTTCGGCCATCAGACCCGCCGCTGGAACCCGAAGATGGCGCCGTATATCTACACCGAGCGCAACGGCATCTACATCATCGACCTGCAGAAGACCGTCAAAAAGCTCGAAGAGGCGTACAACTTCGTCCGTGAGCTTGCTGCCAACGGCGACAGCATCCTGTTCGTTGGCACCAAGAAGCAGGCGCAGGACGCGATCCGCGAGGAAGCGAGCCGTGTCGGCATGTTCTATGTCAACGCCCGCTGGCTCGGCGGCATGCTGACCAACTTCAAGACCATGCGTACCCGAGTCGACCGTCTTGCCCAGCTCCGCAAGATGGAAGAGGATGGCACCTTTGCTATGCTCCCGAAGAAGGAAGTCATCAAGCATCAGGGCGAGATCGCCAAGCTCGAGAAGTATCTCGGCGGCGTCAAGGAGATGAAACGTCTTCCGGGCGCTCTGTTCATTGTTGACCCGCGCAAGGAGCGCAACGCCATCGCGGAAGCGCGCAAGCTGCACATCCCGGTCGTCGCTATTGTCGATACCAACTGCGACCCGGACGAGGTCGACTATGTGATCCCTGGCAACGATGACGCCATCCGCGCCATCCGTCTGATCGCGCAGACCATGGCCAATGCCGTTCAGGAAGGCCGTCAGGGCGAGGATGTCACGGCGGAGGCCGCTCCGGCTGTCGAGGCACCGGCCGCTGAATAATTTGTAACTGAACAAGTGCCCGCCGGCTCGGCGGGCACTTTACAACCAACGATATAGGAGGATTTTTATCATGGCTATTTCTGCTCAGGACGTTAAAACGCTTCGTGAAATGACCAACGGCG
>CAZJBT010000058.1:0-12529 GCA_964544345.1 uncultured Oscillospiraceae bacterium
GTCGAGACGCTTGACGTCGTCAGCATTGCGGGTCTTAGGCAGGGTGATGCCGTTCAGCCCCGGCTGCACGACAGCTTCAAGATCATCGTTGGTATATTCAGTATGCCAGCCGTTGACGCGGACATAGACCTCCGCGCCGTTCTCGCCGGCCTTGACCAGATTCTCGGCCGCCATCTTGCGGGCGTTGGCCTTCTCCTGCGGCGGGACGGCATCTTCAATGTCAAAGGTGATGATGTCGGCCGGATACTTCGAGCACTTGCCGACGAACACCGGGTTGTTGGCGGGGATGTACAAGCTGGTTCTCATGACTTCCATTATAGTTTCCTCCTGAATCTATATAAAAATTTTAAGGGATCGCATTACAGGGGCTGGCGAACCGTGTCGATGACGGTGCCGTCGCGGTATTCGACCAGCGCGACGATGCGGCCGGTCAGGTCAGGATGGTCGTCGACCGCTCCAAGCTCGTAGCCCTTTTCCAGGAGCTGCTCCATCGTGACGAGCGGCAGGCCGGAACCGGAGAGCTTTGCAAGCAGATCAGTGCGGCGCGGGTTGACCGCGATGCCGTACTCAGTGACCAGAGCGTCAACCGTCTCGCCGGGCGTGGTCACGGTTGTGACCGCGCGCTTGACCAGACAGCGCGTCTTTTTCATCAGATTGGACACGACGATCGTCAGCTTTGCGCCCGCGGCAGTGTCACTGTGGCCGCCCGAAGCGCCCATGATCGTGCCGTCTGAGCCGGTGATGACGTTGACATTGTAATCGAGGTCGATCTCGGTTGCGCCGAGGATGACGACGTCGAGATTGTTGACCATGCAGCCGCGGCTGTGCAGATCGCCGTACATGGCGGCACTCATACGAAGGTGGCGCGGATCCTCGCGCGCGGAGCGCACCGCCTCAAGATCGAAGCACTGCACATCGATGAGCGCGCGGAACAAGCCCTCCTCGAGCATTTGGACAAGATATGCGTGGATACCGCCGGATGCGAATGAGCCGACGACGTTCCGTTCATGCATGATCCGCCCGACCTCCGCCGCGACAGCGAGCGAGGTCGTGCCCGCGCCGGTCTGGAACGACATGCCGGGCTTGAGGTAGCCGGACAGGTCGATGAGCCGCGCAGTGTCGGCCGCGATGCCGAGCCGGACTGGATCCTTGGTGATCTCGGTCGTGCCCGAGACGATGCCGGACGGGTCGCCGATGGATTCCACCTGCACGACGAAGTCGACCTGCTCCTGGCTGATCTCGATCGGCATGCAGGGATATTCGACTAAATTGTCAGTCACTGCGACGACACAATCTGCATATTGCGCATCGGCATAGGCATATGACAGGTAGCCGCACGCAGACGGCCCCTCGGTACCGTTCAGGTTGCCCTCGCAGTCGCAGCTCGGGCTGGCAATGAACGCCACGTCGATGTGCAGCTCACCCTCGGCGATCGCACGCGGGCGGCCGCCGTGCGTCATCAGGACAGCGGGCTTTTGCAGCTTGCCGGCTGTGACTGCCTTCGGCACTGGGCCGGGGTTGAACGTGCTGGTCGTGATCTTGGTGATCACGCCGCTCTCCATCAGCGCGACAAGCGGCTCATGGCACTTGAACAGGCCAGATGCAGCCAGATGGATATCCTTGATGCCAGCGTCGGCGATCGCCTGCATGACCTGGCAGACCACCTTGTCGCCGTTGCGCAGATGATGGTGGAACGAGACAGTCATCCCATCGCGCAGGCCGCTGCGGCGGATCGCCTCAGCAAGCGATGGGAGCAGCTTGCTCTGCCCCGATACCGCCGCGCGGCGATTTGCGCTTACCGTCTGGTAGACGCCGGTGGACGCAAACGCGCCCTGATAGGGCCGCACCGGCCCGTACGCTTCCGCCTCGGCCGGAACGTCCCGGCCAAGCGCGTTGCGGATTGTTTCCATACGCTATCCCCCTCTTTCACTATGTAAAACACCATTTCGTTATCAATTATAAACTGCCTGTACAATTCTGTCAATCATTCCGCGAGCATTATTTCCGTCCGCTTCCAGGAATCAGTCAAAAGAGCCAGAAACGTCCGCCCGATTTTGGCGCATCTGTCCTCTTGCGCGCCGCGGCGCGCACCCGTAAAATAAAAACAAGCAATGCTCCTGAAGAGAAGCACCAAGTTTCAAATAGTGAAATCAAGGAGGCACACTCCCCTATGGCTCTTTCTGAATACTTCCGGCACGCCGTCTCCGAAGGCGAGATGCAGCACCGCTTCACGCTGGTTCGGCGGGCGATGGCGAATGAAGGAATCGACTGTCTCGTCATCCATAACTACGACAACTTTCTCGGCGGCTACACCCGCTATTTCACCGACGTGCCGGTCGGCAACTACCCGACCACGATCCTGTTCCACAGAGAAGACGACACGACTTTCATCGCCCACGGCGCACCGTGGACGGAGAGCATTCCCAGAGACGTGCAGCGCGACATCGGGCAGGCGCTCGCCACACCGCTGATGCCGACGCTGTGTTATACAGACCCCTATATGCCGCGCCTCGTCGCGGAGCAGATCCGAGCGCGCGGGTATAAAAGGGTCGGGCTGGTCGCCATGGCGCAGCTTCCCGCGTCGCTATACTGCCATCTGCGGGAGAACCTGCCAGACGTGGAGCTGATCGACGCGACGACGCTCGTCGACCGCATCAAGGCCATCAAAAGTCCGGAGGAGATCGAAAAGCTGCGCGAGATCGTCCGCATCCACGACCAGATCGGCGCGGCCGTGCCGACCATGTTCCGGCCGGGTCGGTATGAGTTTGAGATCGTCGCGGATCTCAAAAAGATGGCTGCGGACTATGGCTGCGAGGGTCTGAACGTCGGCCTCGGCACATCACAGGGCGTGCCCGGAATGCGCCAGACCTGCGCGCGCTACCGCCGCGTCGAGCCAGGCGACAACATGATGTGTCTGATCGAGCTGAGCGGCCCGGGCGGCTACTATGCGGAGCTGTTCCGCGTCTGGTCACTCGGCGAGCCGAGCCGCGAAATGGTCGATGCGGCCGAATGCGCCGCGGCCTGCCAGCGCCACATCGTCTCGATGATGAAGCCGGGCGTGCGCTGCTCGGAGCTGTTTCAGGCCAACAACGACTTCCTCACCGCACACGGCTACGGGCCGGAGGGGCGAATGTTTGCGCACTCGCAGGGACTTGACATGGTCGAGCGGCCGGCGCTCGTTGCGGACGAGGACTTCACGCTCGAGGAAAATATGTTCTTCGCCGTCCACCCCGTTGCCGCGAATGAAACTGCGTTCGGTATCGTCTGCGACAACTTCCTTATCACCAAAGATGGCGCCGAGTGCCTGACCCAGACGCCGAAAACCATCCTGATCTGCTGACAGAAAAACCGGACTGCTGCAACCGATATGCAGCAGTCCCGTTTTTTCACTTAGTTCAGGCTCATGACCGCCTCGTACGCGTTGCGGGTCGCCCATTTGACATTGCGCGGCTTCACGCAATCGCCGATGCGGCGGAAATTCGGCGCGCAGCCGCGGAACGTCTCGGCCTCGGCCGCACGGGCACGCATGCCGAGCGCGAGCAGCACAGTGTCGCACTCCACCAGATGTTCCGCGCCGTCCGCCGTCTGATAGGTGACGCCCTGCTCGGAAATGCCGGTGCAGCGGGCGCCGAGCAGCACGGACTTGCAGTGGTCGTGCACCTGACCCTCAAGCTCCTCGCGGTAGGTGCGCATCGCGTCGGGCGCGAGCGCGGACTGCATCTCGAGCACCGTGACGTTCTTTCCCAGACGGCCATAGTAGACGCCGGTCTCGCAGCCGACCTGGCCGCCGCCGATGACGCAGATGCGCTGGCCGACCCTCTCCTGAGCAAACAGGCTGTCGCCGGCCCAGATGACGTTCTCGCCGTCGATGCCCGGGATCGGCGGGATCAGCGGGTCTGCACCGATGGCGCAGAGCACGGTATCGAAGCGCTCAGCCGCGATCATCTCCGGCGTGGCGGTCACGCCGAGCTTGAGCGTCAGGTTCGCAGCCTTGACGTGGTCGATCAGGTAATTCTCATAGGCAAGCAGATCATATTTGAAGTCCATGAACGCCGCATCCTTGAGCTGGCCGCCGAGATGATCCTCTTTCTCATAGAGCGTGACGTCGTGACCGCGTTCGACCGCCATCAGCGCCGCGCGCATGCCGGCGGGGCCGCCGCCGAGAATGGCGACGCGCTGTTTCCGGTATTCGCCCGGCACGAGCATGTCGATGTAATCCTCGCGACCCGCCTCCGGGTTGACCGCGCAGGAGTAGTAATGCGTATCCTTGAACTCGTCAAGGCAGTGGAAGCACTTGATGCACGGGATGATATCGTCCGGCCGACCCTGGCGAGCCTTCTCGACAGTGTGCGGGTCAGCAATGGTGCCGCGCGCCATGGCGACAAGATCCGCGCCGCCCTCGGCCAGCGTCTGCTCGATCAATTCCGGGCGCTGGAACGCGCCGACTGTCAGAACCGGGATCTTGATCTCCGGGCAGGCCTTGACCGCTGCAGCTAGATATGCGTTGCAGCCCGGCTTCAGGAAGCTCGTCGGATGCGTGATGGCACGCAGACGCGGCTCGCGCACGACGCCGGCAGAGATATGGATGATGTCGATCTTATCCTGAATAAGTTTAACGTACTCGATGCACTCGTCGACCGTAAAGCCGCCGGGCACACACTCCGAGCCGGAGATACGGTACTCGATCAGGAAGTCGCGGCCGGTTTTCGCGCGGATCGCATCGAGCACCATCAGCGGAAAACGGGCGCGGTTTTCAATGGAGCCGCCGAACTCGTCCTCGCGGTGGTTGCCGCGCGGCGACACAAATTCCTGCAGCAGCGTGCCGTGGCCGCCGTGCAGCAGCAGCGAGTCGAAGCCGCACTTCTCAATGCAGGCCGCGAGATCGGCATAGCGGTCTGCAATGCGCTCCATTTCGCTGATCGGCATCTGGTGGAACACCAGCCCGTCGCCGCGCACAAAGTCCGAGCAGCCGTAGACAATGCCCTGCTTGGCCTCCTCCGTATACTCGCCCTCAGTCCCAAAATGAATCAGCTCATATGAGCAGCGCGCATCGTAAAAATGGATGGCATCAGACAAATGAATAAAGTTCCGCCAGCCGCGCGGGTCGGTGATATTGAACTCCGTGTGGATGGGGTTGCGGCCTGTCATCTCGATCTTCTGGCCGCCGCAGCTGACACACGCGGCGCCGCCCTTCGCCTTCTCAAGATAGTTCTTGATATAGCTTGGCTCCGGGTAGTACGGTTCATTGTTCTGCACCATATGCGCGGTGGTCGGCGCGGTAAAAATGCGGTTCTTAAACGTCGTATTTTTGATGGTCAGCGGCTGAAAAATATGCGGGTAGAACTGATTCATTTTGCTCCATTCTCCTTTCCGATCTCAACGGGTTTTAGTATAACATGACAAAATGCACAGTACAAGTGATTTTTTATGTGATACGATCCACAGAGAAAGCGCCGGCGCGGATCCAGAGGAAATCCGTGCCGGCGCATGCTGTATACAAAAATTATTCTGCCATCCACGCGCCCTTTTCTGCCGCGGCAGCGAGGTGCGCAGGGTTGCCTTTCGCGCTGTCCCGCTCGCGGCAGCCATCGATCACGAGGTAGTCGAACACATTGCAGCCTGCGACGCCGAAGCAGCCAAATATCTCCTCGGCGCGCGCCTTGTCCGCGTCAGGCCGCGGCATGCCCTCGGTCATCACAACGAGCAGCTTCTTCGGCTTCTGCTTCGGCGCATCCGGGTCGTGCTTCGGAGGCGGCCCTGGAACAAAGAGCGCATACATGCGGTCAATGAACGTCTTGGCCTGCGCCGTGAACGAACCGAAGTAGACGCCGGTCGAAAAGATCACGCCGTCACAGGTCTGCAGCAGATCGAGCAGTGCCTGCATATCGTCTTTCTGCGCGCACTTGCCGGCGTTGCCGGGCTGCTTGCAGAAGCCGCAGCCGACACAGTAGTTGATCTTCAGGTCGCGGAATGCGACCTCGGTAACCTCCGCGCCGGCCGCGCGCGCAGCCTCGGCCGCGGCGTGGACGATCGTATCCGCATTTGCGCCTTTCCGCGGACTGGTCGAAATCGCCAAAATTTTTTTCATGAAAATCGCCTCCATATTTTATCGAATCGGCTCTCAGGCCGTGGGCTACGAGATCTGCAGCGCCGCGAGATAGCCGTCCGTCACAGCCTGCTTCATGCGCGCGACCTTCCTGCAGTCACCGACCTTAACAAAGTGGACGCCGCAGCTGGCAAACCGGTCGGCCTCGTCAGCCCGGCTCCGCATGCCGACGGCGTAGACGACCGTATCAGCCGCAAGGAATTCCTCCACACCGTCTTTTCTGCGGATGGTGATGCCGTCTGACGCAGCCGCTGTGCAGGCCGCACCGGTGCGGATGATCATGTGATCGGCGCAGTGCTCCAGCTCCTCCTTCACGCCGTACCAATAAAACGTAGGCGCACCCGCGCCGACCTCGTCGAGCATTTCCACGACCGCAACATCCCGACCTGTCGCCGCGAGGTCGATGCCCAGCTCGAGGCCGGACAGGTTGCCGCCGATGATGGCGACGCGTTTCCCGAGCTTCTCCTGATTGGCATAGGCCCAGAGCGCGCTCACGCCATGCTCGATGCCGGGGATACGCGGCCGCACCGGCTCGCTGCCGACCGCCGCGATAACGGTGTGCGGATCGAGCGCGTCGACCAGCTCCGGCGTAGCCTCCACGCCGCAGCGCACATCCACGCCCAGCTTCTCAAGCATATGTATCTGGTAGTGCAAGAAGGCGTTCATGTCCTTTTTGACCGTCTGATAGTTGGTGAATTTCAGGATGCCGCCCAGGCTTGTCTCTTTTTCGAGCAGGATCACCTCGTGGCCGCGCTGTGCAGCCACGAGCGCAGCCTGCATGCCGCCCACGCCGCCGCCAATGACGACGACGCGCCGGCGCTGCACCGTTTCCGGCACATCCTTGAGCCAGTACTCCTGCAGTGTTTTCGGGTTCGTCGCGCAGAGCGTGCCGTCCGCCGCCATATTATCATGGCAGGTGATGCAGCGCACGCAGGGGATGATCTCGTCGTCCCGACCCTCCATGACCTTATTCGGCCAGTGCGGATCCGCGATCAGGCCGCGGCACATCGAGATGAAATCGCATTTGCCCTCTGCCAGCGCCGCCTCGGCCATAGCCGGATCGTCGATGCCGCCGACGACGGAGACAAGGCACGAGACGTTCCTCTTGATCTCCGCCGCCGCCTCGATATTCAAGCCGTGCTCAACAAACCAGAGCGGAAAGATCCGGTTGCAGTGGTCGAGCACCCAGTGCGTGCCGACAGAGACGTTGATTATGTCGACCTTGTCCTGGATCTGCTTGACGAACTCGATCGTATCGTCAAGCGTGTTGCCGCCGTCGAGCATCTGATCCCAGCTCAGGCGGTATTCGATGATAAAGTCGGAGCCAACCGCCTCGCGGATGGCGCTCAGCAGTTCGCAGGCAAAGCGCGCGCGGTTTTCCGCACTGCCGCCGTACTCATCGGTTCGGCGGTTGAGCAGCTTGGAAGAGAATTGGTCAAGCAGCCAGCCGTGGCCGCCGTGGAGCTGCACCATCTCAAAGCCGTAGCGCTTTGCATTGCAGGCACAATTGACAAAGTCCGCGATGGTGCTGCGGATCTGCTCGTGCGTCATCTCGAGCGTCGTGATCATCTGCGGGTTTGGATCCGGGCTGCGCGACGGGCGATCCATCGCAGGACGCGTGCGCGGCGACGGGCCGATCGGCAGCATCGGATCGCCTGCGGCGTCGCGCGGGTTGGCCTCGGTGCCCGCGTGGCAGAGCTGGATGGACGGAATCGCGCCGTAACGCTTGATGGCGTATGTAAAGCGCTGAAAATCATCCATCTTCGCAAAGTCGAACCGCGTCAGATCGGTCGTCTGGCCGAGGCGGACAGCATAGTCGTGATTGACCGCAGCCTCGCCCATCGTGACGACAGCCGCGCCGCCCTTCGCACGCTCTCCGAAAAAATAGCACGCTTTCTCGGTCGGCGCACCGTTCGCCGTGGTGCCAGCCGACTGGATCGGCGTCGCAAGGATCCTGTTCTTGAATGTGATGCCGCGAACTGTAATCGGTGCGGACAGATGTTGATACTTTCTCATTGCTCCCTCATTTCATTGCCGCTCGGCAAGCGCAAGCCCCAGCAGCCGGCCGAGCGTCATCGCCATGCCGATAGACACGCCGGACATCGGCGTGGAATACTGAATGGCAAACCGGCCGCCTGAGCTGTTGCCCGTGGCATACAGCCCCGGGATCGGGTCGCCGTCCGCGCCAAGCACACGCTGGCGTTCATCGATCTCCAGGCCGCTGAGCGTCGCCATCGGCCCGAGCGCCACGGGGTGGACGCTCCGCGTGCCGAAGAACGGCGGCTTGACGATTGCGTGCATCTGGCGCGGATCCTTGCCAAAGTCCTCATCGACGCCCTTGACGCACAGCTCGTTGTAGCGCTCGATGCTGGCAAGGAAATTCTCCAGCGTTTCGCCCTCATAGCCGAGCACGCGTCCAAGCTCTTCGAGCGTATCGCAGCAGTAGACGGGATCGCCGCTCAGCCTGTCGCCGCCCTCCATGTTCGTCGTGCCGTGGATCTGCGCGCCCGCAGAGCCGGCGGCTTTGACGCGCTCCATATCCTGCTCGAGCCGCTCCATCAGCTCCGGCCAGCAGACATTGATGTTGGTGTGATCGGGCGCCTGGTAATCCAGCTCCTCGCGCCAGCCGCTGTCGAACACTGCGGTGACGAAGCCCCTTGGCTGGCGGAAGGTCGCCAGCCCCGCGCCGAACGCGCCGAGGAAGCCCTCGTTCGTATAGCGCTTGCCGAGCCTGTTGAGCCGCAGGAACGCCGTACCGGAGAACTGCCCGGCCATAAACGAGAGGCATGGCGCGACCGCCGCGCGCGGCCCCGGCTGAACCCGGCCGCCGACCCAGACGCCCATCTTGATGCCGCTGCCGTCATCAACGCCCATGCCATTCAAGCGCGCATCATGGCCAAAGACCTCGTCAAGCTCCTCGTACAGATCGTGCACCATCTCATTGTTCGTCGTGCAGCCGCCTGCAGCGATCACGACCGCGCGATCAGCCAGTACCTTCGCATAGCTGCCGTCCGCCTTTTTCGCGTACACGCCTGCCACGCGGCCGTTTTCCAGGATGAGCTGCTCGCCGGCATAGCCGAACGCGAACCGCGCGCCATGCTCGATGGCGACGCGCTGGTTGGCCTTGACCGCGTCGAGCAAATGGAAGCCCTCGCCGCCGTAGAACAGTGCGGTGCCAAGGAAGCTCTTATACCCGTTATAGGTGTCGGTATAGCTTTTGACCGCAGGGTGCATATAGATGCGGATGGAGTCGCGAAATTCCTGCGGCAGCGGCGCGAGATACCAGTCGAGCGTCTCGCCGCCGCGATAGGCAAACTGGCGCACCAGCTCGACATTCGTGCGGTTGAGCGAGCGCATCTGCCAATCGACGATCATCTCCATCGGGTCGTAACGGCGTACGCCGCGCGAAAGAGCGAGCTGCGAGTTGAGCACACCGACCTCGTGACCCGGTACGAATTGGCGCTCAAACGATTTCTGCTTGTCGATGACCAGTACATCGGCGCCGCCCTCCGCCGCCGCGCGAGCCACGCTGGTGCCGGAGTGGCCGGCGCCGACGATCACAATGCCGGCGCGGAGCGTCTCGGAGACGAGCGACTCGTCCACCGGCGCAGGCGGCGTCATCCATTTGAATTTGGGTTCTCCCATTGATTTTGTTTCTCCTTCCAGAGAGCTGCAGGCTGGACTGTCCGCAGCTCGGTATGATCACAGCGACGCAACGTGCCGCCCGACCAGCATGCCGAAGGTCATGGCTGTGCCGATGCAAAGGCCGCTGGTCACTGAGGAATACTGCATGAAAAACTTGCCGCCGCCGCACGTGCCGGAGGCGAACAGGCCGGGGATCGGCTTAAAATCCTTACCGAGGACAGCCTGGTTTTCGTCCGTGATGACGCCGTTGAGACCGACCAGGCCGGTATCCGGCCTGACCTGCACCGTTTTGATCGCATAATACGGCGGCTGATCGACCGCGAGCAGCAGCTTCGGATCCTTACCGAAATCGGCGTCCCTTCCCTGCCGGCACATCTCGTTGTAGCGCTCCACCGAATCGATCAGGTTCTTCTTCGCCTCACCCTTCAGGCCGAGGTGATCCGCCAGCTCTGGCAGCGTCTGCGCTGCAAACAGGTTTGGCTCCTTGCCGCGGCCGGTTCCCACGCCCTTGCGTCCGGCCTCAAGCGCCTTGGCGAGCACCACCTTCGTGCGCTCGGCCCAGAGCAGTTCGTTCTTATAGGGCATAAAGTGCTCGTGGCACTGTCTCTGCACATAGTTGAACCACTGCGAATCAAAGATCGAGTAGGTCGTTCCGCCGCCGTTGCGGTAGGTGCGGTGCAGGATGCCGTAAATGCCCATGATGCCCTCGTCGCAGTAGCGCTTGCCCTCTGCGTTCACGCGCAGGAACGAGGTGCCCTGGAAGCCTCCGGCGCTGCCGCCGCCGTTCCACTCAGCCAAGTTCTGATCGATGCCGGTCGCCGGGCCGCCTGCGGTCGGATAGACGCACGCATACGGGCCTGGCTCCATGCTGCCGCCGGCCCAGACCGCCATTCGCTGTCCAATGCCGTCGCGACCCATCGCCGTGCGAAGCTTGCTCGTATCGAGTCCCATCGACTCGAACTGCATCACGATCTCCTGATGGAAGTGGACGTACATGTCATGGTTCGCGCCGAAGTCGCCCGTGCAGAGGATAACGCCCTTTTTCGCCGCGTAGTTGACATATCTGCCGTCTTTCGTTTTGGCGATGCAGCCGGTGACGCGGCCATTCTCCTGCCGCAGCACGACCGCGCTGTTCTCCCAATACCACTTTGCGCCCTTCGCCTCGGCATGCGCAATGACCTGGTGCACGCCGGTGTTCCAGTTGTGCAGCTCACAGGTGCCGGCCCAGGTTTTAAAGCCGCTGACCTCGCCGTCATAGAGCTGGAACGGGCACGGGTAATTTGAGGTGTTCAGCCGTCCGACCAGCATCGGCGACATCAGCGACAGCAGCCAATCGAGCATCTCGCCGGAGTGATAGGCGAACTGCTTGATGAGACGTGGGTCGGATCGGTTCTGCGTTCGGTGCTGCCATTCGGCAATGAACTCTGCCTCGTCCACACGCGGGACGCCGTTGTTCGCCGCCCATTGCGAATTGATGCTGCCAACGTCGGCGAGACCGTACATCTGATACCGCTCACGTGACTGCTGCTCGATCACGCTGACCGTCGCGCCGGCAAACGCCGCAGCCGTCGCCGCCAGTACGCCGGCATTGCCGCTGCCGACCACAACGACATCGGACGTGATCGTTTCCGCTATCTCGCTGTCCGCGATCACCGGCGGCTGGCCGGCCCAGTCCGGGAATGCCTGTGCAACGCTGCTCTCCTTTTTCATGATGGAAGTCCCCTTTCAATAGAACATCCGTGCATATCTGTCCGCGCCGTGATCTAGTCAGCATATCAATTGTATAGATATTTTTATTCTACGCATTATCATGCGCCACTTCCATTGCCATTCCCTCCAAAATAGCAGCCAGTTGTTTGGACAAAGTGACAAAACGCGCGGCAGCGGAACATCCGCTGCCGCGCTGAAAAGTGACTCTGCTGAAAATCAGGCGAGCTTGATGTTTCTCGCGCTGATATAGGAAGCGATCGGAGCGTCACAGGACGCGACCTTATTCTTATCCCACGCGATGAACACGCAGCGCTCGCAGATCGGGTACACATGGTACTCGTCAAGCAGCCAATCCTGCATCCACTCATAGTTCTCCTTGCGGACTTCCGGATCAACAGAGTAGACGGACGCATCGTAGTGCTCGTTGAACTCGTCGTCGTCCTGCATGGTCGCACGCATGGTGGATCCATAGGCGAAGACGTCGCTGATGCCCTGGACGCCGTCGCGGAAGGACGCGCCGCCCATGCCGACGCGGAGCGACAGGTCTACCTCGCCGGCCTGCATCATCGGGACTGCGGTGCCCGGATCATACGTCTCGACGTTGACGGTGATGCCGATTACAGCAAGCTGCGCCTGGATGACGGTCGCAGCCAGATCCTGACCGGTCGTGACGACCAGGCGGAGTTCAAAGCCATCCGGATAATCAGACGCCGCCATCAGCTCTTTCGCGCGCTCAATATCCTGCTGCGGAACATCGCAGTCCTTGTGGTACTCGATACCGGCAGGCATAACAGAGGTGGCCTCGACCCACAGGTCGCCGTACATGCCGGTCGCGATCTCGGCATTGTTGAGTGCCAGAACAACGGCCTCACGGACGTTCCTGTCCTGGAAATACTCGACGTAGTCGCAGAGGAACAGGTTCATCTGGTCGACCAGCTCGCGCTTCTCCCAGGCGAGATCCGGGTAATCGTCCGGGTTGGCCATGATGCGCTCCGCATCGGAAGCCTGGACGTCGACCGCGATGTCGATGTCGCCGTTCTCAAGATCGATCAGCATGGTCGCCGGCTC
>CAZJBT010000059.1:0-12193 GCA_964544345.1 uncultured Oscillospiraceae bacterium
GACCTGTGCGTCGGAGAAAACACCGCTCGGCCTGTAAACGTGCGCCTTGTCCGCTTTCAGCGGGCAAGGCGTGCGCTGCGACAGGCCGCAGTCCCCCTGTGAAAGAACGCCGCAGGCGTTCTTTCACAGTCTCAAGCCTATGGTTCCTTCCATAGGCTTTTTTGCCGCCGTTCCATCTGCATCATCTCCGCTCCGCCATGTCCCAACGGCAGGCGGTGAGGTCAACACAGCCGTTGGGGAGGAAGGGAACGCCCTCGGCCTCCAAAAACGCGCGCCGCAGCTCGGCGTACCGGCCGCCGGCGACCGAGCCGTCGGCTCGCACCACGCGCTGCCACGGCAGTTCGTCCGGGCAGTTGCGCATCGCCCAGCCGACCTGGCGCGCCGCCCGCGGCGCGCCGAGCAGCCGCGCGATGTCGCCGTAGGAGATCACGCGCCCATACGGGATCTGCGCCACAACGGCATAGACCCGCTCGAAAAATGGCTCCATCTTGCCGCCTCCTCCGTATTTATTTGATGATACCGTGCCGACGCGCTGCCGTCAAGCGGCAAAGAAAAAAGACACGGCGTCGGGATCCTGCTCCCATCTCCGTGCCTTTTTTCGGTTGTACGCTTTCGCGCTTTCTTTTTTTCGGGTGACGGGTGTGACGCCGTTCCAGCTCCCGCGCCGCGCACGGTCGAGCAAGCGCCGCTCTTTCTTGGAGCGCTTTTCATACGGAATCAATTTTTCCATGTTTGATGTCTCCTTTTTTGTTTTCGGCTCACAGCATAGCAGACGCGAGCAGCAAAGTCAAATGGAATTGCTTGCAATCGGTGCGAAAACGGGCTATCATGATCGTAGAGACGGAGAGGAGGCGCGGCCATGACCGGACGCTATATCGCGTTTGACGTTGAAACGCCAAACGCGGCGAACGACCGCATCAGCGCCATCGGCGTCACGGTGGTCGAGGATGGGCGTATCGTGGACTCCTATGCCTCGCTCGTCGACCCGGAGACGCGCTTCGACCGCTTCAACATCGCCCTGACCGGCATTGCGCCGGAGGATGTGCGCGGCGCGCCGAATTTCCCGGCGCTGTGGGAGCGCATCGAACCGCTGATGCGCAGCGGCCTGCTGACTGCGCACAACGCGCCGTTTGATATGGGTGTTCTGGGGAAATGCCTGCGCGATTACGGGATCGCCTGGCAGCCTTACGTCGATTATCTGTGTACCTGCCAGCTTGGCCGCCGGCTGCTGCCCGAGCTGCCGAACCACAAGCTGAACACGCTCTGCAGCCATTTCGGGATCGCACTCGACCACCACAGGGCAGACAGCGACAGCCGCGCCTGCGCGGAGCTGCTGCGGCATTATTTGCAGTGTGCCGTGCCGCTTAGCACTTTTGTCCGCCGCTTTGATCTTGCCGGCCTCCGCACGCTGCGCTGCATATAAACGATCTGGCGGCGCGCCCTTCACGATGCGCCCGCCGGGGCGTTGTTACGCGTCCAGCTCGTCGAGCCGGTCGAGCAGCTCGTCGGCCAAGTCCTCGAGCGTCTCGTGGCGGTTGCCCCACGCTTCGTATTCCTCGCTGTCCATGTCTTCCGGCTCCGCTTTGTCGAGCCGGTCGAGCTGCGCGCGTACGACCTCCAGCCGCTGCACCAACTCTTTGCGATCCGCGTTCTCCGGGATCGGGAACAAGACTTCAAAATCAAAAAGGTCGGCCATGGTGTTTCCTCCGGTTTTCAAGGCTTTGTCCCACCTCTGGTAACTGCCTGCGGCGGTTTTTCCGCTTTGGCGGGAGACCGCCTTTCAGCGCTTTCGCCAAGGGGACTTCGGTGTGCGGCACGCCGTCGTGATCCGCATCAAGCCGCCGGCGTCCCGGCGCTCGGACGAACTCCAGGCGGCGAACTCATTCTACCCCGGCGGGCGGCGCGTGTCAATGGCGGAGAGACGTTAGAATCGGCCAAGGCGGCAGCTCGATGGCGCGCGACAAAAACGCTTGCGTTAGGCGCTGCGCGTTTTGCGCTGACGCTTGGTCATGGAGATCGATATGGATCAGATCGCCGCAAACTGAACAGATCCTGGTTGATTTTCCTATTAACCATGCTGTATAATGGGTCAAAATACCATGGAGGGAACCAAATGCTGATTTCTACAAAGGGTCGTTATTCGCTTCGGGTCATGGTGGATCTGGCGGAGCACCAGTCGGATGGCTATATCCCTCTCAAGACGATTGCGGAGCGGCAGGAGATCTCGGAAAAGTATCTCGAGAGCATCATCAAGCTGCTGGTAAAGGCGAAGCTGCTGGAGGGCTTGCGCGGCAAGGGCGGCGGCTACAAGCTGACCCGAGCGCCCGACCAGTACACGGTGGGCAGCGTCTTGCGCCTGACGGAGGAGACGCTTGCGCCGGTGGCCTGCTTGGAGCCGGGCGCCGCCGTTTGCCCGCGGATGGCGACCTGCCGCACGCTGCCGCTTTGGCAGGGGCTTGACCGCGTTATCAGTGATTATGTGGACAATATCACGGTCGCCGATCTGATGCGCCGCTGCGAGGATGGAAACGACTACGTCATCTGACATGGTCAAAACCGCCCGCTCCCACTGGTAGTGGGAGCGGGCGGTTTTGATATCATGGATTAGCTTGCTCCGCCGTGCGCCTTGTGCGCGGAAGCTATTGCGCCGCATCCCGGCGGAACATCGTCAGATCCTTGACCACCTCGCCCGCGAGGATGAGACCGGCAGCGGACGGGACAAACGCGTTGCTGCCGGGCACCTGGCGGCGCTCGGTGCACTTGCGGGTCGTGCCGGGCGGGCAGATGCAGTTGGTTCGGCAACTGATGGTCATATCGTCGATCGGCGTCAACGCCGGCTCTTTGGAGTAGACCACCTTCAGACGCTTCACGCCGCGCTTTTTCAGCTCCCGCCGCATGACCCGAGCTAGCGGGCAGATGGAGGTCTTGTAAATATCCGCCACTTCGAAAGCCGTGGCGTCCACCTTATTGCCCGCGCCCATGCAGCTTACGATGGGAGTACCGGCGCGCTCTGCCTGCACGACAAGCTCTATCTTGCCGGTGACGGTGTCGATGGCGTCGACGATATAGTCGTACTGTGTAAAGTCGAACTGGCTCGCCGTCTCAGGCGTATAAAACGTCTTGTAGGTGCGGACGACGGCGTTGGGATTGATATCCAGGATGCGCTGCTCGGCCACGTCCACTTTGTATTTTCCGACCGTGCTGCGCAAGGCGAAGATCTGGCGGTTGAGGTTGGTCAGGCAGACGCGGTCGTCGTCGATGAGGTCGAGCGCGCCGACGCCGCTGCGCGCGAGCGCCTCCACCGTGTAGCCGCCCACACCGCCGATGCCAAACACGGCCACCCGGGCGTTGTAGAGCCGCTCCATCCCCTCTGCGCCGAACAGGAGCTGGGTTCTTGAGAACTGATTGAGCATTTTTCGTGGCTGCCTCGCTTTCCCGACGGATGCATCCGCCGGACTTTCATAGTGTGCTTGCTGGTAAGCATACCACACCTCAAACGGCGTGTCAATGAACCATGCGTTCAGGCCGCGGTAACAGTGATGGTGTTTTGCAGCATGCCCATCCAGCACGAATAGGTGTAGACGCCCGGCTCTTCCGGTGTGAACGTGATGGTGTTTTCCCCGGCCTGGAGCCGGATCTGCTGGTCAAAGGCGGGAAGCACCAGCTCGCTGTTGCAGCCGTTCAGGCTTTCTTCGGACGCTTGGATGATCCAGACCACGGGGATGCCTGCAGTCACCTGGATGTCGTCATAGCCATTCACGCGGAGCGTGGTGGTGACATACTGAATGCCGCCGACTGTCAACGCGGTGATCGCGGTACCATCGCCGCTGCTCGATGCCCACGGCATCGGAATGCCGGTCAGAACGAGATTGTTCTGAACCGAGACAAGACCCAGCAAAATGAGCAGCGCCGCGCCGACGCGCAGCATGGCCGTCCGCCAGGTCTTTTTCAGCATACCGGCCGCCGCGCCAAACAGCAGCACCAGCGGGATCGTGCCGAGGCAGAAGGAAAACATGGCTGCCGCGCCGCCCAGGAAGCTTCCGCAGGCGATGGCGTAGATCTGCATCGACTGCAGCGAGCCACAGGGCATCAGGCCGTTGGCCAGGCCGATCGCGAACGAGCCGTGCTGTCGGAGGGCGGCGATCCATCGCTGCAGCGGGGCGGGCAGATGGAACCGGCCTGCGCCGAGCAGCTCAAAGCCGCAGAGTATACTGATGCCCATGCAGAGCATCAGCACGCCGGCCGCCAGGCCGATCACGCCCCGCACCCGGAGCGTGATAGCGGCGGCCTCGCCGATGAGGCCGAGCAGGCCGCCGATCAGCGTGTAGCTCGTCAACCGCCCGAGGTTGTAAAGCACGCTGCTGCGGATGGGTCGGCGCGTCTCGCCCTGCATGCTCTGCGCCAGGTTCAGTCCGCCGCACATGGCGATGCAGTGGACGGAGGTCATCAGACCGATCAGGAAAAGCGCGGCATAGCCGACTTTTGTACCGCCGACGGTCGGAAAAGCGCGGAATACCTCCGTCCAGCCGAAGTGCCATGCAATCAGGTAAAGATCTAGCAGAATGACCAGGATATACACTGCGTCCGCCTTGCGCCGCGGCCGCTCTATGACCGAGTAGCCGGCGTTTTCGACCGCGTGGACGATATCCTCCTCGGTGCAGGGCGGTGCGAATTCGGTGTCGAGCACGCCCTTCCGGCGATCCGCCCGAACGCGCGTCACGCCGGGCAGACCCGACGCCGCCCGCTCGAGCGTTTGCTCACAGCCGGAGCAGGTCATTCCGTCGATATAAAACCGCTTTTCCATTTAGAACTGCTTCCAGTTGGTGAAGCGGTCAGCGTTATCGTCCAGGAAGGAGACGGGGACGGTGATGACGCCGTCTTCTTCGGTGTAGGTGTCCGCCGTGATGGAAACGGGATTGCAGCCGCCGCTCACCAGACCCACCGCAGTGGAGGGAAAGCGGTTGCGGCAGTTCTGGCAGACGAACGCGTCGCCGTCCTGTTCAAAGTAAGCGTAGGGAGAGCCGTTGCAGACCTGGCAGGTGTTGAGCGCCAGGCGAACCGACCCGTCGGAGGCGCGCACCGCGAACACCTCGACGGTGATGCCGTCCGCGTCGTAATCAAAATAGCTGGCCGTGCTGTCGATGTCGGCAGCCTGGATCACCAGGCCGCCGTCTTCCACTGCCTACACAGCCTCCGGCGCGTCCGCAGGGCTTTCCTGCGCGTCCGCGCTGTCCGCAGGATCCCTCGATACGAACGTCAGCACCAGCGCTGCCACGAGCACCACGCCGGCGACGGCGGGCAAAATGTTTTCCAGCCGCTTTTCCTGTTTGGGTTCGTGTTTCTTCATTGTATTGTCTCCAATCCAGTCTGTTCCATGGCTTGCTTCAGGTCGGCGATGAGGTCTGCTGTGTCTTCCAGACCGACGGAGAAACGGAAAAAGCCGTTGTGGAATTCCGCCGGGTATAGATACTGCCGCTCGTCGTTCTCGCCGAGAAATACGATCAGGCTCTCATCGTGGCCGAGCGACACGGCCGAGGTGATGATTCTCAAATAGCTGACGAACCGGTTGTGGTCGTTGTGGCTGGCCTTCAGGCCGAAGGACAGCACGCCGCCGAAGCCCGGAGCCATCTGCTTCTTCGCGATCTCATGTCCTCTGTGGCTCTCCAGGCCAGGATACGCCACGAAGCTGACGCACGGCTGCCGCTCCAGCCATCGAGCCACGGCCATGGCGCTTTCGTTGTGCTGGCGCATCCGCAGCGGCAGCGTGACGGAGCCGCGCATGATGAGCCAGGCATTGAACGGGCTGATGGTGCCGCCGAGGTTCACCTGCGACACTGCCCGGATCCGGTCGAGATATTCCGTCTTTCCGACGATGGCGCCGCCCATGGCGTCGCCATGGCCGTTGATGTACTTCGTCAGGCTCTCGATGGAAAAGTCAGCACCCAGCTCGATGGGGCGCTGGTTGAACGGAGAGGCGAAGGTGTTGTCCACGCTGAGCAGCGCGCCGTGGCGGTGGGCGATGTCCGCGATGGCGGCGATGTCGGAGACCATCAGCGTGGGATTGCCCGGCGTCTCGATGTGGATGAGCTTTGTGTTGGGACGGATGACTGCCTCTACATTGGCTGGATCGGTGGTGTCCACGATGGTGGTCTCCACGCCGAACTTTTTGTTCAGCAGCTCGTTCAAGAGCCGGTACACGGCGATGTAGGTGACGGACGAGAAGATGACGTGGTCGCCCTGGTTGAGCAGGGCGAAGAAAAGCCCGCTGAGCGCCGCGACGCCGGAGGCGAGTACCACGCAGTCCTCGCCGCCCTCGAGCGAGGCGACGCGCTCCTGCAGATATTTCTGATTCGTGCCGCCGTTGCGGGTATAGAGATTTCCGCTCGCGCTCGACCAGTTCATATCCGTCGGGTCGTAGGGCAGGGCGTAGCTGTTGCCCATCGTGATAGGACGCTTGATCGCGCCGCTGTCACGATCCACCTCGTTGCCTACATGGATGGCTCGGGTGGCAAAGCCGGGGCTGGTCTTTGGAATGGATTCTGACATATGCAATCCTCACTTTTTGGGCTGGAAAACCAACCAACATACTAGACTTATAGGAAGTATAGCATGGCCGGAACCGCATGTCAATGTACGGCCTGCCGCCTGCGCCGGGTTTTTCTGAGGAAAGAAGGGCGGCCGCACCGGGAATGGTACGGCCGCGAGGTGGCTCAGAGACCGGTTCGGCGAAGCGGGATGACGTTGATGACCGGCTCCTCATAGGGGTGGACGCGCCGGACGGCGGCCACCGTCTCGTCCACGCGCGCGGCGCGGCAGGTGACCTCCACCTTCAGCTCCGGCTCGCAGCTCAGCTTGCCCTCATGTCCGAGATAGGGCTGCGTTCCCGCGAGCGGCCGCCAGCAGCCCGTAACAGGGGAGTAGGACAGGCAACTGTCATATTTTCCGATGTGTCCAGCGTCCATTTCCTGCAGCGCCGCCTGCACCGCGGGCAGGTGGCTTTCCGGCAGAAAGATTTCGAGCTTGCAGCAGGCGTCCTCCGGCGTTCCAGGCCAGAGCGTCCGCTCCAGGATCCCTGCGAATTTTTCCAGCCCTGCCCGGTCGGCCTCAGTGAACCGGCCGACAGTTGGGCTGTCCAGGTCGAGCACGCCGACGACGCGCCCGCCGGCTCGGAGCGGGACGACAAGCTCGGAATTGGACGCGCTGTCGCAGGCGATATGGCCGGGGAACTGGTGGACGTCCGGAATCAACTGAGTCCGGTTCTCCGCCGCTGCGGCTCCACATACGCCGCGCCCCACCGGGATTTCGATGCAGGCCGGCTTGCCCTGGAACGGGCCGAGCACCAGCATGCCGTTTTCCATGAGGTAAAAGCCCGCCCAGTTCAGCTCCTCCAGCGTGTGGTAGAGCAGCGCCGCCGCATTGGCAAGATTAGCGGTCAGGTGCGGCACGCCGTCGATGAGCGCCGCGAGCTGACGATTTAATTCTAGGTAGTCTGTCATAGTAATCTCCCACCGTTTCTTTTTCTACAGTATACGGCAGTTCGGCGGAGTTTTCCAGTGGCCGGCTTCATCGTCACCGACCGGAACGGGAATCCGGTGGCGGTCACCGGCAATCACGCCGGCATCGTTGACGGTTATGGCGATGAGACTCTGCGTCCCGGAAACGACTCGACCCGTGCTGCGGCTGCGAAGATATTCAAAAACTTTTTTGAGCGTATCATAGAGCAATAAAACATAGATAACTTTAAAAAGCAGAAAAACCGCCGATTTCGGCGACTTTCCTGCTTGTCAAACACAGAGCTTCGCCGTCGCAGCGCTGTCAATCCCATTCTCAAGCGGAGCCTCGGCGCGATCGGAGACGATGGCTGCGTTCGGCGCATGTGGCGTCATTTGCTTTTGGCAGGTCTGACGACTTGTTCTCTTTGCCTGTACGCCTCCTAACACTGCATTTCCCACTATGTAAGCTGCGGCCATGATCCCGGCTCCGATTGCCATGCCGTTCATTAGACCGGAACGGTGTAGTATAATGAGTCCAGCGGCCATATTCCCGCCTCCCAGCTCGGAAATGTTGTGTGTTATATCGGGGGCTGTTTTTCCACTACTGTTCAGCAGGCTTTTGATTAGCTCCTTTTTTGTATCGCTCATTGCGTCTGCGCCCTCTCTGATGATGGTGATGCCCCAGCATGACCAAGTTCTCTTGACAGCTCCTATTATATGTGATAGTCTCACAAAGAGCAACAGTATATAACCGATATAAATACATAACATATAAGTGTAAAATGCGAGGAGAATTTGTATGAATACGAATCGGAGAGGAAAAAAGAAATGCGATATCGTTGATCGAGTAGCGGAGACTTGGAACAATAGGCTGGATAGGCTGATCAAGAGCAATGGGTATTCGCAGAAGACCTTCGCCCAGGCGTATAAAGAAAAATATGGGGTTGGGAACCAGGCAGATGTCAGCCGATGGGTCAATGTGGGCGCTGATGCAGCAAAGGGAGAAAAGATTGGTTTTCCCTCGTATGATACGATGAAACGCATAGCGGATTTTTTTGGCGTGACAGTTGGCTACCTAACGGGAGAAACGGATTATGAAACCTTTGGGATGGAACGCGCTTGCGATTTTTTGGGGATCGACGAAGCTGCAGGCGCAGCGATTGAACGCATTACTAAGCGCAAGGGCGCTGCCCGGATTGAAAAGTATGAAAAGGCCAACTATGGAAAAGCCTTATGCAGACTTCTTGCAGCGGAAAGCCTTGAACCTTTTATTGGGGGGATCTGCGAATTGGCGGAAGCCAAGTATATCCGAAATAACCCTGTTGACTATTTCCAAAGTGAGAAAGTGACGGGCATAAGGCCGGAAATCATGGAGCTTGCTCTTAAATATAAAGATGTCGAGGTTGAGGAGGAAGCGGATGCTCCATCAGAAATTACAGATGAAGTGATCGATGCAATGAAAATTTTGTCCGAAGCAGAGGACAAAGGTTATGCACAGGAGCTTAGACTTGATCGCGATGTCAAACTGGCAAAATACGAGCTCCAAGAACGATACCTGAAATTACTTGAAGAAATCTCCGCCGAGGAAAACATAGCTGCAATCAGGGCGCACTGCCGCGAAGCATTTTCGGTAAGCGGCTGACAGAAACTCGGCCGACTGCGCCTGGAGGGAGGCGCCGAACGCAAATGATTCACTGTACCGTGGACAGGGCTGGACAGGCTCGCATCTGCGTCCGCAAAGCCCTTTATCCGGCTCCGCCGTGATCCCCGCCGCCGTCCCCAGGCGTTTCGCCCTCCGCAGGGAACTCCGGCGCGGCGCCGTCTGCGGGCGCATCCCCCATGCCGCCGTCAGGCATTTGGGGCATGTCTCCGCCGGGCGCTTCTCCGCCGGGCGCTTCTCCGCCGGGCATATCTTCCCCGGGCGTTCCGCCTCCGAACGGCTCGCCGTCTCCCGGCATTTGTCCGCCGGGCGCTCCGGCATCGTTCATGCCGCCAGGCCCTGCGAAGCCGCCCGCATCCTTCATGCCGCCGGGCATTCCTCCGCCCATGCCGACAGTTCCGTAGGTGGTGATGAGATCGGATAACGTCAGCTCCGTCAGCTCTGTTCCGCCGGAATAGCTGCCGCCGGAGCAGACGCCGTCCACCGATTCGCCGCTGTACTCACCGCCATAGGAAACTGTGTAGGCGGCGCCGCCCTCCAGCTCAGGAGAGGAAAATGCCATGGTGACGGCATTGACGGGCAGCTCAAAGACAAAGCTCTGCGCTTCTCCCTCCAAGGAGACATAGGTGCCCTCGGACAGTGTTGTGCCGAAGCCCACAAAGACGGTATACTGGCTGGCGCTGCTGGGGGCAGCGCTCATACCGCCCACGTCAAACGCGAGGAGGGTGCCGCCGGTCAGCTCAAAGGAGCTTTCATAGTCCAGCGCACCGTCGTCCATGCCGGTGCTGGACACGATGACCGTGCCGCCTGACATGGCAGCGCTGCCGTTGGAGTCCAGGCCGTCGCCGCCCGCCACAACATACAGATAGCCGTCGGAGATGGTGATGATGCAGTCCGAGCTGCCGCCGAAGGTATTGCCGGGGCCGAAGCCGCCAAAGCCGCTTCCGTCCTTGCCTCCGCCTGCGTTGACGCCGTCATCGGAGGCCGTGACATAGATCGTACCGCCGGAAATGTCCACCGTCGTTCCCTCCAGACCCTCATAGGAGGTCAGGACTGTGATCTCCCCGCCGGAGACCGCCAGCGCCTCGTCGGCGTGGAACCCGTCGTCCCCGGCGGAAATAGTATAGATGCCGCCGGAAACCGTTACATCCCCGTTGGTGTGGATCGCATCGTCAGAGCAGTCCAGGATATAGGTACCGCTGGCCAGGGTCAGCGTCGTCCCCGCCTTGAGTCCCTTGGCGCTGACGTCGTCGGAGGACTGTACGCCGCTGCCGCCGCCGGAGGTGACGGTATAGCTGCCGCCGGACATGGTGAGAGCCGTCTCCGCCTGGATGCCGTCCTCTCCGGCGGTCAGGTTCAGGATGGAGTTGGAAATGCTGACCCAGCCCAGGGCAGTATCAGTGTCGTTGGTGGAACGAATCGCGTCCCCGCCGCAGGTAACTGTAATGACCGCGCTGTCGATCTGGTTGGAGTCCTTGCCGTTGATCCCGTGGTTGACGGCGTTGACTGTCAGCGTCAGGTCGTACATCTCCAGCGTGTCCTTGCTGGTGATGCCGTTATTATAGTTGGCGTTTACGGTCAGAGAGCCAGCCCCCTGAATGACCAGGTCGGACTTGCTGTACAGGCAGGCGCTGGGTTCCTCGTCGGCCTCGGAGGAGAATCTGTCGGCAAAGGTATAGGCAGCGCCGTCTGTCAGGGTGTTTTCTGTGCCCTCCATCAGGTGCAGTGTGGCCGCAGAGGACTGATAGATGTAAATTGGGCTTCCATACGAGCAGGTAATGTCGGCTCCGTCCAGGACAAGGATGACGACCCCTCCCTTGGCGTCCACCAAGACACGCCCCTCCGTCAGCGTGCCGCTGAGGACATAGGTGCCGGCGGCGCTGATGGTGATGACTCCATCAGACACACTGGCGCCGCTGCCGCTGATTTCGGCGGAAACGCCGCTCAGGACGATGCGCACGGCGTCCGTCAGATCGACGGTGGCCGGTGTCCGGGAAACTGCCTCATCGGAAGCGCTGCCCGCAGCCGCCACGGGGGCTGGATCCGTATGATCGCTGTCCACAGGAGCTTCCGTTTTCTTGCAGCCGCTGAGCATGCTCACGGCCAAAGCGGCGCACAAGCCCAGCGCGATCCATTTGCGTTTCATGGAACTGCCTCCTTTTCATGATATATCATTATAAACGCGGGAAGCTAAAGCAGACTTAAAGAAATATTCGGTCTGAAAACAGTTCAAAAAAGGTTCACATTTCGCTTCAGCTTTCCTTTGGGGACTAGGGCATGATAGCATAATAATTATTGTGAATATAAACCCTTATCAGAATAACACTATCAACAGCAATAGAGTTGAAATCGTAGGGGAGGAAATAATGTGAACAAACTAATTGAACTATCGATTAGAGGATCCTTATACTTCTATTTGAGTACAGTTACTGAAAAGCAGTTATCTCAACTCCGACAATTTGCCAGTCAGTTCTACGAGTCTACCCCGGTGTACAAGCATAAACATCACCAACACCATTTACAGCGAATGAATCTGCAAGTTTGTGAAAAGGAATATCACAGAAACACTTTTGCAAAATGGCAACTTCGTTAAATAAACGAGTGCCATTTCGGATATTTAGGTAGTCTATGGTTTCAATACAATACCGTGGAATTATGGCTCTGCGGAGGAGAATGGAGTTTAGGTATTCTTGCTTTTTCATAAAATGAAAAAGCGTATTGGCACTCTGAGCATAATCATCATATAGTAGATAAATTTGGCTATTGGCGGGCATACCATCATCTCCATCTGGTCTCTAAAGTCAAAAAGCCGCATGGGAATATACCCATACGGCTACCTTGGTGGCCAAAGGCTCACCATAGAACTATTATAGAGGATAAGGCTGGAAAACTCAAGAATTTGTCATATCTGAAGCGGGAAATCAGTAGTCGTGCCAATTAGGGATTGGTTAGGGATTTGGTGCTTTCAACCGCTATCCTCGCCCATGCTCCCGCCGCTGTTCCGCCCCTTGAACCACCACAAAACAGCAATCGTCCAAAC
>CAZJBT010000060.1:0-11961 GCA_964544345.1 uncultured Oscillospiraceae bacterium
CTCACTACATTCCGCTTAGGAGGCGGACCCTCTATCCTGGTGAGGTACGGGGGCAAACTGAAATACTCATATATTTTACACATTCGCTCACAGGATGTCAACCTCGCCTGCAGCAAAACCGCTCTATGCCAGGAGCACGGCTTTTGATGCCAAACGATCCCGCACAATGCTTTTCTGCATCATATTTTGAATAAAATGCCGCATACTACAAAAGAAGCAAGCAAAGGTGGGATTGTCAAATGTCGAACAGGCACTGTGGACGGCAGAGCATGGTGTTTTCTGCGCAGCCGTCCGTGATTTCCTATGCATCCGTAGTGGGTAAAAAAGAGGGCGAAGGCCCGCTGCGCGAGTATTTCGATGAGATTCATGAGGATACCAAATTCGGGCAGGATAGTTGGGAACAGGCGGAGAGCCAGATGCAGGTGCTCGCGCTGGACAAGGCGCTGAAAAAATGCGGAAAAAAGCCAGCCGACCTGGACTTGATCTTTGCAGGCGATTTGCTGAACCAATGCATCGGCTCAGGTTTTTCCATGCGCGCTGCAGGCGTTCCGTTCTACGGGCTGTACGGCGCTTGCTCCACGATGGCGGAAAGCCTTTCGTTGGCCGCGATGGCAGTGGATGGCGAGTACGCACGGTGCGCAGTGGCACTCACGTCCTCGCACTACGCGTCGGCGGAGCGGCAGTACCGGCTCCCGCTCGTCTATGGCGGTCAGCGGACACCGACGGCACAATGGACCGTGACCGGCTCTGGCTGCATCGTGCTGGGGGCAGATGGGCCGGGGCCATATATCACCGCGGCAACGGCCGGTGCGATCGCCGACTGGGGCATCAAGGACGCGAACAACATGGGCGCCGCAATGGCGCCTGCCGCATTTGATACGATCCGCGCACATCTGAGCGACCTCGGCCGCAGGCCGGACGACTACGATTTGATCGTCACAGGCGATCTCGGCACACTTGGTAAGGAGATCGTCATCGACCTGTTCCGAAAGGACGGAATGCCGATCCAGGATCACTATGATGACTGTGGCACCATGATCTACCACTTGGAGGAGCAAGACGTCCACGCGGGCGGCTCTGGCTGCGGATGCAGCGCAGCGACGCTGTGCGGCTATCTCTTTTCCAAGCTCGCAGACGGGACGTACCAAAACCTTCTGTTCTGCGGCACTGGCGCACTTCTCTCGCCGACGTCCATACAGCAGGGCGAATCGATCCCGTGTATCTGCCACGCGGTTTCGATCAGCCGCGATCGGAGGTGAAACTATGGCGCTCGAACTGCTCAAAGCGTTTGTGACAGGCGGAATCCTCTGCCTGATCGGTCAGATCCTGATCGACAAGACCAAGCTGACGCCGGCTCGGATCCTGACGAGCTACGTCGTCGCAGGCGTCGTGCTTGGCGCGCTTGGCATCTATAAGCCTATTGCGGACTGGGGAGGCGCAGGCGCTACCGTCCCGCTGACCGGCTTCGGCTACAGTCTGGCCAAGGGCGTGAAGGAGGCTGTCGCATCCGACGGTCTCCTCGGCGCTCTGATCGGCGGCGTAAAGGCGACTGCGGGCGGCATCACCGCCGCAGTATTCTTCGGCTTGCTCGCCGCATTGATTTTCAAACCAAAAGACCGCGTCTGACGCATGAATGCGTGCAATCGGGAAACAATAATGCTGCGGCTCAGCCGCAGATCATATGAACTGGAGGGTTTCAGTGATGGAGAATCGCAATCAGCAGCAGAATAATCAGCAGCAGAATCAGAAGAACAATCAGCAGAACCAGAACAGCCAGCAGAATCAGAAGAACAACCAGCAGCAGAATCAGAACCAGCGCTGAACCGGCAAACCGAAAAAACAGCACCCGGATGTAAGACCGGGTGCTGTTTTTCGTTATATCTGCTCGATAAGCTCCACGGTCTGTCCGGTTGCGAAGAAATAGAGCAGACACGAGCGCGGGCGTTCACCGTAAAGCTCCTCGACCGCGACGCAATAGGTACGCATCTGCGCCAGATAGCGCGCCGCACGTTCCTGTTCGCCGCCCGGGCGGATGCGGTCGGTCTTGTAATCGATGACTGTCAGGCCGCCGTTCTCGCGCAGAATGCAGTCAGCGACGCCCTGTACCATGATCTTCTCCCCAGCCGGCGCGCCCTCAATGCATCGATCGGCATCCAACAAGATGGAGAATTTCATTTCACGCGCGAGTGTAGAGCGCCGGATCCGTGCGCCGAAATCAGAATGTAGCAGCCGCTCCAGCTCGTCTGCGCGTACGGCACTCGCCTGCTCAGCCGTCAGAAACCCCTCGGCGCTGAGACGGGCAAGCTCTGCCGAAACGCCAGTCACCATACAGCGTTCAAGATCCAGATACTGCATCGCCAGATGTGTCGCACTGCCGCGTTCAGCAGCGCTTAGGCGCCCCTTCGGCGGTGCGAAAGACGAAACGCGCACTGCAGGCGCAAGCTCCGCGGCTTCTGCGTCAAGCGATCGCCCCTTCATCTGCGTTGCGGTCAGCTTGGCGGGAATGCGTAGCGCAGAAAGGTGTGGGTAGACATAGCCAAAGGCGCGCTCGTCCAACATGATTTTATTCGGCTGTACAAGCTTTTCGCGCTGCGGCTGCACCTCCACTGCGCTTTCCTGTGTTTCCGCGCTGTGCAGCCGAATTTCCCAGGAAAAGCTGTCGCGTGCCGCAGCACACGCCGGACGCCCCGCCAGATCGAACAGTTCTCCTGCCTCCGGGCGGCAGAGCGCGGCCATCAGGATCCACGCGCCGGGGCACCTTGCCTCTGCAGCCTGCGCCGGGCTGGCAGGATAGCGCGACGCGCGCGCCAAGCGAATCAGCTCTGTCTTCAAGAACTTCGAGCAATAGGTCATAATCAGCATATCCTTGGGACGCGTCATAGCGACATAGAGCACACGAAGCTCCTCCGAGACCGTCTCCGCCCGCTTTTTGGCGGCGATCGCCTGCTTGGCAAGCGTTGGATAGCGGATCAAAAGCTCTGTATCGACCGCGTCCGCACCTGCGCCGAGCACCGGGTCGAGCAGGACAGGACGGGTCAGATCGGTGAAGTTAAACTTCCGGGAAAGATCACACAGGAACACAACGGGAAATTCCAGCCCCTTGGACTTGTGGATGCTCAGGATCCGCACAGCGTCGCCAGCGGCATCCGCCGCGGTCGAAATGGTTCTCCCCTGCTCCTGCAGTCCGGCGATGTGGCGGAGAAAATCCATCAGCAGCCGATATGTGCCGGAGGAATACGACGCGGCGTACTCCGTGAATGCGAGCAGATTTGCGCGGCGCTGCGCGCCGCCTGCCATTGCGCCGTAAATCTCCTGAAAGCCAAATTCCCGGATGACCGTGCTGATCAACTCGTCGAGCGAGAGATAATCCGCCTGAGCGCGCAGTGCGTTCAGACGTGACAGAAAGCCAGCCGGCGCGGGGTCGTCTCCCTGATATCTGCTGAGCGCGGTATAGACGTCTGATTTTCGATCCGCTGTGCGCAGCTCTACGAGCAGATCGGTCGGAAACGCAAAGATCGGGCCGCCGAGCACCGCGAGAAGCGGGATATCCTGATGTGGGTTGTCCACAAGCTGCAGCATGGCCAGCAGCATCTGTACCTCCGCCGACTGCAGCAGGTCGCCGCCCTGGTCGGTCTGCGCGCGGATACCGCGCGCAGAGAGCGCACGCTGATACTCTCCCGCCGCGCTGCGCGGCGAACGCATCAAAATAACGATATCACCAGCGCGAACCGGTCTGACGCCGCCCGCACCGTCAGAGATCGGGGCTTTCTCTTGCAGCAGACGCGCGATGCGCGCCGCAACAAATGCGGCCTCCTGCGCCGTCTTACCGGGTGAATCGTCGTCGCGGAGCGTCGGGATGCAGTGCAGCTCGACCAATGGCTGATCGAGCGGCGCAAACGACGCGCCAGGCTCCAGCGCCTCAGCATCGGTGTATGCAAGATCGCCCACCTGCTCGCTCATCACAGTGCGAAACACATGGTTCGCCGCAGCGAGGATCTCGGGCCGCGAGCGAAAGTTCTGTGTCAGCAGGATCTTGCGCGGTTCTTCGGGCGCTGCTACCTCCGCATCCGGAAACGCTCGGTATTTTGCGAGGAAGAGCGACGGATCGGCCAGCCGGAACCGGTAGATCGACTGTTTGACGTCGCCGACCATGAAAAGATGCGCGCCATTTCCGGACACCGCGCGGAAGATCGCGTCCTGTACAGCATTGGTGTCCTGATACTCGTCGACCATGACCTCACAAAACTGCGCCGATACCTCGCGCGCCGTCTGTGCGTGCCGAAGGAGCCGCAGCGCCTGATGCTCGAGGTCGGAAAAGTCCGCGATCCTGCGGCGGCGCTTTTCCTGTGCATAGGCTTTGGAAAAGTCGGACACGAGCATCAGCAGCGCGTCGAGCTGCACCGCAGATACCGCAAGATCGTCCAGTACCTCCTCCGATGGCGCGTAAAACGGAGCAAGCAAGCGCTCCGACATGTCGCGGATGCGGTCGCGCAGCGCCTTGAGCTGCTCCAGATATTCCTTGTCCTCGTACCCGCGTACAGCGCGAAATGGAGGATGCTCCACGGCGCGAAGCTGAGAAAGCTCGTCCCAGCTCGCAGCGCGCGCCATACGCTCAAGCACGGAGAGCAAGCTGTTGAGCGCAGGTACATAGGCCTTGTTCAGCTTTTCGTCGAGCGACGCCTCCTCCAGCGCAGAGCGCAGTGTTGGCAGCTCAAGCGCCGCGCCGCGCCGCGCCGCATCCATCAAATACGCGCCCCATGGCGTTTCGGACGCATCGGCATAGGCGCCAAAGAGCGTTTCGCGGCACGCTGCGATCCAGCCGTCCGGATCGGCGTGACACTGGGTGTTGTCATACGTCTCAAGCACGATCTGTTCGAGTGTACGGTCGCTGCGGCCATAGCCGAGCGTGTCGGCAAGCTGCTGAAAGCCAGAGCCAGGCGTAAGCTGCGCATACGCCTCCTCTAAGACCCGAGAGAGAACCCGCGCACGCAGCAGCGCACATTCCGTCTCCTCTGCAACGCGGAATTCCGGATCGACACCGGCTTCGGCCGCATGGGTGCGAAGCAGATCGGCGCAGAAGGCATGGATCGTCGAAATTTTCGCGCTGTAAAGACGGTTCATCTGCCGCAGCAGGTGGAGATTGCCCGGCTCACGCGCCAGTCGGTCACTGAGCGCAGCGGCGATCTTCGTACGAAGCTCCGCTGCCGCTGCCTTGGTATATGTAATGATCAGGAACTCATCAAGGTTGCACGAAGCAGTCCGATCCGCAACCATCCCGAGCAGGCGGTCGACTAGAACCTTGGTCTTGCCAGAGCCAGCCGCCGCAGAGACGAGCAACTGCCCGCCGCGGTCTGATACTACCGCCTGCTGTGCCCTCGTCAGCTTCAGTTCAGCCATTTCCGCCCACCTCCTGTTCGATTTTCTCCCAAAACAGCTTCCGATCCGTTGCAGCGAGACGGCGCACTGCACCGTCATAGGTGTCGAGCTGGCATGCCTGCGCATACGGACAGTAATCGCACGAGCCGTGCGCCGCGCCGCGCGTATAGGGATTGGGCGAGATGTCGCCCGAGGCGATCTCGTCCGCCGTGCGGCGCAGGCGCTCCATGACAAAGCTGCGAAGCAGCTCCATCTGCAGCTCGCTCGCCAGATCGCCGGTATAGCCGCCGCTCTTCCCGGCCTTGACCGGCAGAAATTCCGGCCGGCCGTCGCCGGCGTGCTCCATCGCTGTGATGATCGCTTCATCGTCCAATATAAGCCCCTTGCGCATACGTTCGGCCGCGTGGCGCTTTTCCGCCTGCTCCGCTGCGGGCTTTTCCGGCATACCGAGGACAGGCTCGCGCGCCGGGACATAGAGTACACCTGCGGGCTTTGGCAGCCGGCCGAACACATACTCTCCCAGCTCGCAGAGCGTGAACAAATAGATGAGCATCTGCAGACCGATGCCAGAGAGAATATCCGTATAGTCAAAGCTCTTGCGACCCGTTTTGTAGTCGATCACGCGGACATAGAGCACGCCGTCTTTTTCATAGACATCCACCCGATCGACAAAGCCGGAGATCTCCGCCGGTTCTCCACCGGGGATCTGGACGGGCGGCATCTCGCCGCCTTCGGAAAAGGAAAGCTCAAAGCGCACCGGCAGAAAATCTGATTTGGCCAGTTCCTTGCCCAGGCTGGCAACGATCTCAGAAATCTCGCGGCGGTTACGGTCAAAGAGGTATTGGAGCCGCTCGCCCGCATTGCCCAATTGCCCGAGCTGCTCGTTGGTATAGCGTGTCATCTCCTCCGCTGCAATCTGTTGAAGACGCTCTGGCGCAACCGCGTGGAAGCCACCCTCCTCCACGGCGCGGCTCGCCGTATTCTGGAGCACGGCATGGACAAATGTACCGAACAGCGGCGCGTCAAAGGCGGCCTGCCTGCGTTCCTTCGCACGCATTCCGTAGTTCATGAAATAGGCAAACCGGCATGAATTCTGCTGGTCGACCCGCGAAGCGGACAAGTAGAGCCGCTCACCATAGAGCTGATGGACTGCCGCCTTGCTCATCGGCGTCATCCGGTATGACGCGCGCGCGCGCCAGCGCGCCGCCTTTTCCTTCACCGTCTCATCGGAAAAGACGGCGCAGCATTCTGCCGCAGCACACAGCGTCTCATCCTCGCCCGCCCGCGCAAGCAGCGCGCCGGCCGAGTCAGCGTCTGAGAGCAGAATGGACGGATATGGTTCACATTCCTCCGCCTGGAGACCGCCGAGCAGAACCTGCGCACGTGTCAAAAGGTACGACGGAGCCTTATCGTCTTGCGCGCACCAACTAAAATACAGCCCCTCCGACGGTGCGCTGAGAAGATGCCACACCGACGCAATGGCAAAGTCGAGATCATGCTGCGTACCGCTGAGCAGCGGAACGCCGCGGCGGCGGAGCTGGTCACGGTCAAAGTCGCTCAAGGGTCCGCGCGCAGTCAAATTGGCCGGCAGCAGGCCCTCCTCAGCGCCCAGCACAAACAGGTACCGGCACGGAGAACGGTAGAGCGATTCGGCGCTGCCGGCCTGTACAGAATCGAGATACGGCGTAATGGTCGAGACGCTGTACTGCGTCAGGAGCAGCCTCACAAGACGTGCAAACTCGTCCACAGAGCAGATCTCGCGTCCCAGGATCTCATCCATCTGCTCCAAGGCTGTGCAGAGGAGCTCGTAGAGCTGTGCAAGCTCGAGCGCCGGCTGTGAACCGGCGAGCTGATCTGCGCGCGAGGTGAGCGCGCCGCACAAGTCGACCGCCTCAAAATAGCGATAGAGCGCGGCAAGCTGTCCGCTGACATTCTGCGCATCGCGCAGATCCCGGCGAAGCGACGCGAGCGGCGTCAGGGCGCGAACGCGGATCTCATTGAGCTGCGCAAGGATACGGGCGCTTTCCTCTGTATCCGGCTGGCCATAGCCCCCCGGATGCATCGTCCAATCCTGCAGCCACATGGCGCCGCGGATCGACCAGGTATAGGCGTAGTTCTCCAACCGGTCGCACTCGTCGCGCGTGAGAGCGCAGAAGCCCGTCTTCAGGTGGCGCAGCACATCCTCCAATTCCAGGCCACCCGAGAGAGCATCAAGCACAGTCAGGACAAATGCGGCCACGGACTGATTCTCGATCGGCTCAGCCCCGGCAAAGTAGGCCGGGACACCATAGCGCGCAAATACTGCAGCGAGCACGGGTCGATAGCGCGCCGGGTCGGTATATGCCACATGAATATCGCGGAAGCGCGCGCCGCTGCGCGTCAGTGCGAGCACTGCGTCGGCACAGTACAGACATTCCGCTGAAACTGAGGGCGCTTTACGCAGCGTGACACAACTTGTCTCTGTCGGATACGGCGTCAGCTCCGCACTGAACAGGCGGTTGGAAAGATAGGTAAGAGCAGCGGCGCGTCGGTTCTCCTCCGGCACGATCTGCTCCCAGACCGCGTCCAGCCGCCGGAAATCCGCCGCAAACTCGCGCACTGCGCCAAACACCCGGTCGTGCTCTGCATCTGGCTCGCCGGTCAGCACAAGTGTAAAATCAGCAGCGGAGTCTGCGAGGCAGAGCGCGATCTCGCGCTCCTGCCGCGTCAGATAAGTAAAGCCGTCGATCCAGACGCGCTTGTCCGCGACAAGCTCCGGCCGGTCGCGCAGCAGCTGCGCCAGACGCGTCAGCGCGCTCTCATGCCCGCGGCAAACACCGGCATAGACATCCGAGATCGCGGCAACCTCCTCGATCTTCTGCGCCAGTGCGCCGGTCAGGTCGGAACCAGCGCGGCGCAGATCGTCCGGCGTGACCAGGCTGCTCTCAAGCTCGTCGCACAAATCGACCAGGCTGAGCAGATAGTCCGCGCTGCCGCTGCGTGAGGCGAACACCTTGAGCTGCGTGCGCAATTCCTTACAGGTGCGCGACATGGCAAGCAGCTTGCCGCCGCGGTCAAACCCTGCCACCGCGCTGCCGCCCACTACCGCAAACAGGCGCGTGGCCAACCGCGGCAGCGAGACGACCTCAGCAAACCGCGAGATCCGGTTTCCGCAGACCTCGCAAAGCCGCCGCTCCGCCTCGTGCGACTGGTTCTCCGGCACGATCAACAGCAAGCCCTCTGTTTCCTGTTCAGCCCGCGCGGCGATCTCGCCGAGCACTCGGTTCCGATTGGAGACAAAATCCATCCCATATAGAATCCGCCGCATATTTTCGCCTCCGTTCGATGAAAACGCTCCGATCTGGTCATCGTTCGATCATTATAACACACAGCAGCCGGAAAAGTCAGCCTGTTGGCAAGCAATTTCCGCAATTTCCCGCCCTCTGTCTTCTACGGGAATAGACTTTTCTTGACAAGCAAAGCCGAGGGATGATACAGTTGAATCACACGAAAACGAGGTGCTGTGAATGCTGAAAACAAAGCGGAGCAAACGAGTGCGTGTCCTGCGAGCGATCGCCACACTGCTGCTTCTGGCGTTGGCCTATTTGCTGGTCGGCGCGATCCTGCCATCATACCGTCGTAAAAGCGTCAGTGACCGCTTTGTGGCCGACTTTTCATCCAGCGCCTTCTACTCCGACACTTCGGGCACAGAGCGCGTCGCCTGCATTGACGACAACAACGCCGCGCTGCAATGGCGGCTTCAGCTCATTCGGCTGGCACAGGAGGAGCTTATTCTCTCCACCTTCGACTTTCGCGGCGACGAAGCAGGCCTGGACATCATGGCAGCGCTCTGGGATGCCGCTGAGCGCGGCGTGCAGATTCGTCTGCTGGTCGACGGCATCAACGGCGCGCTGTATCTCAACGGCAGCGGTGAAATGCTTGCGCTGGCTGCGCATGAGAAGGTAGAGGTGCGGCTCTACAACAAAATCAACCTGTTCAAGCCGTGGCGGGCGCAGTACCGGCTGCACGACAAATATATCATTGCAGATCGAACTGCGTTTCTTCTCGGCGGCCGCAACACCAACGAGCTGTTTTTGGGGGAGACAGACGGGCGACAGAATATCGACCGGGATCTGCTGGTCTATGAAGCTGTGCCATCGGAAGAAAGTGCAATGGAGCAGCTTCGGCAATATTTTGAGGCGGTCTGGGCAGATCCTGCCTGCAGCATGCTGCACGGTAAGCAGGACGATGCCGGCAATGGCCTTTCCGATCGCTTCACGTCGCTTTCCGAACGCTTTCCGGACGCTTTTGCCGAGCCTGATTGGATCAAGAGTACCATGGAGACCAATCGTATCTCCCTACTGAGCAACCCGGCTGCTGCGCAGAACAAGGAACCGACGATGTGGTATGCCGTCACGCAGCTCATGCACGGAAGCCAGGAGGTTCTGATCGAGACACCTTATATCATCTGTGGACGTGGGATGCTAAGCGACCTTGCGGCGGCGGCGGACAGCGGGACGCAAATCAGTATTTTGACCAACGCCGTTGAAAACGGCGCCAATCCGTTCGGCTGCTCGGACTACCTGCGGCACAAGCCGGATGTGTTGGAGACAGGCGCAGCAGTCTACGAATACTGCGGCGCGCGCTCCCGTCACACAAAAACCATTTTGATCGACGACCGGCTGAGTCTTGTGGGGTCTTATAACCTTGATATGCGGAGCACCTATCTGGATACTGAGCTGATGCTTGCAGTAGACTGCCCCGAACTGAATCAGCAGCTCCGCGAACAGGCGTATGCAGTCTGCGAGGCCTGCCGTCTCGACCTGCCGGATGGAACCTATCAGTTCGGCAGCGATTATAAAAGCGATGGCAGCGGCACGCTCCAGACCATTCTTTACAAAGCGCTTGGCTTTCTGTTGACGCCGATCCGACATTTGCTGTAAAAAAGCGCAGAGGAAACTCCTCTGCGCTTTTTTATGAAAGGAACGAAAGGAGCCGCTGGAGCCATTCGAGCGTCTTAAAGCGGAGCGTTACGTCAACGGAATCCGAGGTGATCCATTGGACATCGCCGCTCGTCAGTCCGGCCTGCAGGGCATCCTGCTCAAGTGCTTCCGTCGTCGCTGCCGTGCAGAGCGATGGGAATACAACGCACCACCAATTGTGCCCCTCGCCCGCCCCGATCGTCACACGCAGCGTCGTATAACGGCCTGCGGGCAGCGTGAATGAGTCATAATCGCGTGTGTCAAGCGTCTCAGAGCCAAGCGTTACGGTGACAGACTGCTCCACACCAAGGCTCAAAAGACACGCCTCCGCCGCCTCCTGCAGCTCTGTCAGATGCGGTGCAAGCGCCGCTCTGGCCTGCTGCGCGTTCTGTGCATCGGACAGATATACCGAGGCATATTCCAGCACACAGTCGCGTACCTGAAGCTTGTTCGACTGGTCGGTCTCCGAATCCGACGCCGCTACCACATGAAGGCGGATCATCTTCTCCGCGATCCCCTGCTGTTGGCGGATGGTAAGTACTCCAGTCAGCGCGAACAGCATCAGCGCTGCAGAAAGAAGGATCGGGCAAAGCCGTTTTGCCATAAAAACACCGTCCATTGTTGAGATATTACAACAATGGACGGATTTTCATGTTTTTATACAGGCTGCGCCAAAAAAGTCTGCGGATAAGCAGTCAAAAGCGCAGATCGCGCGCGCTCCGCGTCTGCCTGATGCGCAAACAGGCCGAAATAGGCCGAACCGGTTCCGGTGAGCGAAGCAAGCAGAGCGCCCGCATCCAGCAGCGCGCCGCGAAGCGCGGCAAGCTCCGGATGCTCACGCTCCAACAAGCGCTCAAACCGATTGGTATATACGCCATATGGAAGCTCCCCATGCCGGATCGCCGTTTCCGCCGCCTGCGCGCCGTCCGCACGAAGCTCCGGGTGCGCGTCGATCGCGCGGAAAAGGGTCGGCGTCGAAACTGAAAAACCCGGCTTGCAGAGCACGAACCAGCAAGCGCCGAGCGGCGCGAGCGGCGTCATTCGCTCACCGCGACCCCCGCAGAGCACCGTGCCACCGCGGACGCAGAATGGCACGTCCGAACCGAGTTCCCCAGCCAGCGCGCACAGCTCCTCGTCTGAAAGCGCCTGATACCGGCGGTTGAGCGCACGCAGCACGGCTGACGCGTCAGCGCTGCCGCCGCCAAGGCCGGCTTGCATTGGGATCCGCTTATCCAGCCGAACGACAACACCGTCCATCCGGATACCGGCCGCCCGCTTATAGGCACGTGCGGCGCGCAGCGCGAGGTTGTCCTCCCCTGCCGGAACGGCCGGGTCGTCGCAGATGACGCGCCATTCCCCGGTGTTCTGGCATATCGCGACGTCATCGCATAAGCTGACCGTCTGCATCACCGAACGCAGGTCGTGATATCCGTCCGGCCGAAGGGAGAGCACTTCAAGCGTGAGATTCACCTTTGCCCAGGCGCATTCGGTCAGAAGCTCGGGCATCACAGCGCGAACAGCTCGTCCATGAGCTTTGTTCCATCGTCCAGATACGGGCAGCTCTCACCATTTTTCTCCGTGTAGGCAAGGCCGCTGCCCTGCTTCACGGTACTATCATAGATCA